>JBJXFO010000058.1:0-20862 GCA_046154725.1 Parvularculaceae bacterium | reverse complement strand
GCCTGCAAAAAATCCGGAACCAAAAATCAAATCGCGGCGCCGGGCACGCAAAGCAGACGCGCGCGCCGCGAAACAACTTCCAGCAATCGGGTCATTACGCTATCCTACGGTGAATAAGACGGGCTAGCATCCCTCGCGAACTTGCCTTCGAGCATTCGCTAGGCTGAGGTTCGCGATGGATGTTTCGATTACATGGAGCACAATTGAACCGAGAAGTACAATCTATGCGATAAATATATTCATAGTACTACCGGCAGTTCGCAGTGAAGCGAGCGCAGCTTCTGCTTGTTTAACGCTGCGAAATAAACCACCGTTCCGCTTGCAAGGGGGTGGTAGTCACGTGACGTTTCCGGTCGAATTCTCGCTTGGGCTGGTTTCGAAGTTTTTCGGCGTCTGGCTGCTTGGCAATCTCGCGCTGTCACTGATTGCGTCCGATCGACGCCTGCGAAACGTCTCCCTCCTGTTTATCTCGATTTGGCTGATTACGAGTTTCCCTCACATGGAGCTCATTGCGAGCCCGCTTTCCTTTCTCGCCCTGACACGGTTTCAAGTACGACGACCAGACGAGCGCGACCTTTGTTGGTGGATGGTGCCTCTAATCACGGCTGAGGTGGGAATCTTTGCGTCGCAACTCATTCTCCTGCTTGGTGACTACGTCGTGTACTGGAGCGTGATGCAGGTGTTTTTCGTCGTGCAGCTTGTCGTGATCAGCGGCGTCGGCTTGCGACTAGCCGGGCTACGTGTGCGAACGATGGCGATCAAATCGAAAAAAAGCGCAAGCTCGCGACCGTTTACCCCGACGACCTTGCCCGCTTCCTAGCGCAGACGTTTGCAACAAACCGCTGTGCCGTCGCAGGGAATGCCTCGGGGATCAACATAGTGTTTCACCGCATTGCGAGCTCTTCGCATTTTTGTGGCGTGATATGACGATTTGTGTCAGTCTCCATAAAGACAGGAAAGGAGACACTCAATGCGCAAGACCGCGAACATATCGCTGACCGAAGCTCACGCCGCCTTTGTGGAAGGACTGATCACGACCGGCCGTTACGCCAATGTCAGCGAAATCGCCCGCGCCGGGCTCCGCCTCCTCCAGCGGCATGAGGCCTTCTCAGAGGCCGAACTCAAAAAAATGGAGCAGGCCTGGGACGATGGCATCGCTAGCGGGCCGGAAGAGCCGCTCGAACCGATTGAGATTCGCCGCGCTGCCTACAAGCATCAGTTGGAAGCTGCGAAATAGCAATGGGGTCGATCCAGCGGCGACCCCAGTTCAACGATGACGAAGGCGACGCCTATCTCTATATCGCGCTCCGCAATCCCCAAGCGGCGGATAGCTTTCTGAATCGCCTTCAGAAGCTTTACGAGAACCTCGCCGAATATCCCGAGCTGGGCGTAGGCCGGCTAAAGACCCGGCCGGACGCGCGTATTTTTCCTTGTGGCGACTATGTCATTCTCTACCGTGTCCTCGATGACGAAAGCGGGATCGCCCTGGTTCGGCTCTATGGCCCGCGTGAAGACTGGGAAGCCAGCATCGCCGCCGATGCCTCAGGCGGATAAGAGTGAGTCTTTCGTCAGCTTGCGGAGCATCTTCGCGACGATCTGGCCGTGATCGATTGCGATCGAGAAAGCCCTCTCCCATGAAAAAAAGGCGATTGTATACTTGGCAAACCCAATCGGAAGTGCGAGCTGGGCAGAGGGTTTGCCCGCGGAGGATCTCGCCCGGATTTACGGCCGGTTCTCCGGCGGAGGGTCGCTGGACGCAGCGTTTGCTGCGCGCTTCGGGGCGCGGCTCGATGCCGAAACGCTCAACCAGAGCCATCAGATTGTCATCGTCGCTTCGTCGCTAGATGCAGCAAGTGAACGGATCGTGGAGTATTTGAACAGGCGCGATATCCCTATCAACGTAATGTGCTTTCAGGTTTTCGACACTGGTCGCGAACAACTGCTCAGTCACGCATGGTTGCTTGATCCGATAGAAACTCAGGCCGCGGCAGCAACGAGCGGCACAGCGTCGGTCAAGGAGCCCTGGAATGGCGAGTACTATGCGTCATTCGGCCATGGCCAAAGCAGAGATTGGGGAGAGGCGCGAAAGTACGGCTTCATCTGCGCAGGCGGTGGCGGTTGGTACAGCGGAACGCTGGGTCTGCTTCAAGCTGGCGACCTCGTTTGGGTCAAGGCGCCCGGCCACGGCTTCGTTGGCGTTGGCCGGGTGAGAAGTGGCCCGATACCAGCGTCCGAGTTTTTGATCTCGGGGGACGATGGCGTGGATCAACCTGCGCTCGAAGTATTGAGCGCAGCCAGCTACCACCGCGAATTCATCGATGACCCGGAGCGCACTGAGTATTTCGTATCGGTTGAATGGTCGGAAACAAAATCGCTCGCAGATGCAGTGAATGAAACGGGCATGTTCGGGAATCAGAACTCCGTCTGTGCGCCCAAGACCCCGAAATGGCGCCATACGGCTGAGCGGCTGAAGACCTACTTCCCGAATTGGCAGAAGGCCGAGTAACGGATTCAGGGGGGCGAGAAGTCTCACGATCCATCTCTCTCGCTCCATTGGTGTTACTGCTCAGAGAGCGTAATAATATTGCTTGCCGCGACCGTTTAGCGAAGCAATGTATTCCCGCGTTAACCATCTATCCCGTTGATCCGTCTACGAAACAAAAATCCGTCCCACCCCCTTGCGGCGGCTTTATACTGGCGGGATGAAGGGTATTCCTTCCATTGACGCATCGCGCCGCCGCAATGGCGATTTGCTGACCGCACGGTCAGCGAATGCGCGCACGCGTGGCGGGAAGAATTCCCGTATCGGGGGTGCGCAGCAAAATCCGCAAAGTGCGGAAAAAAACGCTGGAACCCAACGGGAATGCGGTTCAACGCGAGTCGCGGGTGGCGGCAAATGCGGATAGCGCCGGACAGTCCGGACGATCTTGCCGGCTCACGCAACCATGCGCGCGAGGGCGCATTGCGACCACAATTCGTTCAAGGCGCGAACGAGGTGTTCAACGTCGGCGTCGGTGTGAACGGGCGAGGGCGTGATGCGAAGGCGCTCCGTGCCCTTGGCGACCGTCGGATAGTTGATCGGCTGCACATAGATGCCGTGCACCTGCATCAGCCAGTCGCTGATCCATTTGCACTTCACCGGGTCCTTGACCATCACCGGCACGATATGGCTCGGATTGTCGAGCGTCGGGATGCCGATCCGCGCGAGGCGGCGGCGGACATCGGCGACGCGGGCCTGATGCGCGTCGCGCTCGGCCTGGCTCTCTTTCAGATGGCGCACGGACGCGAGCGCGCCGGCCGCGACATGCGGCGGCAGCGCGGTCGTGAAGATGAAGCCGGACGAGAAACTGCGCACGAAATCGACGAGCGCGGCGGACGCCGCGATATAGCCGCCAACGCAGCCGAACGCTTTGCCGAGCGTTCCCTCGATAAGGGTGATGCGGTGCATCAGGCCTTCGCGTTCGGCAACGCCGCCGCCGCGCGGCCCGTACAGGCCAACGCCGTGCACTTCGTCGAGATAGGTCATCGCGCCATACCGGTCCGCAACGTCGCAGATCGCCTTGATCGGCGCGATGTCGCCGTCCATCGAATAGACGCTCTCAAACGCGATCAGTTTCGGGCGCGCCGGATCGAGCGTCTTCAAAATGCGCTCAAGGTCCTTGACGTCATTATGCTTGAAGACGTGCCGTTCAGCTTTGCTGTGGCGAATGCCCTCGATCATCGAGGTGTGATTGCCGGCGTCCGAGAGCACGATGCAGCCTGGAATGCGCGCGCCAAGCGTGCCGAGTGTTGCCCAGTTCGACACATAGCCGGACGTGAAGAGGAGGGCAGCTTCCTTGCCGTGCAAGTCGGCGAGCTCGGCCTCCAGCATTACATGATAATGATTGGTGCCGGAGATGTTCCGTGTGCCGCCGGCGCCCGCCCCGCAGCGGTCGAGCGCTTCGTGCATCGCCGCGACAACCTTCGGGTGCTGGCCCATGCCGAGATAATCGTTCGAGCACCAGACGGTCACTTCGCGGGGGCCAATCGAACCGTGATTGTCAGCGACCGGAAAGGCGCCCGCCTTGCGCTCGATGTCGGCAAAGACACGGTAATTGCCTTCCTTTTTCAGGGTGGCAAGTTCATCGGCAAAGAACGCGTCGAAATCCATGATCGTCTCCTGAGGCCTTATGGTGTTGGCACGACCGGCGAAGTCAGTCCAGCGTCGGCCGCCGCAAACGAAGGGCGGGCAGGCGCGTCGCAACGCTCGGAAAAACGGGTGTTGGGCTTGCGAATGAGAGGCGCTTTCGCCGCGTCACGGCGTCGCGCCCACGCCCACAGCGCCGCGTCTTTGACGGGCAACGCCATCAGCGCGTGCTCGAGAACCGCAAGCGCCGCGAGCGTTGCAAGCAAGGTCAGCGACGCCGCCGCATATCCGCCGGCTGTTGCTCGCGCCGCCGTGATAATGAGGGCCGCCGTGACCGCAACGATTGCAATCATCGACGCCGCGAAAAACACGCTGAGCCGCTTCGGCCCGAAATATGTTTTCAGATACTGGAGCCGGGCCGGCATCAACTCGTCGCTGAGAAACGGCGCGCCGACAAACAGGTTTGCCTTCGCACTCAGCCGCATGCCCCAGAGCAGCAGAAACGTCGCCATCGCGGTCTGGTTTGCCGCGCCCCAGGAAAGCGCAACGAGCAGGGCGGCGTTCAGCGCAATCGCCACTTCATGCGCGATGAGGGTCTCGCTCGCCGCGAGAAACCGCCGCCACGGCGACAGGCCGGGCGGGCAATCGCTGCGCCGCGGGCCGGTCAGAAAGCCAAACAGAAACGACGCCTCGTGCCATGCCCAGATAACGACGCCGAGCGTAAAGCCAATAAAGGCGCCCGCAACGCTTGGCTCATTGCCGATCAGGACGACGCCGGCCGTCGCGCCCGCCATGACGACGGTCAGGACCAACATCACCGCACGGTGCGTCTGGCGGGGCGCAGCGACCAGCCACAACAACGCGCCCGTCGAGGCGAACCAGACAAGGATCGCGAAGAGAACCGGAATGCCAGCGCCAATCGTCACGGGTCGAGGCGTCCTCTTCTCACCAGGCGGGTTGCAGCCGGACGCTTGCCGGCAATTGCGTGCGCCGGGCGGGCGTCAGATACATCTGCACAAAAGCGCCCGCCGCAGCGAGCGCGTAGCCGGCGCCGGCGAGCGCGCCAAACGCGCCGCCTTTGTGTATAGCCGCATCGCGCTTCAGCGAGATGATCCGTATACGTTCCAGATTGCGGGCAAACGACGGCTCGTCGATGTCGATTTCAACCGGGAACACCTGCCGCGCGATCTCGTTGGTGATGCGATAGACCTGCATGTCATATTGGGTGGGGTCGAGGCCGAGCGCCTTGTGGAAGGCGGGCCGGGCGTGATCGCGCACATACATTGTCGCGTAGACAGCGAGGATGAAGAACTTGATCCACAATTTATTGACGCCCGCGAGCAATTTCGGGTCGGAGCGCATCAGCAGTGCAAACGCCTCGCCATGGCGGAACTCGTCATTGCACCATTCCTTGAACCATTTGAAAATCGGATGGAAGCGAAGCTCCGGATGGCGCTCAAGCTGGCGATAGATGGTGATATAGCGCGCATAGCCGATCTTCTCGGACAGATACGTCGCATAATAGATGAACTTCGGCTTGAAGAACGTGTACTTCTTCGTCTTCGTCAGAAATCCGAGATCGACGCCGATGCCGAAATCCTTCAACACGTCGTTGATAAAGCCGGCGTGGCGCGATTCATCGCGGCTCATCAGGCGGAAGATCGCCTTGGCGTCCTTGTTCGTCACGCGCTTCTTGATTTCCGCATAGAGGACGCAGCCCGAGAACTCCGATGTCATCGAGCTGACGAGGAAGTCGACGAATTCGCCGCGCAGATCCTCGGGCAGCGTGTGGAGGATGTTGTCGAATTCCGCCGTGCGCTTGAAGTGCAATTTGTTCGGATCGGATTCCATTTCGGCGATCAGCGCATCCCATTCGGCGCGCACCGATGACACATCGATCTTGTCCATCTCGGCAAAGTCGGTCGTGTAAAAACGCGGCGACAGGATTGTGTCCTGTGTTGCGATGCCCATCGTGTCGGGAACGCCGATTGCGGGATCCATGGCAGCGGTCGTCATCAAAGCCTCCGTCCGGAAAAGCTGATTTCGTAGAGTTCGGTCAGTTCAAAGCGCGACTTCGCGAGCACGAGAAGTTTTTCGAGCGTGCTCGCACGCGTCAATGTCGCCTCGCGCCGCAGCACCATGCGCTCGCCAAAGGCAAGCTTGACCGCCGCGCCGTGCACGAGCACGCGGTCGCCAATTTCCGGCTCAAGGCCGCCTTCAAGTTCGACATGCGCTTCGAGATTATCGGCGTCATGCGCGATCGTAATCGTGCAGGGGACCGTAATCTGCCGCGCGCGCCGCTTGCCTGGCAACCTTGTCATCCGCGGCTCCGCTCGAACAACAGTGCGATCTCGGCGGCGTTCGGCGCGCCAAAGCCGGTCAGGATCACGCGCGCATCGGTGAGCGGGTCGCGAATGACGAGCTTGCCCTCGGCATCGCGCGTGATTTCAAACGGCGCCGCCGCGTCGAGGCCGGCAACTTTGCGCTTGTGGGCAACCGCGCGCAGCGCGCCGCGGACAAAACCATGAGAGCCGGCGGAATAGACATGCACTTCTTCGCCGCTGGCAGGATCGGTAACGACAACAGCGCCGTCGTCGCGATCGGCAAACGAAAGGACAAGCCTTTCCTCGGCCGCGCCAACCTTGGCGCGCCAGGCGCCAGCGCCGGTCCATTGCGCAACAGCCGTCAGCACCAGGACGAAAGAGATCAGAATGCCAGCGCCGATCAGCGGGACTTTGAGCGATGGCGGGCGATGGGCCTGTTCCATGACTGCTCCTCAGGCCGCAGCGGCGGCGCCGATCGCCGGCGCCTCGCTGGTTGTGTTGCCGGCCCCGCCAATTGGCGCCGCGCTGATGGCGACATCGGGCCCGGCATAAGCCTTGACCGCATCGGCCAGAAGGCGCGCAACGCGCGCCGCATCCGGAATGGCGCGCAAGGCCGGTTCCGCCTTGGCGTATTTGAACGGACGCACATTCGGCCAGAGGTGAAGATAAGCGATGCGATCGGGTCCCGTGAGCGCGAGCGCAACATCGCCGTGCCCGTTGCCATGCATCTTGAGGCCGGCCGATGCGATCAGGCGGAACGGGATGTTGATCGACTTCCGCAATGCGACGCCAAAGCGCATGACGACGCGCTGCGTCGTGATTGTGTAGATCGTCTCCTTGCGCATCAGGAACGCCAGAAGAAACAAAAGCGCCATCGCCGCGATGAAGAACAGCAAGATCGCCGACATCGTCGCGCCGATCTCAGCGCCAGAATTCCCCGATGACGTCATCGCCGCTGCACGCCAAAGCGCAATTGCGCCAAAATAAACGGCGACCGCGCGCACGCGGAACGCATGAATGGCGAGGGCAAGAAACCCGGGCGAGCCCTGCCAGACAATCGTTTCGCCATCCGGCAATTTCTCCGGCAGGCCGGGCACAGGTTCCGGCCTGTTCTCGTCATCGATTTCGCGTGCGCGCATGTCTGCTTCCCTTAAGCAAACGGCTCAAGGCGCGCGGGCGTCGCATAGAGCTTGCCGCCGCCGTAATAGCCGCAGATTTTGTCTTCTTCGAGCCGCGTGATCTGATCGGCGTTTCTGAGTTTCGGCACGCCGGCAAATTGCGAGGCAAGGATCGAATCGACAAGGATTCGGCCGCGCGCCATATCGACGCGCGCCAAGGTCATCGGCAGCAGCGCTGTCCCCGCGGTTGGCAGACGAATTTCGATATAGCGGATGATCGCTTCCGACCGGTCGACCCAGAGATCGGCGACGACGCCCGCTTCCTTGTTGTCCGCGCCGAGGACGACAAAGCCGCGCGGATCGCGGTCTTCCTTGGCCACCGACAGATCGCGCGCAACACGGAACGGCACGATGCGCGGGTGGCCTTCAACGGTCAGATCGGGCCAGTCCTTGCGCTCGGCGTAAGAAGCGGGGCCGACGCCGTCGCGCATCGGGTCGCCGGTCGGCGTATAGGCAGCGCCCGGCCAGACTTCGGTGCGCTTCAAAGCGTGCTGGCGCGTGTCGCGCGGCCCGTACGATTGGGTCACCGTTCCCTTGCCGTGTGGCAATTTGAGGGTCTTTGCCTTGGCGAACCAGAAGGTGCCCGACGGCTCCTGCTTGCCGGTTGTGTCGGCTTCAAGCGGATAGCCCTCGCGGCGGTCTTCCCGGCGCAGGTAAAAGATCAGCCCAAAGAAGAAGAGCGTGAACGCCCACAACGAAATATCGGCGAGATCGACGCCGGGGATGATGTAACCTTTGAACATTCTTGTTCTCCTTGTTTCCGGTCAGCCAGGGAACGCGGCAAGACCGAACGGTTCAGGCTTAGGCAACGGATCAACGCCGGTCCGTCGGGCGAGCGGCCCGATCGCGACAAGCGTTGCAAACAACAACAGAATTTCGAGATGATAGACGACACCGTAGCCGGCGGCGGCGGTCGACAGGGCAGGCCCGAGGGCGCCTTGTTCGGCAAGATGCGAGACGACATCGCGCAACACCCCGCCAATGAGGATGGCAGCGCCCGCCGCCGTTGCTTGCGCTGCGCCCCACGCGCCAAGCGCAAGGCCAGCCTCGCCGTCTTTGGCGATTGCCATTGCAGCCGTGAGCGTGCCAACGGAGAAGAGGCCGCCGCCAAATCCGATCAGGATCGTCCCTATACGGAACAAAAGCGGCGATCCGACCGGATCGGAAAAAAGAACTGCCGAAAAGGCGAACACGCCAACGAGTGCGCCAAGCCCCGCAAGTCTATGGGGCTCCGCGCCGCGAGACAGGCCGCGTGCGGCAAGGCCGAGCCCCAGCAGCGTGCCGAAAGCAAAGATCGCGGTAAGCACGGTCGTTTCGCTGACCGTCAGCGACAACACCTCGCCGCCATAGGGCTCAAGCAGAACGTCCTGCATCGAAAAGCCCGCAGCGCCCAGCGCGACGGCAATGAGCAATCGGCGCGAGCGCCCGTTGCCGAGGAAATCGCTCCACGACTGCGCAAAGTCGGGTTGCGGTCTGCCTGGCGCCGTCAGTGCAAGATTGCGCGGCTCCTGCTTCCACAGCGCGATCATGTTGAGGACCATTGTCGCGACAGCTGCGCCCTGAATGACTTTGATCAGTTTCAGCTGCGTGAAATCTTCGAGCAGCCAGCCGAACAGCAGTGCGCTGAGCAACATGCCGACGAGCAGCATCACGTAGAGCAGCGCGACAACGCGCGGGCGCGACGCGTCGGGCGCAATGTCGGTCGCGAGCGCAAGGCCGGCCGTCTGCGTCGTATGCAGCCCCGCGCCGACCAGCAAAAAGCCAAGCGCGGCACCGATCTGGCCAACGACAATCGGTCCGTGCGTGTCACCCGAAAGAATGAGCAGTGCAAAAGGCAGGATCGCAAGCCCGCCGAACTGCAGCATGGAGCCGAACCAGATATAAGGCCCGCGCCGCCATCCGAGTACGGAGCGATGATGGTCGGACTTGTGCCCGATCAAGGCCCGCAACGGCGCAAAGACCAGCGGCAGCGACACCATCAGCGCAACAACCGACGCGCCGATGCCAAGCTCGACAATCATGACGCGGTTGATGGCGCCCGTCAGCAACGCCATCGCCATGCCAACCGACACCTGAAACAGCGACAGGCGCAAGAGGCGTGATAAGGGCAGCGTCTCACTCGCCGCATCGGCGAACGGCAGGAACCGCAGCGAAATCTGCGTCCATGCGTCCGCGAATTTGGCGGGCTTCTCGCTCATGCCGGTTTCAATTCCATCGCCTGGCTGGTGTAAAATCCGCTGGTGACTTTGCGCGTCCGCGCCGGCGTCCAAGTCTTGAGCGCGCCGTCGGCGGCAATCCTGTCGCGCAAAGCCTCTTCCGCAGCGGGGCGAATTTGCGGCGCGCGGTCGCCTTTCGGGAACAGCCGCCCAACCGCGTGCATGGCGGTAAGCGCGGCCGTTTTCGGGGCGAATGTGAAAAGCACGGCGCTGCGCGTGCGCGGCGCAAAGCCGCCAAGCACGCGCACAATGTCTGCCGCGTCGTAGTGAATGAGCGAATCCATGGCGACGACATAGTCGAAATGCCCGAGGCCTTCGTCAAACATGTCGCCGGTGCGAAAGTCGATCGAGCCGGCGAGCGTCTCGCCCGCAGCGCGCTCGCGCGCCAGATTGACGAGAGTGCCCGCGACATCGACGGCGACAACGTCGGCGCCGCGGCGCGCCGCTTCGATCGACAATTGTCCTGCGCCGCACCCGGCGTCGAGAATGCGCGCGCCCGAAAGATCGGCCGGCATCCACCACAGCAGCGTCTTGCGCATCTCGTCGCGGCCAGCGCGCACGGTTGCCCTGATGCCGCTGACCGGCGCGTCGGACGTCAGCTTGGCCCATGCGTCTGCGGCAGTGCGATCGAAATAGGTTTCAATCTCGCCACGGCGCTGCTGATAGCCGGAAAGGGAAGCAGTGCCGGTCATCAATCGAACCCCAGAAAGTCGAAGATCTCGCGGTCTTTCATCGGCTTGGCGGGACATGGCTCGACGCCCGCCCACAGCATGGCCGCTAGGCGCATGTATTCCTCTTTCACCTTGGCAAGCTCAAGCGTTTCTTCCATCTCGAACAGCGTCGATTTTTTCAGGCGCGAACGGCGGATGACGTCAAGATCGGGAAAATGCGCGAGGCGGCGCAAGCCGGTTGCCGCGTTGAAGCGATCGATTTCGTCGGTCGCGGCGCTTCGATTCGCGATCACGCCGGCAACGCGCACTTCATAGTTTTTCGCCTTTGCTTCGATCGCCGCGACGATGCGGTTCATCGCGAAAATCGAATCGAAGTCGTTCGCCGCGACAATGACCGCGCGCTCGGCATGCTGGAGCGGCGACGCGAACCCGCCGCAGACGACATCGCCAAGAACATCGAAGATGACAACATCGGTGTCTTCAAGTAGGTGATGCTCTTTCAGCAATTTCACGGTCTGGCCGACGACATACCCGCCGCAGCCCGTTCCGGCGGGCGGGCCGCCAGCCTCGACGCACATCACGCCATTATAGCCCTCGAAGACAAAGTCTTCGGTGCGCAATTCCTCGGAATGAAAATCGACGCTTTCAAGCGCATCGATCACCGTTGGCGCCAGCCGCTTTGTCAGAGTGAAAGTCGAGTCGTGCTTGGGGTCGCAGCCAATCTGCAAGACGCGCTTTCCAAGTTTTGAAAACGCCACAGACAAATTCGACGACGTCGTCGATTTGCCGATGCCGCCCTTGCCATAGACAGCAAAGACTTTCGCATTGCCGGCGTCGATGCGGCTGTCGATTTTCACCTGTACGCTGCCTTCGCCATCAGCGCCCTTTGGAGGCAACCCGGGGCGGGGCTTTGCGCCAGGCCTGTCGAGATCGAGAACGGTCATTGATTGCTCCTCATGCCGCGGCGCCCGCGGTAACGCCTTCAAGGCGATCTTCAAGCTCTTCGCTAGCGCGCGTCAGTGCGGCCAGCGTTTCGGGATCGGGCAGCCAATATTTGCGGTCCGACGCTTCAAGCAACCGGTTCGCAACGCGCGCGCAAGCTTTCGGATTGAGCGTCGCCAGCCGGTCGCGCAACGCCTTGTCGAGCACGTACGTCTCGGTAATTTTCTGATAGACCCAGGCGGGCACTTCGCCGGTCGTCGCCGACCAGCCCATCGTGTTGGTGACGCTCGCCTCGATCTGGCGCACGCCTTCAAAGCCATGCCGCAGCATGCCCTCATACCATTTCGGGTTCAGCGTGCGCGTATGCGTCTCCAGCGACACCTGTTCGCTCAGCGTGCGGACGGCCCCGGCGCCAGACGTCTGGTCGGCGATATAGAGCGCAGCGTCCGTCCCCTTGGCGCGCTTCACTGCGCGGCCAATACCGCCAAGCGTGTCAAAATAGTGATCGATAGTCGTCACGCCCAGTTCAACCGATTCGAGGTTCTGGTATGCGACATCAACATGCGAGAGGAGGTGCTTCAGCATCGCCGGCTGCTGCGCCGGCGCGCCGTTTGCGCCATAGGCAAAGCACTTGCGGCGCGTGAAGGATTCGGCGAGTTCATCCTCGTTGGTCCAGCCGCTTGAATCGATCAGCTGGTTGACGTTCGCGCCGTAAGCGCCGGTGGCGTTCGAGAAGACGCGCAGCGCCGCCGTCTCGATATCGCACCCCTCGGCCGCCATGCAGGCGAGCGCGTGCTTGCGGACAAAGTTCTGGTCGTCGGTCTCGTCGGCCTTCGCCGCGAGTAAAGCAGCTTCGGCCAGCATGCGGGTTTGCAGCGGCAGGAGATCGCGGAAGATGCCCGACAATGTCGCCATAACGTCAATGCGCGGGCGCCCGAGTTCCGACAGCGGCGCAAGACTCGCGCCGCACAGCCGGCCATAGCTGTCAAAGCGCGGCCGCGCGCCCATCAGCGCCAGCGCTTGCGCGAGCTGAGCGCCTTCCGACTTCATGTTGTCGGCGCCCCAGAGAACGATCGCCACGGTCTCTGGAAGCGCGCCAGTCTCGTCGAGGTGACGTCCCAGAAGACGCGCCGATTGCGTGATCGCATCTTTCATCGCGAACGCGCTTGGCATGCGGAAAGGATCAAAGCCATGAATGTTGCGCCCCGTCGGCAGCATCTCCGGCGTGCGGATCAGATCGCCGCCCGGCGCCGGCGCGATATACCCGCCATCCAGCGCATGAATGATTGCCGGCGTCTCGCTATCCTTGGAAAGTTGCCTGTTCGTTTCGACCAGCCGGTCGATCAGCGCGCGTGCAATGTCATCGGTGCTTCCGGACGCCTTTACAGTTTGCGCAGTCGTCGCGCCATCAACGATCATCGTAACAAAGCGAGGGTCGAGGTCAGTGCGCTCGCTTGCCGATACGATCGACGTCAGCGTGTCGGCGCGGCCTTGTTTGCTCATCGGCTGGCCGACAACATGGAGCCCGTCCGGGATCAGCGCCTGCTCGAGCGCGCGCAAATTGTCTGCTATTTCGATCACGCCTTCGCCGGCAAGACCGAGAGCATCGCGCTGCTCGGTGATCAGCACCGCAAGGCTGTCCCGCTCACTCGCGTCGGGCCCGCTAAGGCGCCAGCGATCGATCGACGCTTTCAGGTCGGAGAGTTCGCGATAGAGCCCGGCATTGGCGATTGCTGGTGTCAGATGGCTGATCAGGGTCGCGCCGGAGCGGCGCTTGGCGAGCGCGCCTTCGGTCGGATTGTTGGCGGCGTAGAGATAGAAATTCGGCAGGTTGCCGATCAAGCGATCCGGCCAGCAGGTCTCCGAAAGGCCAGTCTGTTTGCCGGGCATGAATTCAAGCGCGCCATGCGTGCCGAAATGCAGGACGGCATGTGCGCCGAAATCTTCGCGAAGGTAACGATAGAAGGCCGAGAAGGCATGGGTTGGCGCGAAACCCCGCTCGAACAACAGGCGCATCGGATCGCCTTCATAGCCAAAGCCTGGCTGCACGCCGACGAAAATATTACCGAAGCGCGCGCCGAGAACGAAGATTGACGATCCGTTGGAAAGTTGGCGCCCCGGCGACGGCCCCCATTGCGCTTCGATTTCCTTGAGATAAGGCTCGCGCCGGACATGCGCTGCCGCAGGAATGCGATCTGCAACATTGGCGTCGGTTCCCAAGCGCTCGGCATTGCCTTTGAGGATCGCCTCGCGGAGCGCATCGACGCTCGGCGGAACCTCGACAGAATAGCCCTCGCGCTTCATCGCGGACAGGGTGTTAAACAGCGATTCAAAGACGCCAAGAAACGCGGCCGACCCTGTCGCTCCGGCATTCGGCGGAAAATTGAACAATACGACCGCGATTTTTTTGTCGGAGCGCGCGGCGCGGCGCAGCGCGACGAGCTTCGACACGCGCGACGCCAGCGTTTCCGCCCGTTCAGGGCAGGCGCGCATGGCGCTGGCGCCCTCTTGCGCGGGGAAGGCGCACTGGCGCGCGCAGCCGCGGCATTGCTCGCCCGCTGCGCTGACGCGGCCACCAAAAACGGTCGGCTGGATCGCGCCGTCGAGTTCAGGAATCGCAACCATGATCGTAGCTTCGACTGGCGACAGTCCCGCTTCGCCCGCCGCCCATTCGGGCAAGTTCTGAAACTCCAGCGCGTGCGCTGCGATATAGGGAACATCAAGGCGCGCCAGCATCTCCTGCGCGGCGCCCGTATCGTTATACGCGGGCCCGCCAACGAGCGAAAACCCGGTCAGCGAGACGACCGCATCGACCGACGCGCGACCGTTCGCCATGAAGTACTTCTCGATCGCGGGACGTTGATCGAGGCCGCTCGCAAAAGCGGGAATGACGCGAACGCCTTTTGCCTCGAACGCTGCGATCACGCCATCATAGTGCCCGGCATCGCGCGAGAGCGCATAGGATCGCATGATCAACAAGCCGACGGTCGCCTCGGCGTCAGCGGTGCGCGGCAACGCTTTTGCATCCTCCGCGATAAGCCCGTCGATGCGCGGGTGATAAACGCCCGTGTCGGGGTACTCCTTCGGCGCCAGCGGCGCCAACGTTCCCTTTAACGACGCGCGCGGGCCGGCCGCATAGCGGTCAACGAGGTACCGAACGAGATTGGCGATGTTTTCTTCCGAGCCGGCGAGCCAGTATTGCAGGGTCAGGAAATAGGCGCGCACGTCCTGCGCCGTACCCGGAATGAATTTCAGGAGCTTCGGCAACTGGCGCAGCATCTTCATCTGTCCGCTCCCGGACGATCCGTTTTCCTTCTTGCCGCGCAGACGCTTGAGAAGCGCAATCGGGCCCGATTGCGGCTTGTCCATGCGGAAGGCGCCGAGGCGCGTCAGCTTGACAATTTCCGCCGCCGACAAGGCGCCGACCATCGCGTCGCAAGCCTCGCGCCGCGCCTCTAACGCCGGCTGGATCGCCTTGATGTGTTCGTCGAGGAACAGCATTGACGCGACGATGATGTCGCCTTTGCCGATGTCGGTCCGGCAGGCCTCCAGCGAGGCAGGATTGCGCGACCAGTCTGCGGCGGCATGAAACGCGAGTTCTACTGACGGCGCCGATTTTTTCAGCGCCTGGCGCGCGTTCTCGACGGCCCCCGACAGATGGCTGTCGAGCGAGATCAACACGACGCGAATCGTTGGCGCGCGCGACGGCGCGCGATTATCGGGCGTAGCGCGCTTTGGCATCGTAGAGCGTCTCTATGGTTATCGCGGCAATCTGCTGTTCGGCCGCGTAGGATTCAGTGTTGCGCCGGGCTTTGCCGCGCACGAAGAACGGGATTTTCTTCAATTCTTTCTCAGCTTCCGCGGTCCACGCGATTGTTGAATCGTTAGCTGCTTCGTTCGCCGCTGCCGGCGCATCGGGCGTCAAGCGCTCGCCCGAATGGCCGCCGAGATGCGACGGCCCGGCCGCGTCATTGAACTCGAAATCGTCGCGGAACATGTGCAGCAGGTGTTCTTCAAGACCCATCACAAGCGGGTGGATCCATGTGTCGAAAATGACGTTTGCGCCTTCAAAGCCCATCAGCGGCGAATAGCGTGCGGGGAAGTCCTGGACGTGAACGGGCGCCGAGATGACCGCGCACGGAATGGAAAGCCGCTTGGCGATGTGGCGCTCCATCTGCGTGCCGAGCACAAGCTCGGGCTGGAGCGCAGCAATCTGCGCTTCGACTTCGAGATAGTCGTCGGTGATCAGCGCCTCGAGCCCCAGCCGTTCAGCGGCTAGGCGAACTTCGCGAGCAAATTCACGATTATAGCAACCAAGACCGACGACCTCGAACCCAAGTTCCTCGGATGCAACGCGCGCGGCGGCGGCAGCATGCGTCGCATCACCGAAAATAAAGACGCGCTTGCCAGTCAGGTAATTCGAATCGACCGAGCGCGACCACCACGGGGACCGCGAGGCGTCGTCGCCGAGCGCAGATGCGGGATCGACACCCGCGAGAGCGGCGACCTCCGCGATGAACTCGCGGGTCGCGCCAACCCCGATCGGCACGGTCTTCGTGCGCGCCATGCCGGCCTCACGCTCTAGCCAGCGCGCCGCCGCGTCGCCGATCTCGGGGTAGAGAACAACGTTGAAGTCGGCCGCGGCAAGGTTTGCGATGTCGCCGGGCGATGCGCCGAGGGGGGCCGCCACATTGATATCGACTCCAAGGCGCGAAAGGACTTTACCAATCTCAGCGATATCGTCGCGATGGCGGAAGCCAAGCGCCGTCCCGCCCAGCACATTGCAGGACGGACGGCCGCATGCGGCTGAAAGTTTCGGCCGACCAAGATCGGTCAGCGCGCGGACAATCTGATAAAACGTCTCCGACGCGCCCCAGTTTTCCTTCTTCTGATAGGAGGGAAGTTCGAGCGTGACGACGGCGGCAGGCAGGTTGAGCGCTTTTGCCAACGCGCCCGGATTATCCTGCAGCAGCTCCGCCGTGCAGGATTCTCCAATCAGCATCAGTTCCGGCTTGAAGCGCTCATAAGCGCCGCGCGCGGCGGTCTGGAAAATTTCGGCGGTGTCGCCGCCAAGGTCGCGCGCTTCAAACGTCGTGTACGTCACGGGCGGGCGTTTTGTGCGCCGCTCGATCATCGTGAAGAGAAGGTCAGCATAAGTGTCGCCCTGCGGCGCGTGCAAGACGAAGTGCGTGTTGCGCATCGCCGTTGCAATGCGCATGGCGCCGACATGGGGCGGGGCTTCATATGTCCAGACCGCAAGTTGCATCGCTAAACCTTCAGCCTCGTCTTGCGGGTGAGGGGGCGCGCAAACAGCTCGGCGAGATCGCCGGCCTGGTCATAACCTTGTATCGGGGTGAACATCAGTTCGATCGACCATTTTGTGGTCATGCCTTCCGCTTCGAGCGGATTGGCAAGGCCGAGGCCGCAAACGACAATATCGGGCTTGGCCGCGCGGCAGCGGTCAAGCTGGCGATCAACGTCTTGCCCTTCGCTCAGCGCGACGCCTTCGGGCAACAACGCAAGCTCTTCGGCGAGATGCGCACGATGAAGAAACGGCGTACCGACTTCGACGAGTTCCGCGCCAAGCTCGCGCGACAAGAACCGCGCGAGGGGCAGTTCAAGCTGCGAGTCCGGGAAGAAGAAGACTTTCTTTCCGGCAAGCTGCTCTCCGCGGCGCCGAACCGCGAGTTCTGCACGCGCGCGGGGCGCGTTCGTCGCGCGCTCAAAAGCGGAGTCAGAAACACCCATGGCATTGGCGGCCGCCTGCAACCAAAGCGTCGTGCCCTCGGCGCCGAGCGGGAAGGGCGCGGCGATACGCGTCGCGCCGCGTTCTTCCAAAGAGCGCGCTGTTGTCGCCAGGAATGGCTGCGCCAGAAGGTACCGCGTTCCAGCGCCGGCTTGCGGCAAATCGCCAGCTTTGCGCGCGGGCAGGAACCGCACGTCGGCAACGCCCATCTCGGCGAAGATGCGCGCGAACTGGTCCTCAACAACGTCGGCAAGCGCGCCAACGACCAACAGCGACGCGCCAGCGTCCCGCTTTTCGGGGAGCGCGGGAACGAGCGCATTAAGGCAAGCGTCCTCGCCTTGCGTGAACGTCGTCTCGATGCCGCTGCCGGAATAGTTCAGCACGCGGACGGAGGGCGAGAAGCGTTGCGACAGACGCGACGCGGCGCGGGCAAGATCAAGTTTGATGACCTCGGACGGGCAGGACCCGACGAGAAACAACAGCTTGATGTCCGGGCGCCGCTCCAGGAGGCGCACCACGTTCCGGTCAAGTTCATCATTGACGTCGGCGATCCCGGCGAGGTCGCGTTCCTCAATGATCGCGGTCGCAAAGCGGGGCTCGGCGAAGATCATGACGCCAGCCGCCGACTGCATGAGATGCGCGCAGGTGCGCGAGCCGACAATCAGGAAAAATGCGTCCTGGATCTTGCGGTGCAGCCAGATGATTCCGGTCAGGCCGCAGAACACCTCTCGCTGGCCGCGTTCACGCAAGACAGGCGTTGCCTCGCAAGCCTCGCGCGGCTTTCGGACGATATCGAGAACGGCGCTCATGCTGCCGCTCCCTGCGCTGTTGACGGCGTCTCAAGCCGGGCAAGCCGCAACTTCCAGAGAAACTGGCCGGCATTGATCACGTAAGTCGCATAGGCTGCGAGAGCGACCGCGAGTTGCCTCTGCGGCGCGCCAATCGAAAAGACGACCATCAACAGATAGGCGGTGTGCAGCGCGAGGACGAGCATTGAAAACACGTCCTCCCAGAAGAACGCGCGCGCGAAAAGATATTGTCCGAACACGACCTTTTCCCAGATCGCGCCGGTGATCATGATCGTGTAGAGGACGAAGGTTTTGACAACGACCGACAGGACAGCGGCGTCAAATCCCTCGCCGGTCGCGAAATAGCGAAGGACGAACGACAGGGAGATGAGAAAAACGACGAACTGGACCGGCGCGAGAACGCCTTGCACCAGCGTCCATTTCGTCGAATCGCGCCTGCGCCGCTCTTCGGCTGTATAGAGCGGCAACCGATGCGCATTACGCTGCGAGAGCATTCCACCTGACCCGCGATCCATGACAGAACGCTAACTGCGCTACAGCCGAAGTGTCAACCCAGATTGACGTCAACGCGAATTGACAACGGTGCGGCGGTTGGTCAGACTTTCATTTGTTAAAGCCGCTTCCCTCGGGCTGGGAAATTACGCTAGCTTCCGCGCCGACGAAGGACCGCGTTGTGGATTTTGCGGTCTGCGAGCAAGCGCCAGGTAGCGGGCGAATGTTCCAAGACTAAACGCGGCGCTCGCATCGGGAAGCGAACGCCGCACGAGGGCAGCGGCTTCAGAAGTTTGTTGGTGTTGGAGTTTTTGCGTTGCAGCGAAGTCGCTTTGCCATGCCTGCGAACAGGATGGAGGATCGTCTTGATGCCGACGTCGAAGCGAAGCGGACTGCCGGCAAGCCAACCCCCGTTTTGGGAGGGGCTTTTCCGGAAAGGGATAGCCGTGACTGATTTCCTTCCAGGATATCAGGCAAAACCTGATGCGGACTTGAAGCGTGACCACGCTCTGATGCCGTTTCTTGACCTTGGCGAACGCCTGCGGTCGGCGAAACCTTCGGACAATGACGCCGCAGGGCGTGAAATCCTGATCAAAACAATCGAAGGCGAAATTATCCCGCGCCTCATGCTGACGCTTGCCGAAATAAAAGGCAAAGAATCGGCGTCGGAAGATGGGATGCTGTCGCCGACAGAAGATGAGCGAACGCGCTTCTTGTGGACTGTGATGAACGAAAGCGCGGCATCGTCGCGCGCCTTTGTAAACGCCCTGATCAATCGCGGTGTGCCGCGTGAGGCCATTTATCTCGATCTTTTGACAGGCGCGGCGCGACGCCTCGGAGAAATGTGGGACCTTGACCAATGCGACTTCACCGACGTGACGATTGGTCTGTGTCGCCTGCATCAGATCCTGCGGGAGCAAGGCGTCATTTATGGCAACGAATTATCGGCAGCCGGCGATTCGCCAAGCGTCTTGTTGACGACCGCTTGCGGCGATCAGCACGTCTTCGGCGTCGTCATGGTGTCGGAATTCTTCCGTCGCGCCGGTTGGCGCGTATGGTCCGAACCGGCCGCGCCGCTCTCTGAAATCGCGGCGCTAGTCGGGCGCGAATGGTTTGATATGATTGGACTTTCGGCTGCTTGCGATGCGCCTGCGGATCAGATTGCCGCCGAGATCGCGACCTTGCGCGCGGCATCAATCAACCCCTCGCTTGTTGTGATGGTTGGCGGGGGGCTTTTTCAACAGCATCCTGACCTCGTCAAAGTGGTCGGCGCGGACGCAACGGCCGCAGATGGCAGGGCCGCTGCCGAACTCGGTCAACGGCTGGTTGTTTCTGCACTGCAGCACGGCTAAGGCCTTTGGTCAGGATCCTGTAATGTTTTGGTCTTGAAATGGATGCCGCGACAAACCGAGAGGCGATGCTACCTTTCAGGAGCCCCAAGAAATTTCTGGGGGATTTCGATGCCAATATGACCGCAAAGGTCATTGCGTCGGCTTCCGACATTGCCCTGATTATCGATAGCGGCGTTATCAAAGATATTGCTGTCGGCAATGAAGAACTGACGCGCGAGGGCTGCGATGCTTGGCGCGGTCGCAAATGGATCGAGACGGTCACGGTCGAAAGCCGTCCGAAAATTGAGGATATGCTGAGCGGAAACGCCGCGCGGCCGGCGTTGTGGCGACAGGTCAATCATCCGACGGCGCATGGTCCTGATCTTCCGATAAAGTATACCGCTGTCAGAACCAGCAACGACAACCGGATCGTTGCAATCGGCCGCGACCTGCGCGGCGTTTCCGCGATGCAGCAGCGCCTGGTTGAGGCGCAGCAGGATCTCGATCGCGACTATTCGCGCATGCGCGAGGTTGAATCGCGTTATCAAAGTCTGTTCCGCTCGATTTCTGAGCCGGTCGTGATTGTAAACGCGGCATCGCTGACGATCGAAGAGGCCAATCCCGCGTGCGCTGCCTTTGTCGCGACCGGGGTCGAACTGCTTAAAGGCGCGGCGCTGTCGTCGCTTTTTGATCGCAGTTCTCAACGCACGATCGAAAGCGCGACCGCCAAAGCGCTGATGGCCGGCCGCGCCGAAGAAGCTGAAATCGTACTGAAAGACGGGCGCGAATGCGCTGTGATGGTTTCGGCCTTCCGTCAGGAAAATGCGACGCGCTTGATATTCAGACTGCTCGCCGATGGTGCGGCGGCCGCCTCGTCCAGCCGTCCGGACGTGGTCGGCGTTATTGAACATCTCCCTGATGGGCTGATTGTCGCAGGGCCTGATTTCAGAATAATTGCCGCCAATCGCGCGTTTCTCGATCTTGCGCAGCTAGCGAGCGAGCAGCAGGCGCTCGGCGTTCACGTTGT
>JBJXFO010000057.1:0-4709 GCA_046154725.1 Parvularculaceae bacterium | reverse complement strand
GAGCGCGGCTCCTTTCACGTCGCGGCCAACACCCCTATATCAATAACTCAAAGCCGCGCCCGGCAAACGGGCGGGCGAATGGGAGAACGCCATGTCACAGTCGCTTAAAGTCCCCCGCGGCGTCGCAATCCGCGCCGTCGCCGCCGCGCAGCTCTACGCCTCGCGGCTCGATGGTCAGACAGCGGACGATCGCAAGGAAGATGAGGTATCCGCGCGGAAGGCTCCAGCGGATAAGATCGCCTCAACGACCAAGCCGCGGCGGCAAGATTAATGCTGACTAGGCGCGAATGATCGATCGCAATTTTGCTGCGGCTTCGCGGCGCTGTCCCAGGACTTTGAACCTTCCGCTTTGCGAGACAGCAGAGGCGATTTCCACAAGCGCGGCGTAAGCCTCACCCGCCAGCGCGCCGCCAAGCGAAAGTCGGGCAACGCCCGCCTCAGCGAATTCATCGACGGAATGCTCCGCCAGCCGCCCGTACACGAGCACATTGACCGGCCGCGACACGGACGCGCAAACGGCTTTCACCGCGTCCAGATCGGGCAAACCCGGGGCAAACAGCACATCGGCGCCGGCAGCTTCAAACGCTTGCAGTCGCGCGATGATATCGTCAAGCGCCGGCGCGCCGTGCAATAACCCGTCAGCTCTCGCCGTCAGGACAAAGCCGCCAAGGGCCGCGCGCGCCGCTTCCACCGCCGCTGCTATGCGCTCAACGGCGAGGCTCTTTTCGGCAATCGGGTTTCGCGTGTCGCCAGTTGTATCCTCGATCGAGCCGCCGCAAAGGCCGGTCAGTGCTGCCAGCCTGACCGTCTCGGCGCAGTCTTCCGCGCGCGGACCAAATCCGTTCTCGAGATCGGCGGAGACAGGAACGTCAACCGCGCCGGCGGCTTCACGGCAATGCGCAAGCGCCTCATCGCGGGTGACGCCATAGTCGGCACGGCCTTTTGTCAATGCAAAGCCTGAACTCGTCGATGCAAGGGCGGAAAATCCCAGCCCTTCCAGAATGCGCGCCGATCCCGCATCCCAGAAATTCGGAATGATAAATGCCGCACCCTTGCGGTGCAGCAAACGGAACCGATCAACCTGGTCTTTGGGGGCAGGGCGTGGTGTCATGACAATCTCCTTTTTCCGAGTCTTGGCTTGGCAGCGTTGGCGGCGCCGCCCGATACTTGCGAGTTGGCGATTTTGTCAGCAACATTGTGGAAGCGCTGGCTATTTCGATTGATCTCGAGATCGATCTAACTTCAACATACGATGCCGAAACGTTTTGCAGCGCAAACGGCAAGTGTTCAACTGGCGCACCCGGGGCAATCAAAATGCTGCAGTTTCGAAAGCCAATTGCGGCCGTATTGGCCTCAGCCGCGATCATGGCGGGGTCTGCGGCGGCGGAACGCATTGCGCTCGTTGGCGGGCGGCTGATTGACGGCTTCGGCCATCGTCCGATTGCCGACAGCGTCATCCTGATAGACGGGGACACCATCGAAGCTGTTGGCAGCGTCGATACGTTAAAGACGCCTGACGGATATCGCATCATTTCTACAGAAGGGATGGATGTGCTGCCGGGTCTTTGGGAGAGCCATGCGCATTTGCAACTGACGGGGCATTCAGACTATCCGCACTGGCAAGCCAAGTACAAAGACCGCTTCGGAACGGAAATCATGCCGGCGAGCGCCGCGCAATTGCTGCTCGCGGGCGTCACGTCGGCGCGCGACCTTGGCGCGCCACTCGCCGAATCAAAGTCGCTCCTGGAGCGGATCAGTTCCGGCAAACTGCCGGGGCCCCGGCTCTATATGTCCGGCCCGTTCCTGCAAGCAAGCGTCGAGCCGTGGGAGAGCAACTACCGTTGGGCCGTGAAGTCGCCGGCGGAAGGGCGCGCGCGCGTTCGAGAGCTAGGCAATGCAGGCATGACAATCGTCAAGCTGATCGATCAGGACGACATGCCGCGCGCCGTTGCCAAGGCTATTGTTGAAGAAGCGCATCTACTCGGACTGAAAGTCGTTGCGCACGCGCATAAGCCAAATGAAATTCGCGTCGGGCTCGAAATCGGCGTCGATAATTTCGAGCATACAGGCCTTACGGCCGCGCCGGAATATCCTGACGATATCATGCGGCTCCTCGCTGAGCGGACGGCGCTCGGGCGCACGGCGGGCGGGCCGCTCTATTGGACGCCTACGGTTGAAGGTTTGTGGAAATGGGACAGGCTGGTCGAGAACCCCGAAGCTCTTGATACTGAGTGTTGGCAGCGCGGGCTCAAGGCAGACACTATCGCCGACATCAAGCAGTCGCTGAAGCGGCCCGGCGAGCTTTCCTATTCGCGCCTCAACGCCATTCGAAAGCCAACGCTAAAGCGCAAGGTCGAGCAATTGCGCGAGGTCGGCGTTGTCATCCTTGTCGGGACGGACAGCGGCATCCCGACCAAGTTTCATTGCCAGTCGACGTGGAACGAGATGGACGTTCTTCATCGCGTCATGGGCATGCCGGCGATGGAGGTCATTCGCGCGGCGACGTATTGGCCGGCGGCGATGATGGGCGTCGATAAGGATTTCGGCGCCGTTGCCGCCGGAAAGAAAGCGGATATCATTGCCGTCAAAGGCGATGTGCTCGAACACATCAATCTGCTGCAACACGTCGATTTCGTGATGAAGGGCGGCGTGGTCTATAAAGAGGGCGGCGCCGCCGTTGAGGCGCTGTTTCCGAAGTAAGCTGCGGCAGTCGCCTCAGTCATCGCCGATTTCGACGGTGCCGGCCCTGCTTTCGCGGTCGAGCTTTTTCATCGCCTGCTGCAGCTTTTCGAACGCGCGCGCTTCGATCTGGCGGACGCGTTCGCGGCTGACGCCGAATTCCTTGCTGAGATCTTCGAGCGTTGCGGGATCGTCCTTCAGGCGACGTTCGGCGATGATCTGACGCTCGCGCTCATTGAGCGTTTCCATGGCGCGATCGAGCAAGGACATGCGCAGGCTGTATTCGCCTTCGCTTGCCATTTTCTGTTCGGCGTTGACCGCGCTGTCATCGACCAGCCAATCTTGCCATTCACCGCCAGCGTCCTCGCCATTGCCGAGCGGGGCATTCAGCGAGGCTTCGCCGCCGGCCATGCGCCGGTTCATCGACACCACGTCGTCCTGCTCGACACCGAGCTTCTCGGCGATCAGCTTGACCTGGTCGGGCCGGAGGTCGCCGTCTTCGATGGCGTCGATTTGCCCTTTGATTTTGCGCAGATTGAAGAACAGCTTTTTCTGTGCGGCGGTGGTGCCGATCTTCACAAGGCTCCACGAGCGCAGGATATATTCTTGGATCGCGGCCTTGATCCACCACATCGCATACGTCGCGAGGCGGAAGCCTTTTTCAGGATCGAAGCGCTTGACTGCTTGCATCAGGCCAACATTGCCCTCGGAGATGACCTCGCCGATCGGCAAGCCATAGCCGCGATAGCCCATGGCGATCTTGGCGACGAGGCGCAAATGGCTGGTGACCAGACGCTGCGCGGCATCGGGATCCTGATGCTCGGCAAAGCGCTTGGCGAGCATATATTCTTCGTTTTTTTCGAGCATCGGAAACCGGCGGATCTCGGCAAGATATCGCGACAAGCTCCCTTCCGGCGTCAGCGCCGGCGCGGCGATTACAGCTTTAGCCATTGGCTATCCTCATTCTCCCGCCGGCCGACGAGTGCGTCGCAGCGCCCAAGACAGCGCATATGGGTAACGGCTTCCCCCGCCAAAAGACCCATCACGAAGGCGCGGCGCAAGCGGGTTATTCCTGCAACAATCGATAGCTGCCCTGATCGGTCTACCTTCTTTTTCGTCAGTCGGATCGGCAATTAGGTGAATTTCTACAACGAGTTAGGGAATATTTTCAGCATGTCCCTTCGGACCGGCAACAAGCCCTTGTCAATTCACGCTCGCGTGAAAGTTTGACAATTTATTAACGTGCGGCAATAATGCCTATGGCGTTTTTTTATCAGTTAACTCTGAGGGTTTGCGTGAAAAAACTTGCCTCTGCCTTCCTCGCGGCCGCGCTTATGGCGGGATCCGCGAATGCCAACATCATCAGCCTTTTTGAAACGCAGCGGAACACCGATTTTGTTTCTGCTGGCGTTGGCGGTTTGCGCGGCACCGGCACAGGGACAATCTCGTTGTCCGGTGTTTCGGGAACCGTCAACCGCGTTTATCTTTACTGGCACGGTCCGACCAATTCGACCGATCCGCTGTTCAATGCGACGATCACCTTCAACGGCACAACGATCACCGGCGAGAACATCGGCTTTTCAGACGACAATTTCTGGGGCCAGGCGAACAGCCAGGCCTATCGCGCGGACGTCACCGCGCTCGTCGCGGGCGACGGTGCGTACACGATTGCCGGGCTTTCCGCGAACAACTCGAACGGTGCATCGCTGCTCGCTTTCTTCGATGACGGCGACGCGACGAACAATCGCGATATCGTCTTGTTCGACGGCAATGATGCGAACTTTCCAAACACGTTCGATCCGAATGGCTGGAATATCGCGCTCAACAACATCGCCTATAGCGGCGGCACGGCGGGACTTCAGTTGCACGTCTCCGATGGTCAGAACTTCGGGCCAAATGACGATGGCACACTGACGATCAACGGCTCGGCGTTTGCCTCGGGCGGCCTCTTCCAGGGCAATTCTACGCCAGCGACGGCGGGAACGAGCGTCGCAAACGGCTCGCTCTGGGACATCAGCAATTTTGACCTG
>JBJXFO010000046.1:0-2818 GCA_046154725.1 Parvularculaceae bacterium | reverse complement strand
ACGTTAAGGACGTTACCATCAAGGGCGACCAGATCACGGGCCATCTGCAAAATGGCGACAAGTTCCAGACGATCGCACCTCCGGGCAGCGACTATGTGGACGAGCTGTTGGCGAAGAACATCACAGTGGCGGTGTCTGACGAAGACGCGAACGCGCCGACCTTGTTCAATATTTTTGTAAGCTGGTTCCCAATTCTTTTGCTCGCGGGCGTCTGGATCTATCTCATGCGCCAAATGCAGGGCGGCGGCGGCCGGGCGATGGGCTTCGGCAAGAGCCGCGCGAAATTGCTGACCGAGCGCCAGGGCCGCGTGACCTTCGAGGACGTCGCGGGCATCGACGAGGCGAAAGAAGAACTTCAGGAAATCGTCGAGTTCCTTCGCGACCCGAGCAAGTTTCAAAAGTTGGGCGGGCGCATTCCCAAAGGCGCGCTTTTGGTCGGCCCGCCAGGCACGGGCAAGACGCTGTTGGCGCGCGCCATCGCGGGCGAGGCGAACGTGCCGTTCTTCTCGATTTCTGGCTCCGACTTCGTGGAAATGTTCGTCGGCGTCGGCGCGAGCCGCGTGCGCGACATGTTCGAGCAAGCGAAGAAGAACGCGCCCTGTATCATTTTCATCGACGAAATCGACGCCGTTGGGCGGCATCGCGGCGCCGGTCTGGGCGGCGGCAACGACGAGCGTGAACAGACCTTGAACCAATTGCTGGTCGAAATGGACGGCTTCGACGCGAACGAAGGCATCATTATCGTCGCGGCGACCAACCGGCCGGACGTTCTGGACCCTGCGCTTTTGCGGCCGGGCCGGTTCGACCGTCAAATCACCGTCAGCAATCCCGATATCGAAGGCCGCATCAAAATCCTCAAAGTGCATATGAAAAAGGTGCAACTGGCGGGCGATGTCGATCCGCGCACGATCGCGCGCGGCACGCCCGGTTTCTCGGGAGCGGATTTGGCGAATTTGGTCAACGAGGCGGCGTTGCTGGCCGCACGGCGGAACAAGCGCGTCGTCACCATGCGCGAACTCGAAGACGCTAAGGACCGGGTCATGATGGGTGCCGAGCGCAAGTCCATGGTGATGACCGAAGACGAGAAAAAGCTGACCGCCTATCACGAGGCCGGCCATGCGCTGGTCGCGTTGCACTCGCCTGCGTCCGATCCAATCCATAAGGCGACGATCATTCCGCGCGGCCGGGCCCTCGGCCTCGTCATGCGGCTGCCGGAGCGCGACAGCTATTCCTATGCGCGCGACAAGATGAAGGCGAATTTGGCCGTTTCCGCTGGCGGGCGCGTGGCTGAAGAAGTGATTTTCGGCCACGAGAAGGTGACGTCGGGCGCGATCTCCGACATCGACTATTCGACCCGGCTGGCGCGCGCGATGGTCACGCGCTGGGGAATGTCCGAAAAATTGGGACCCATGGCCTATGCGGAAAATCAGGAAGAGGTTTTCCTCGGCCATTCGGTCGGCCGCACGCAGAATATCTCGGGCGCTACGGCCAAATTGATCGACGAGGAAATCCGCGCGTTGATCGACTATGGCTATAACACGGCCAGGCACATCATCACGACCTATAGCGACCAATTGGAAGCGATCACCAAGGCCTTGCTGGAGCACGAAACGCTGACCGGCGACGAAATGAAGGGCCTGATCGAGGGCCGCCCGATCGTTCGAATTGCGCAGCCTGAGGATCAAGTCGTAGTGAAACCAGCGGGACCCTCCGTTCCGGTAACGCGTCCGCGCGGGCCAGACGGCGAGCCGCAGCCAAGTGCTTGAGATAAAGGCCAACTTCCGCTGTTCGCAAGTTTTTCGCTTGCGAGCGAAAACATTCGCCGCCACTCTTTCCGGAATAAGCCGGGGAGGGTTCGAATGAAATCCGTCGTGTCCGCCATTGCTGCGCTCGCCGCCATTGGGTCCGCCCAAGCCATGGTGTCTTGTCCTATGCCGCCCGATCCGCTGGTTCAGATGAAGAACGTCTCTTTTTTCGACGGCGATCCGGCGCAGATGGTGGAACTCGCGCCAGACGATTCGAGCGCCGAAGGGAAACTGGACCTGACATGGCAATTCGGCCCGCGCAACGAACAAGGCGTGACGATGGTGTGCGGCTATTCCAACAGCGAAACACAGCGCTCGCCATTGCCTGCGGGCGTCACGGTTTGCAAGCTGACCGGCGATATCGAAACGGGCGGCAACATCTCGGGCTCGCCCGTGTTGATTTGTCAGTGACGGCCGCGCGGCCGCACATCTTCGGCATTCTCAACGTCACGCCGGATTCCTTTTCCGACGGCGGCAAGTTTCTGGATCCTGAGGCCGCGATCGCGCATGGGCTTAAGTTGGCGGCGTTGGGCGCAGATGCGATCGATCTGGGCGCAGCCGCCAGCAATCCCATGGCAAAAGCCGTTCCGCCCGACGTGGAGATTGCGCGCATGGCGCCCGTCGTCGCGGCGCTACAGGCCAAAGGCATCGCCGTTTCCGCCGATACTTTCTCGACGCCGGTTCAGCGCTGGGCGCTGGGGCAAGGAGTGGCCTATCTCAACGACATCCAGGGTTTCGCCGATCCTTCGATTTATCCTGAACTGGCGCAGTCCAAGGCACGCCTGATCGTCATGCATTCGGTCCAAGGCCGCGGAAAGGCGACGGTCACACAGGTTTCGCCGGAGGAAATCTGGGACCGGATTTTCGCGTTTTTCGACGCGCGGATAGAGGCTTTGGGCCGGGCGGGGGTCGCGCGGGAACGGCTGATCCTCGATCCCGGGATGGGATTTTTTCTGGGCGAAGACCCGGAATGTTCGTTGAGCGTTCTACGCACGATCGAAACCGTGACCAAT
>JBJXFO010000035.1:0-2706 GCA_046154725.1 Parvularculaceae bacterium | reverse complement strand
TCACGTCCATTTCTCAATCGCTCGGAACGCCGCGTATTGCCACGCGCGGACCGCGCCGTCCCAATGACGTCGAGGTCGTCGAAGTGATGGTTGCGATCGACGGCAACCCGCCGCTGTTTACGGGCATGCGCGTTGACGCATTCTTCAAGCCCGAAACGTCGGCAACGGCGGCGCCTGCGGCTAAGACAAATTGAACCCGAGTCCAATTTAAAGGAGAAAGGGCGCTGACCTCTAAAGTCAGCGCCCTTTTTCTAACTATGGTCGACGGTCTCAGCCGCCACTCAGGCTGCGGCGCTGCGAGTCGCCGCGTCGATATGAGCGGCGAGCTTTTTGTCGATGCCGAGCGCTGTAGCGAGCGAGGACAAAAATTGCTGCTCGCCGCGCGTGTCGGGTTCGATGACCATGCGCGCCGCCGTGTAGACTTGGATCGCCTCCTCTGGCGAAGATACGGCACCTGCCAAATCTTGAGGCGACACGGGGTTGTTCAGCGCGTTCGCAAGAAACTCTTCGGCTTCCGCATCGAGGCCCGCTTGCTTCAATCCTCCGATGACCTTCGCCTGCTCCGCGTCGTCGATGCGCCCGTCGGCAGCGGCGGCCGCGATCATGGCGCGGATATAGAGCTGAGCGGCGTCGTTGGTCACGGCAGCCGGTTCGAAGCCCGACCCCTGCGGGGCGCTTTCTGCCGGCGCCGCACCTGTAATCAGGGGCTTACCGGTTTGATAGTTCTGAAACGCCTTGTAGGCGAGTCCGCCGATAAGCGCCAATGCACCGATGCGGGCCGCACTGCCGGCAATCGATCGCCCGGTCTTGGTTCCAAGCACCAGTCCGCCGAGCCCGCCCATTGCCCCGCCGGCGGCAAGCGGATTGTCGCGAACCAAGTCTTGTAACTGCTTGAGAAGGTCGGCCGGGTTCTGTCCCGTTGCTTTTCCAAAAGCGTCGCTTGCGCCTGTCCTCGAGTCGATCTTGCCTGCCCCTTCTTTCACGCCTTGCGTGGCTTGCGCTAGAACCTGTCCGAGCACGTCCATGAGTCCACCACCACCCTGGCCGCCGGAACCGCCTTGAATCGCGCCGCCTGCTTTTCCGAGCTGGTCCTTCAATTGCCCGAGGATATCTTCAAGTCCGCCACCCGATGGAGCGTTTGGCGCCTCGACAGCGCTGCGCTGGGCGCCCTTGCCCTGAATGCTGCGCTCGAGTTCGCCGAGGAGATCGCCCAGACCACCGCCGAGTCCGCCGCCGCCTTGAGGCTGACCGCGCGATGCGCCCTGGTTCTGTGCGCCACCGAGGATCTGGCCCAGAATGTCGGCAAGCCCGCCACCGCTTTGGCCTTGCGATGGAGCGGGCTGAGCCGCGCCGCGTACGAGAGATTCGAGAATGGATTTGGCATCGAACACGGGCAGTTCCTCCAGATGGGAATAAGACACGCCAAAACGGCGGGTGACGCCAACGTAGTGATGCGGCGCACAAATCTCAATGAACGTCGTGAGAATATTATTATTCGGCAGCGAGCGGAATTTCGCTTTTGTAAGTTGCCGGCACTGCGGGAACGGGTGCTGTCTCGGTCTTGTGTGCGCCGCCTTGGGCCGCCTCGATCTCGCTGCCGGGCTCGTCGGTCGCGCCGATGAAGCGGCCGAACATCCAAGACAGCAACCGGCCTACATCGTCCATGACCGTGAAGAACGACGGCACGAACACAAGCGACAGGACTGTCGATACCAGCAAGCCGCCGATGACGGCGATGGCCATCGGCGCGCGAAACTCGCCGCCGTCGCCGAGAGCGTAGGCACTCGGTAACATGCCCGCGACCATGGCAAGCGTCGTCATGATAATGGGCCGGGCGCGCTTGCGGCCCGCATCGATGATCGCTTCGTTGCGCTCCATGCCCTCTTTCATTTTTTCGACTGCGAAGTCGACGAGCATGATCGCGTTCTTGGTGACGATACCCATGAGCATCAGCAAGCCGATGTAAACCGGCATGCTTATGGGATTATTGGTTGCGAGCAGCGCCAGCACCACGCCACCGAACGAGAGCGGCAGCGACAGCAAAATAGTGATCGGCTGCGTGACGCTATTGAAGAGAAGTATAAGCACACCCAGTACGAGCATCAAACCGGTGCCCATGGCCGTCATAAAGCCGGTGGCGACTTCGTCTTGAATTTCAGCGTCGCCGCCCGGTTGCAAGCGGACTTCTTTGGGTAACTTCAATTCGTCGACCGCTGCCAGAAATTTGTCGCGCGCGGTCGAAAGTGCCAAGCCTGGCGGCAGATCGACGCCGATCGTCGCGCTGCGGTCGCGGTCGTAACGCGTCAGCGTACTTGGGCCTTCGCCGAATTTGACGTCGGCAACGGCAGTCAGCGGCACGGATTTGCCAGACGTGCTGGTCACGCGCAACTGGCGGATGCGCTGTAGATCGGCGCGGGCCGACTCTTCGATTTGAACGCGGATAGGGATTAGCCGGTCGCCGGCGTTGAACTTTGCGAGATTGAAGTCGGCGTCGCCGATGGTTGCGACGCGCACGGTTTCCGCAATTTGGTCGGGCGTGACGCCAAGGCGCGCGGCTTCCTCGAACCTCGGATTGACCCGGATTTCGGGCCGGTCCAAAGCTGCGTTCGAGTCAACGTTGCGGAACTCTGGGACGCGGCGCAGTGCTCCTTCAAGCCTGATAACAGACTCGTCCAGCACGTCGCCGTCTTCCGATAGCATTTTGAA
>JBJXFO010000026.1:0-27724 GCA_046154725.1 Parvularculaceae bacterium | reverse complement strand
CCCGCACGCGGGAGAGGGGAGAAGGCGCGCCAATCGCGTGTGCGACGACCCGCGCGCGGAGATGGTGATGCGTATCCTTTGCACCAATGACGACGGCATCCACGCGCCGGGGCTTGAATGCCTCGTGACGATTGCGCGCGCACTGTCCGACGACGTGTGGGTCGTTGCCCCACATGAGGAGCAGTCGGGCGCCGCGCGCGCCTTGACGCTCGCGCATCCGATCCGCGTGCGCGACTATGATGCGCGCCGGTTTTCGGTGTCGGGCACGCCGTCCGACGCTGTCATGATGGCGATGTCGAAATTGATCGTGGGCAAGCGGCCGGACCTTGTCCTCTCCGGCGTCAACAACGGGCAGAACCTTGCCGAGGACGTGACGGTCTCCGGCACGATTGCGGGCGCCTTTCAGGGGATGAGCCTTGGCGTGCCGTCGATTGCGTTGTCGCTCGCGCGGCTTCAGCGCGATCATGCGCGCTGGGCAACCCCCGAACGGCACGCGCCGGCGATCATCCGCAGGCTGATCGAGGCGGGCTGGCCGGCCGATGTTGTGATCAATCTCAATTTCCCCGACCGGGACCCCGAAGACGTTGCCGGCATCGAGGTGACGCGCCAGGGCCATCGCGACGATTTCAAACTTATCATCGAAGAGCGGCTCGATCCGCGCGGCGGCAAATATTACTGGTACGGCTACGAAGGCTCGCTCTCAAACCCGCCAGACGGCGTCGATCTGAGGGCCGTTTATGAGGGGCGGATTTCGATTACGCCTTTGCACCTTGCGCTCACGCATGAGCCCGCGCGCCTGCATCTCGCCGCAATCATGGATCAGCGGGCAGCGCTGTAGAGCCTCGCGACATCATGCGCTGACTGCGACATTAACCCAATGTTAACCCTGCTGCGCGAGTTGTTATGATTGTATTAATACGCGGCGGGGGCGTGACGATGGCAAAGCCCATGATTGAGGCCGGAAACCGGCGATCGGCGACTTTGAAGCTCGCGGCTGTGATGCTGGCGACTGGTGCGATGACGGCTTGCGCGTCCGGCAACCGCGCGCCGGTCGTTTATGGTACGCAACCCGTCGCGCAGCCGACAGCGCGCATCTATACCTCGCCGCAACAGATTGCCGCCGAACAGCGCGCCGCGCAGCGGTCAGCTTATGCGCCGCGCGGTTACAGCGGCCAAGCATACGGCGCGTCAACCTACAGACCTGCGCTTGACGACATCGTGCTTGAGCCGGCCGTTGCAACCGCAGGCCTTGCGCCGCTGACGCCCATTTCCGAAACTTACCGCGAAGGGCGCGCCAGCTATAACGTCAATCCTTCGTACGATGCTGCGTATGACATCCGGCCAACGTACATCGCAGAGGCGCAGATCGACCCCTATCAGCCCGCGGCGGAATTGCCGGGGCAGGTGACGGTGTTGCCAGGCGATACTGTCTACGCAATTTCGCGCCGCACAGGCGCAAGCCCCCAAGCGATCATCTCGCTCAACCGGCTGGATGCGCCCTACCGCCTCGAGGTTGGCGAGACGATCCGTGTACCCTCCAGCGCCGTTCCTCCCAAACGCGACGTTGCGGCAGCGCCGTCAGCGTCGCGAGACGGCGCTCACATCGTGCGCGCGGGCGAGACGCTCTATTCGATCGCGCGGGCAACCGGCGTCCCGGTCGATGCAATTGCGCGCGCCAATTCCTTCGGCAGCGGCTCGACCTTGCGCGTTGGCCAGACCTTACGCATTCCGGCGGCTTCCGGCCAGATTGCAGAAGCGGCCCGTGCGCCGGAGGCCGACGTTGGCGATCTGGCGCGCAATGTCTCCTATGGCGCGGCGCCCGCGAAATCTGGCAGCCTGTTCGACTGGCCGGTGCAAGGGCGGATGATCGGCTCGTTCGGTTTGAGCGAGGCAGGCCGGCGCAATGACGGCGTCAACATCGCAGCGCCCGTCGGCACGCCGGTGCGCGCCGCGGCCGATGGCGAGGTCGTCTATCGCGGCAGCGAATTGAGCGGCTATGGCAATCTGCTGCTGATCAAGCACGACGATGGCTTCGTCACGGCTTACGCGCACAACGATGCGATGCTGGTTAAAAAAGGCGACCGCGTTCGCAAGGGCCAGGTGATTGCCAAAGTCGGTCAGACAGGTTCAGCCGGCGAGCCGCAATTGCATTTTGAAATCCGGCAAAATCTCAAAGCGATCGACCCTGTTGCGCTTTTGGGATCCTTGTAACGGGCGCGAGAGTTCAACGACTGAAACTAAAGTTGCGTTTCCTGCACCGCTATGTTGCGTCCCTATGGGCCCCGAAAGGGGCCCTTTCTTTTTACGCCGTCGCAACCAGCCAGGCGACATACGCAATATAGGCGCTGACCATCAACCCGCCCTCGCTGCGCGAAAAGCGTCCCTTTGTTGTCGCGAACAGGATCATCATCAGGGTCGCGCCGAGCATCACCCAATTGTCGAAGGCAACGATCTCGGCCGGTGCGGCAACGGGCTGGATCACCGCTGTGATCCCGAGAATGCCGAAGATGTTGTAAATGTTCGAGCCGACAACATTGCCGAGCGCCAGCGCCGACTTGCCGCGCAACGCCGCCATTACCGACGTAACCAGCTCGGGAAGCGATGTGCCTATGGCAACGACGGTCAGTCCGATGATCGTCTCGGAAATGCCAAGCTGGCCCGCGATGCTGATCGCGCCGGTGACCAGAAATCTGGCGCCAACGATGAGCAGCGCGAGGCCGCCGAGGGCCATGACGACGTCAAGCCAGATCGCCTTTGGTCCTCTGATCGCGGCGGCCTCGGCGGCATGCTGCGCGGCCTGCGGCGAAGCGGGGTCGCGCCGTTCACTGATGAAGGCGAACACGATGTAGGCAGTAATGGCGCAAAGAAAACTGACGCCCGCAATGCGCCCGAACTCGCCCGTCATCGAAACGCCGATCGCGGCAATCGTCGCAATCAGCACAACGGTCCCGTCACGCCGGAACGCTTTCTGGTCGACTGCGAAGGGCGCGATTACGACAGAAAGGCCGAGAATGAAGAGGATATTGGCGATGTTTGATCCGACAACATTGCCAACCGCAACACCGGGCGAACCCGCCAACGCCGCCTGCACGCTGGAGACGAGTTCGGGCATCGACGTGCCGAATCCCACCAGCGTCAGGCCGATCAGCAAGTCCGACACGCCAAATTTGCGCGCCAGCGCCGTCGATCCACGGATCAGGATTTCCGCGCCAAGGGTCAAAACGACAAGGCCGCCGGCGATCGATATCCAGTCCGTCATGGCGGCGGCTCCGTCTTGCTGGACACTGATGCTGTCGGCGATGCTGTCGGCGTCAATGAGGAAATGGTCGTGTTCAGGCGAGTTTCAAGCATGCCCGTGCCGAGGCGACAAGGCGCGTGGCGTCGTCCTGCCACCCGTCCGCTTCGAGAAACGCAAGGCGCCGCCCGATGCGGACCGCCCGGACCCGCGCGGTCATGTCCTGCGCGCGGGACGATTGCAGATAATCGATCGCGACAGTGATCGTTGCCCCGGCTTGCGGCCCCTGCAAGGCGCGCAGTTCGGTCTGCATAGAGAGTTCCAGAAACGCGGCAATGACGCCGCCATGCAGCGCCCGGATTGCCGGATTGCCGATATGGGTCTCGTTGAAGGCGAGGCGATAAAGCCGGCCATCGGCGTCTTGCGTGACGGAAAAGCCAAGCCACTCCGCCATGGGGAAGGAGGCGGGAGCGTTCATACCCGCATCCCCGTTTTGGGTCCCTTGACGCCGATCATAAAAGTGCCGCTCGCGGTCGCGATCAGCGCGCCATCGCTTTCGAGGGTCAGGCGCCCCGAAACATGAGCGATGTCCCCATCGATCGCGTCGCAGTGCGCCGCGCAACGCACCCTCGACCCCGCCTGCGCGCGCGCCACCGTATCGGTGCGCAAATTGATTGTCGCGATTGGCTTTATCTCGTCCATCGCGGTGAACACCGTCAGTCCAAAGATCGAATCAAGAATGATCGTCGCCAGCCCGCCATGGATCAGGCCATCCGCATCAGCGAAAGCGGGCGGCAGGCTCATCGAGAAGGTCACCTGTCCGCGCCCGATCAATACCGGTTCCAGCGCGAGCGTGCGAAACAGCGAATGCTCGTGCGCCAGAAAATCGCGCGCCGATTTCAGCATCGCGGCAATCGCCGGGTTGATGTCGCCCGTCACTCTTCTCCCCGCTCACGCATCGCGCAGCCGCTCTTCCTGATACTGAACGCCCCAGCCGATGATCTGGCGCCAGAGCGCTTCGGCCATTTCCGGCGGCAAGCCCTGCTCGGCCGCGCGCGCGCGCACCTTGTCGATCACCGCGCGGTTGCGCCAGGGAACGTTGGCTTCAGCGGCTTGTGCGCGCTTCAGCGCCCACATGCGATCGACATAGCCCCAGCGTTCTGCGAGAGCGTCAACAAGCGCCTGATCGAGGCGATCGATCTCGGTGCGAACGTCATCCATCGACTGGCAGGCGGCTGGCGGTTTCATCGCGATATCCTTTTCCAAAGATGAGCCTGCCGCAAACGCGGCGCGATGACGAGAGCGAGGCGCAGAGTTAAACGACGCCGCGCGCGGCCTCATAGGCGGCAAGGCGCTCCAGCCACTGAGTCTCGGCCTTGCCGATCGCGTCAAGTAGGGCGGCGCGCTCCTTTTGCAGCTTGACCGCCCGCGCCGGGTCCCGCTTGAACAGGCCCTTTTCAGCGAGCGCCGCGTCGATCTTCGGCAGGATTGCCGAGAGCTGTTCAAGGCGCGCTTCCGCCGCCTCGGCCGCTTTTTTCAGCGGCGCAACGCTCTCGCGCGAAGCGGCGTTCGACTGGCGCGCCGATGGGCGCGCGTCGTCCTTGCCGCCGCTGCGGCTGCGCGCGCCAGTCGATGATTTCGACGCGTCGAGCACGAGCGTGCGGTAATCGTCGAGGTCGCCCTCAAACTGGTTCACCGCGCCATCTTTGACGAGCCACAAGCGGTCGGCGACCGCGGCGGCAAGGTGCGCGTCGTGCGTGATCATGATGACAGCGCCTTCATAGTCGTTCAGCGCTTCGGAAAGATTGGCGCGCGCATCGATATCGAGATGGTTCGTTGGCTCATCGAGGATGATGAGATGAGGCCCGTTGAAGGTGATCAGCCCAAGGAGCAAGCGCGCTTTTTCCCCGCCGGACAGTTTTTCGACTTTCGTCTCGGCTTTCTCGGCGCCGAAGCCGAGGCCAGCGGTCGCGGCGCGCACCTGCGCCTCGCTGCAGCCATACGGCAAGAGCGGACGGACGTGATCGAGCGGCGTATCGCCAACCACGAGTTCATCGAGCTGATGCTGCGCGAAATAGGCAATATCGAGCTTTTTGTGCTTCAAAACCGTGCCCGACAGCGGCGTAAGACGCCCCGCAATCGATTTGACGAGCGTCGATTTTCCTTCGCCATTCGGGCCAAGGATGGCGATGCGGTCGTCCTGGTCGATGCGCAGATTGACGTGGCGCAAAACCGGCTTTCCCTCCGTATAGCCAAGATCGGCGTCGGCAAGGCGGATGATCGGCGGCGCCATTTGTTTCGGGTTCTTGAACGTGAAGGCGAGCGAGCGCTCCTCGACGGGCGCTGCAACGAACTGCATTTTTTCCAGCGCCTTGATGCGGCTTTGCGCCTGCTTCGCTTTCGCGGCCGAGGCGCGGAAGCGGTCGATAAAGGTTTGCATATGCTGGCGCTGCGCGTCCTGGCGGGCGCGAAAGGCCATGGCGTTGGCGCGCGCTTCGGCGCGCTTTCGCTCATAGGTGTCGTAGTCGCCGGGCGACACCGACAGCTTCCGGTTTTCGAGCGCCAGAATGTGCGTGACCGTGCGATTGAGGAAGTCGCGGTCATGGCTGACGATCAGCGCCGTATTCGGATAGCGCTTGATGAAACTCTCAAGCCAGATCGCGCCTTCAAGGTCGAGATAGTTGGTCGGCTCGTCCAGAAGCAGGAAGTCGGGCGCCGAGAAGAGAACGCCGGCGAGCGCGACGCGCATCCGCCAGCCGCCGGAAAAATCGGAGGCCGGGCGCTTCTGATCGACGGCCGAAAAGCCAAGGCCCGACAGGATCGTCGCCGCCCGCGACTCTGCGGAGTGCGCGTCGATATCCGAAAGACGCATATGGATGTCCGCGATGCGTGTTGGATCGCTGGCCGTTTCAATCTCGGCAAGCAGGGCGTCGCGTTCAATGTCAAAGGCGAGAACGATCTCGACCAGCGATTGCGACGAGGCAGGGGCCTCCTGCGCAACCCCGCCAATGCGCCGGCGGCGGATGAGCGAGATGTCGCCGTCGTCGGGATGGATCTCGCCGCGAATGAGCTTGAGAAGCGTGGATTTTCCAGCGCCGTTGCGGCCGATGAACCCGACCTTCCACCCCTCGGCGATCGCGGCTGTTGCCTGCTCGAACAGCGGGCGTCCCTCGATCCTGTAGGTCATCTCGTTGATATGCAGCATGATCGGCGCAACCCTTGGAATCGTTCAACTGAAAGGCTCGCGACACCACGAACCGCGTGCTGATAAGCCTTTGAAATTCCTAAGACAAGCCGCCTTCACTGAATTTTTCTTGCACCGCATCATCCAATGATGTATGTTAAGTACAAATATGGAGACATTGATCGATATGAGTGCGACTGCCGCCCATCACATGCAAATTGAGTCAGCCGGTCATGCGCTTCGTGAACCTGCCGAGCGTCAAAAGCTTTCAGCGCCAGCGGTTCGCCTTTTTTTGAGCGTTGCCGACTTGTGGGACCTGAAGGTGGATGATCGGCGCGCCATTCTTGGCGATATCTCTGCGGCGACATACCATAATTGGCGGCGAGGCAATGTTGCGACGCTGACTCGCGATCAGCTTGAACGCATTTCATTGGTGCTTGGAATTCTCAAGGGATTGAGACTGGTTTTTGCATCCGATGATACTGCATTTCGGTGGTTGAAATCGACAAACTCGGACTTCGAGTTCAGCGGTCTGTCGCCCCTTGAGGTTATGATCCGTGGCGGCATACCTGATCTCTATGCCGTGCGGCGATATTTGGACGCGTGGCGCGGGCAGCGGTAACCTCCGTTATGGAGCTGAGCTGGATAATCTCGCGCACTTCGCGATTGATCAGCAGCCGTTTCCCGACAATCGGCGTCTTCGACGACATCGCATCGAATGAAGAAGATTTGCGGGCGGCGTTTCAACTCGAACAGCTGACGAATGGGCGGCTGCAGCCGTTGCAGCGATTGCGAGCCCTGCCCGAAGGAGAAATTCTCACCGGCGCAACCGCGACAATCGCCATGGCCGCCTTTATTCACTGCAGCGATCACGGTAGCCGGTTCAACGATGGAAGCCTGGGCGCCTGGTACGCTGCGACAGAAATTGAAACTGCGATCGCTGAGACAGTTTATCATAATGAGCGGCGGCTCCGGGCGTCGAGCGGCGGCTTTCCCAATCGCATTCAAATGCGCGAACTGATTGTGCAGTTCGACGCCGGCTTCCTTGATCTGCGAGGGCTGCGCGCAGCTCATCCTGAGTTATACCACCCGACCGACTACAGCGCCTCCCAGGCCTTTGGCCTACAACGACGCTGGCCGTTCGTATCCGACCCCGTTGACGGAATCGTCTACGACAGCGTTCGGCGCAATGGCGGTACGAACATCTGCATTTTCAGACCGAAAGCGATTCACCTGCCGGTCATTCAGGGCGATCACTTTGACTATGTCTGGGACGCAAAGGGCCGTCTGGCGGACGTGATCCGCCTCACCAGCGTACCGATCGACAACCAAACCCGACCATGAGCTGAATCCGGAACAATCGCGGCTTGCGGCCGCCGGTTGCCCTTGATAGGGAACGCGCGAAATCCAACACTTCAAGGAGCGACCCATGGGACGCGAGCGCACGTTCTCGATCATCAAGCCGGATGCGACCCGACGCAACCTGACGGGCAAAATCATCACCAAGTTTGAAGAAGGCGGCCTCCGGGTCGTCGCCTCCAAGCGCATCGCGATGACGCGGGCCCAAGCGGAAGGTTTTTACGCCGTCCACAAAGAACGCCCGTTCTTCGGCGAGCTTGTCGATTTCATGATTTCCGGGCCCGTGGTTGTCCAAGTGCTCGAAGGCGAGAACGCCGTAGCGCGCAATCGCGAAATCATGGGCGCGACAGACCCGAAGAAGGCCGCGCCCGGGACAATCCGCGCCGATTTTGCCGAATCGATCGGCGAAAACTCCGTCCACGGATCGGATGCGCCGGAAACTGCGCGCGAAGAGATTGCGTTCTTCTTCGCCGGCTCGGAAATACCGGGTTAGAACCTTCGTTCAGCCCCGTGACGGCCAGCCTCGTTCTGGAGCTCATCGGTTCGCTTGCCGGCGTCGCGATCCTCGTCGGCGTTTCATATTGGCTCGGCGCATGGCGCAATGCCTCCGTGACGCTTGAGAATGCCTCCGACCGGCTCGCTTTTGACGAGCCCGACTTTAAGGCCGGTGCGTGGTTGATCGGCCGGGACGGGCGGTCGGCCGCCGCGGTTTCCGCCGACCGGGCGGAGATTGCGCTGATCTTTGCCCTCGGCGACGGCCTTGCAACACGCCGCTTCAACCGCAAAACAGCGCGGCTTTCGGTCGAAGGCGCCGGCCTTGTCGTCCACCTCGGGGAACCCTCGCGCCGCGCCGTGCGCCTTGCTGGGGCAAGCGCGCAAGATGCTGAGCAATGGCTTTTGCGCCTTACGCACGACGATCTATAATCGCGTCATGACGTTCCCTGATATTGTCACGCTGGCGGTGCCGCTGTTCGTTCTGTCGATCCTCGCCGAGCTGGCGGCGTGGAAAGCGACTGGTCGCGGGCGCTATGAAACCCGTGACGCTGCGGCGAGCCTTCTCATGGGGCTCGGCAACCAGATCGCGCCGCTGCTCGGCGCCAAATTCCTGCTGAGCACGCTCTGGCTCACCGCGTATCAATATCGCCTTTTCGATATTCCGAATGCGTGGTGGGCGGTGTTGCTGTGTTTTGTCATCGATGATTTCCGCTATTACTGGCTGCACCGGATTGCGCATGAGAGGCGCCTGTTCTGGGCAACGCATGTCGTTCACCATTCTTCGCAGCACTACAATCTGACGACGGCGCTGCGCCAGACATGGACCGGCGGCCTGATCAACGGCGCGCTTTTCACAACGCCGCTGGTTCTGATCGGTTTTCATCCGGCGATGATCGTTTTCGCCTTCGGCTTCAATCTCATCTATCAATTCTGGATTCACACCGAAATGATCGACAAGATGCCGCGCTGGTTCGAATGGCTTTTCAATACGCCGAGCCACCACCGCGTTCATCACGCGACGAACCCGCGCTATCTTGATGCGAACTACGCCGGCGTTTTCATGATTTGGGACCGGATGTTCGGCAGCTTCATACCAGAGGATGCAGCAGAAAAGCCGCGCTACGGAATCATCAAGAATCTCGGCTCGTTCAATCCTGTTGTGATCGCCTTCAACGAGTGGATTAATCTCGGCAAAGATCTTCTCACTGCAAGGTCCCTGCGCGATGTGATTGGCTACACGCTCGGAGCCCCCGGCTGGTCGCCGGACGGTTCGCGCCTGACGTCAGCGAAGCTGAAGCAGCGCTGGGCAAAGATTGAGGCGGAAAAAGCGATGCTGCCCGCCGAATAAGGCGCGCCCGCCGCAATTCCCGGTTCTCCTGCGCGTTCCGCCGCCATGCTGCCGCGAATGCCGCAGTGATACCCTCATTCCTCCGCGATCAGGCCAAGCTCCCGCGCGACAAATACGCTGTCGATACCGGGAGAAGACCCATGGCTGCTGAATTTCCAATCTTCCTTTTGCCCGCCTTCGCCGCCGCAGTTGCGGCCGGAGCAGGCCTTGTCCGCGCAGCCGCGGTCGAGCCGCCGGCGGCATACGGCGTTCCGGCAGTTCAGGTTGAAGCTGCAACCCTCGCCGAGACCGCGGCGCGCGTCTTCTCCCGGGCCGATCTCGACAATGATGGCGCAGTGTCGCCGGAAGAATACACGACGTTGTCGGTTGTTACAGCGGAACTCGCACGGCTCAACGGATTTGTCGCCATCGAGTACCAGGGCGGCCTCAGAACCGCTGCGCTGCCACGCGCCGCTGCCTGGACGCCAGCAGAGCGCGCGCGCGTTCAAAGCGCCGCCGCGCGCGACTACGCGCTCATTGCCGGCGATGACGAGCGCCTGACGCTGCCTGAATTCGTTGACGCGGAGCTCGAAGCGCTTGCCGCCGCGGATCGCGATCGTAACGGCGTTCTGACGGGTACTGAGCTTTCAACGTTTGCAGCAATTCAAGCCAAGCTCTCTAGCCGTCAGAGTTAAAGCCAAATGCCAGGGCGAAAGCACTAAACGTGCGTGATGCGCAGGTCGTCCACGGACTTGTTCCGTGGATCTCAGGCAACGGGGGCCGGCGCTGTGGAACTTGAGGTCCGCGGAACAAGTCCGTGGACGACAATCGGGATTGGTGCGATTTTTTTTTGCTGCGCGCTAGAGCTTCGGGCGTTTGATAGGAAACGCCCGAAGCTCTAGTCTTTTTGTGGTCGCGCCGGGTTCCGAAAAACCGGTGATTCCACTTTTTCGCCCGGCGCGCTATGCGCTCGCAGCGTCGTCCCAGGCGATAGCGTCCTCGACCCATTTTTGCAGCGTCTGTTCCAGTTGCGGCTTGCGGATCGGTTTCGGAATGAAATCGTTCATGCCGGCGAGGCGGCAGCGGTCGCGGTCTTCTTCCAGAACATGCGCCGTTGCGGCGATGATCGGCGTACGTTGAAAGCCGCGCTCGGCCTCGATCTGTCGAATTTGGCGCGTTGCTTCATAGCCGTCGATGTCGGGCATGGACAGATCCATCAAAATCGCCGCCGGACGATGGCGCAAGAAGAGCTCGACCGCCTTGCGGCCGTTCTCGGCGATGATGACGTCGTAGTCCCGGCTTGAAATGAGGTTCGTAACCACCAGCTGATTGACGACATTGTCTTCTGCGATGAGAATTTTTGGACGGCCGTCGCCTGGGGTTGGCGCGGGCCCGGCCTCGACCGCCTTCATGGCCTCGGCGACGCTCGCAATCGAGCGCGAGGCGTCCTCCGTCAACAGGCGCGCAAGAATATCCATCAATTGTGACGGACGCGCGGGCTTGGAGAGCGAGGTTACAAACTTCGCGCCGGATTGCAGCTTTTCGTTTTGCGGGCAATCGACGGACGACAACAAGATCACCGGAATGGCGCCGAAGCGCGGGTCGGCCTGGATCCGCGCCGTCAGGTCCGAGCCGTCTTCGTCCGGCATCTGAAAATCCATCAGGATGACGTGATACCGGTCGCCGCCACTGATTGACGCCTCCAGCGCCTCGAACGCGGCTTTGCTGTCGCTGACGACGGTCGATCGCAAGCCCCAGCCTTCGGCAAGTTCCTCGATCACACGGCGATTGACCGCATTGTCATCGACCGCAAGCATCCTTGCGCCGTCAAAGGTCGTCGATGAGACGCGCGGCATAGACCGGATGCGGTCATCGACCGGCAAGTTCAGCTTAAACCAGAACCGCGATCCCTTGCCGATCTCGCTGTCGGCGCCGATTTCGCCGTCCATGATGCTGACGATGTTCCGGCAGATCGCAAGGCCCAGCCCGGTGCCGCCAAAACGGCGCGTGTTGGATCCGTCGGCTTGTTCAAACTTTTCGAACATGCGCGGAATGTCTTCCTTGCGCATGCCGATGCCAGTGTCGACAACGCTGAGCACGAACTCGGCCTTGTCGCCGGAACGCTCGCCGGTGACATTGATCATGATATAGCCGTGCTCAGTAAATTTGACGGCGTTGCCGATCAGATTGCCGAGCACCTGACGCATCCGCGCCTCATCCGCGACGACGCCTTCGGGCAGGTTTGGCGCATAGCGCACGATCAATTCCAGGTCGCGCTCCATGGCGCGCGCCTGCATCAGGGTCGCGACTTCATAGACCATCTGGCGAAGGTTGAACGCGCGCGGATTGAGGGTCAGCTTTCCCGCTTCCATTTTCGAGAAATCGAGGATGTCGTTGATGACGGTCATCAACGCCGATCCCGAGGAGACGATAATCGACGTCAATTCGCGCTGGCGCTGGTCGAGATTGGTCGTCAGCAGGACTTCCGCCATGCCAAGAACGCCGTTCATCGGCGTACGGATTTCGTGGCTCATCGAGGCAAGAAACTCGGACTTTGCGGCGCTTGCCTGGTCCGCCTCAAGGCGCGCGCGCATCAGCGGCCGGACGAGAATGCGGTGAATGACGAAACCGAGAATGGTGACAATGAGAATCATCGCTGCGAGGGCGGCAAGCGCCGCCGACCGGCGAAACTCGGCAAGACCGGCAAGAGATTTTTCCTCGTCAACGACAATCGCAAGACGCCAGTCGACCGTCGGATTGGTGCTCGCGTGCAGGAAGGTGACGAATTTGCTGGAGCCGGCGACATGGGCGCGCTGGACTGTTTCCTCAAGGCGCGGCGCTTGCCCCTCAAAGACGTTATTGAGGGCTTTGCCGACTTCCGACGCAACAGGATGCGAGAGAATGCGGCCGTCGCTCGACGTCAAAAACACATAGCCAAGCCCGCCAAGCTTCGTTTCAGCGAGAACGCCGTTGAGTTCTTCCGTCGAAAAATCAGCGCCGACAACGCCGGCAAGCGCGCCCGCGCGGTAGAGCGGCGCCGATGCCGTAATGGTTTCGAGATCGGTTGAAATATCGCGATAGGGCTCGGTCAGCGTTGCGCCCCCTTTGGCGAGCGCGGTCAGGTACCAGGGGCGCGTGCGCGGATCGTAATCGTCCGGAAGCGCATCATCGAGCGGCCAGATGTGATAGGCCCCGTCGGTCTTGCCGGCATAGGTCCAGATGAAGCGGTCCTGATACGCGCGGCTTTGCAACAGTCTGACAGGGTCGGCCGCCGCGTCAGCGGTCGCCAGATCGTCGGACAGCCCCTCGACAAGATGAAGGCGCTCGCTCAGCCACGCATCGAGACCCCAGGCCGTCGTACGCCCGACCGCCATCATGTGATCGGCAATCTCGCGCGTCCGCAACGCCCGCGCGCGCGCGTCATAATCATAGGCAAACGCGCCAAAGATCACGGCGACAACGCCAACCCCGGCGGCCAGCGCCATCGCCATCAGGCGCGCGCCCGTGCGCGAGGCGGTCAAAATTCTCTCGTCATGCCCAGCGGATTTGGCTGTCATCGGTAAAGGCCCCAGAATTTTCGGCTCCCCGTGGGGCAATGGATTAGCAGGACAGGGTTAATGGAAGGGAAAGGGGGGTGTGACGGGGGTTACAGTAAATGGCCACCGATCCAATAATCTGAATTTGGGCGCGATCACGGTCGCCTTCGGGCGGGGGACGACCAGATGGTGCTAATTCGCTTGCTGATCCCGCTGGTCGCAGTATCGACGGTCGCGCTGGCATCGCCGCGCACACCCTCAACAGAACCGGCGATTTATTCGCTCGAACCAAACGATGCAGTGTCTCAGGCTGTCATAGTTTTAGCGGATAAAAAAAGACTGCTTTCAGTTGGCGCAAAGATCTTGAGTATTGAAGGCGCCCTTGCCACCGCAGTCGTCAGCGAACAGCAGCGGCATCGGCTGAGTGAGTTGGCGCATGAGGCAGGCGGCTGCGGGGGCTATACGCTTCTTGATATCGCCGGCGACGCGGCGATCAACGCCGCTTTGTCGTCAAAAGGCCGGAAGTCTAACTTTGGCGGTTTCCGATTTCGCACGAAGACTAACGCTGGATACGTGGACCGCAAGGCTCGCTTGAGCGGCAGCCAATTCAATGAAACGCTGGAGGTCAGCGACGAGATCGCGTCGGCGTTGGGGTCGTTAAAGCACAGCAGGATCGAGCAAACGACGCGCTGGCTCTCAACAGAATTCCAGACGCGAGCCTCGGATGCCGCCAACCCGAATGCGCATGTTCACGCACTGGCGGAAGTCCTCGATGGCCTTAAAACAGCCGCCGGTCGGGATGACATCGAAATTTCAACTGTTTCTCACGCCAAAACAAGGCAGCGCACAGTCAAGGCGCGCTTTGCCGGGAAGTCCCGGCCGGCCGAGATTGTGGTCCTCGGCGCTCATCTCGATTCCCTCAACATGGTCGAAAGCTTGGAAGCTCCCGGCGCCGACGATAACGCCTCGGGCTCCGCAGTGCTGCTCGAGATTTACACGCTTCTGCTTCAGCAGCCGCAACGCGAGCGCACAGTCGATTTCTTCTGGTACGCAGCGGAAGAACGCGGCCTTATTGGTTCCCGCGAAATCGCGCGGGACTACGCCGGATCGCGAGCCGATGTCATTGGCGTGGCGCAGTTCGATATGACGATGCTGCCCGGCAGCGGCGCCAACACAATCGCCATCGCGACTGCTGACGACACGAGCGCATGGCTGACAGATTATTTTGTTTACTTGAATGAACAGTACGTTAAAGCGAAAATGGAATTTTCTGAATGCCCGTATCCCTGCAGCGACCACGTTAGTTGGACCCAACAAGGGTATCCGGCGGCCTATCCTATGGAGGCGCGATGGGAAGATACAAATCGCGCGATCCATACTGCCGACGATCGCCTCGATCCTCACCTCAGCGCGCCGCACGCCGCTCTATTCGCAAAGCTTGGCGTTGCGTTTGCGCTAGACCTTTCGAACTCAACTATCAGGGAGCCGTTTCGGTAAACGTCAGCATTCCATTTCGGTCGAAGAGTGTTTGAGATCCATTGTGTGACTAGAGAGAGTCGGATGGCGCTCACCGGTTCGACAACGATTGATTCAACCAGCGCTGAATTTGCGCTTTACAGCGAGAGGAGACGACTATGGGAAATATGAGGCCGGAACTCTTTCGAAAACTTGCTGCCTGCGCGCTTGAAAAATACGATCCATCCAAGTCGGACAATGCGCCGTCTCAAAACGCTTCCGGCATTACCAATGGCGACATCAAGAACATCGAAAACTTCAAGAGCGCTGTCTTCGCGGTCTTGATGCTCCGCGCCGCCGAATTCGTTGCCGTTTCGCGGCAGGAAACAAAAATCGCAGACCCGAAGGATCGTTTTGCGGTCACGTCCGTCAAGCTCTTCTTATCGGACAACTCGATTCACGCCGCCCAAAAAACCATGTTACTGAATATGAACGTTATTCCGCGGGCGATGGCGCCGGACCTTTTCGATACGGATGAGATAACCGAAATTTGCGGAAAGTTTGGCGGCAGAAACCCCGAGTTCTTTCTCGCCTGCGACTGAGGTGAACCGAGTTCACGGCGCTTGTATCGTGACTCCCGCGCCGGACTCGCTCAAGTTAAGTCACCGCTTGGAAAATATTGCTTTCAAGCGGAGGCTTTTTTTGGCCTGCCGGCGGGCTTATCGCCCCGTCAGATGCCAAGCGGCTCAAAATGGCAACCGAGGTCGGTGAGCACAGCTCTTGTCGCGGGCCCGATAGTCGATTGACGGTTAAATGCGGCTTCGGCGCGTTTAATGTGTGTGCACGCGCCAACTTGGTTGCCACGTGTCTTTGCAACGCGCGCCAATCCGACATTGTGAAGGAAAACAGTATCGGAAATGCGGTTCTCCGTGGCGATTCTAAGTCCTTCCGCGAACCTGACTTCCGCGAGATCGATCCGGTCAAGCTTGAGATAGGCGTCGCCGAGAAAATAAAGTGCGTCTGTCAATCCTTGCGCGCGCTGCAGTCGCTGTTCAATCGCATATTGCCGCTCATACCGCTTGGAGGCGCCAGAATAATTTCCTTCCTGCGCATCGATTTGCCCCATGAGGTTCTCAGCGCGCGCGAACTCGGGATCGATTTCGCCCAGGGACTTCTGCAGCGCCATCGCGGCGACGAGTACGGCGCGCGCCTCCCTGAATTTGCCTTCAATGAAGTAAGCCTGTCCGAGGCTTGTCTGGGCGCGGGCGATGAGGGGCGGGAGGTCTAGCGCAGTAGCGCGAACTACGACGTCGTTAAGAATCTCAATCGCACCAGTGGCGTCATACTCGTGCATAAGCAATGAGGCGCGATGAGTCTGAAGCTCAAGGAGGGCGCGCTCGTCGGGCGAACCGATAGTGATTGCCCGTTGATAATATTCTTTCGCGGTCGCAAGGCTGTCTTGGAGAGCGTGTGCGCGGCCGAGCCGCACGGCCGCTGCAAAATCGTCAGGGTTTTCCCGCAGCGCCTCTTCATAGACGGCGATAGCTTTGTCGGGTCGGCGCTCGTAACTGAGCGCGCCAATCTGATGTAACAAAACTACCCTGCGGCGGTCAGAGAGCCGAGGCGAAGCGAGAGTCGCCTCAAGGGCGCCAATCGCCGCATCGATATCGTTTTTGTCTATCAGGGCCAGCACGATTTCCTGATCGGGCGTCTTTGTGTTTGCGAGATCGCCAAGCACTCGTCGCAAGTACATGTCGTCAAGATACGAAGGCCTGGCGTTCGGCGACACAACGTCAGCAAGGTGAGCAACTCGCGCCTCGTCCTGTGGCATGGCGCGCGCGCCTGGGGACCATTGCTGAAGTACAAGGTACGCGGTTGCAGCGACGATACCGACCGCCGCCACAGGTGCAAGTTTGCGCTTTTGCGCCATCACGCGCCTCAAAAGCGTCACGACAGATTGCTTTCGCGCAACCGCCGCCTCCGCTATGAAGGTTAGGACGGGTTCGTCAATATTCTTGAGTGTCAGTGCGCCGCGGCGGTGGAACTCGGCTTCAACGTTGCTGCGCACAAGGTTTCTAGTCGCCTGTGACACCAGAACCCCGTTCGGCGCGGCTTCGCCTTGCAGCCGTGCCGCGATATTGACGCCGTGGCCGAGGAGGTCGCCGCCCGGCTGCTCCATCACGTCGCCGGAGTGGACGCCTGCGCGCACCTTGGCGCCGGGGCTGGTCGGCGAAAGGCTGTCGCGGGCGCGGATGTCGGCGACGAAGTCGAGCGCGGCGAGGACCCCATCGGCGGCGCTCGGGAATTCCGCCAGAAATCCGTCCCCGGATGAATGGAACAGGCGCCCGCGGCGCTTGGCGACGACGCTTTCGAAGGCCGCGCGCACGATATGAACGGTTCTGATGGCGGCTTCATCGTCGATTTCGGCGAGCCGCGAATAGCCGCAAATATCCGCGGCGACGACAGTCGTCAGCCGTCGCGACTGGCCCATTACAGGCTTGCTTACACTGCCGTCATCCACCGGAATCCCACCCACCCGATCAATGGTACGGTACAGCTTTACACGCGCCGATTGAAGAGGCGCCCGGCGAAGCGCAACCGAGTAACGCGCGTTACAGTATATCAAAGCGTGAAGCGCCAGACTCGGGTCATGAACGTGCAACCCGTGCATCCCGCGCGCTCGCAACGGCCGTAACCGCTATGCGCCTGTCGCCGCGATCAGAATTGAGGCTCGCCGCGTTCGCCGGCGCCGCGCTCGAACTTGCTGTTGATCTGGCAATCAACGGCGAGACGTCCGCGCTGTTCAAGGCTGGCTCGCTTGCAGGCAGCGCTTTGATTGGCGGCCCGCTGCTAATCCTCGCCGGGCTTTTAACAGCCATGCGCTTCCGGCCGTTGACGCGGCGCGCCGCGGCCGTTCTTGCGTTTGGCGCAACGGCAGTGTTCGGAATGGTGCTGCCGCCCGGGTTACGAGAGGCCGGATTCTGAAAAGCCGCGCAGGCCAGCGGGATTGAGAATCTCGATCCGCCCCCGCGCGAGGCGTATTGCGCCGGCGGCCTGCAAGGCCTGCAGATGGCCGTTCACTTTCTCACGCGACGCTCCAAGGCGTGCGGCAAGCTCATTCTGGGTCATGGCGATTGTCGATTGCGATTGGCCAAGCGCGGCAATCAGCCCCGCAACGCGCCCGCGCAGCGACTGAAACGACAAGCCGGAAACCTGGCCATTGGTGCTGCGCACTTTGCCGGCGAGATCGCGAATGATGGCCAGCGCAAAGTCCGGGTGCGCGCGCACAAGGCCAAGGAAAGTCGCCGCCTTGATGCTCAGCAGCCTTGCCGGCGACGCCGCGCGCGCGCCGACCGAGCGCGGCATGCCGTCAAGAAGAGCAATCTCGCCAAATACGCCGCCAGCTTTCAGCGAGGAGACGCATATGCTCTTGCCGTCTGCCCCATCGATCTCAAGTGCAATTTCGCCGGTCAGCACGACGTAGACGGCTTCAGCTGCATCGCCTGCGGAAAACAAGACTTCGTCGCGATCGAGCTGGACCGTCGGCGACGCAGAAAGGGCAGAACGCGCCGCGTCCGGCAACGCGCTGAATGGCGTAGTCTCTGCAATGAGGCGGCCAACGGTCCTGTTCCCAAGCCCCAATGCGCGCCCCCAACGTTTTGAAGATTTTAGCTGCTAACAGGCAGGCCTAAGTGACCCAGGTCACACGAAACACCGCACTCGCGATATGCTGAAAATAGCTCCCCTTTGTGCGGAAGTATCGACCGCACTATCAGGCGCCGAGCGCTGAATTCCGGGCGGTCTTGAAGGAGGTGAAGCGGCTATGAGCTGTCTATCCGAGCAAAGTTTTTGCCTCTGAACCAAAAAGGATCAGCAGCGATGTCCGCCTAATGCGTGGCGACGCTCGCCCTTTGCGGCGAGGGGGCAATAGGTCGAGCGGTCCTCGCGAATAGTGCAAACGCCGCGACCCCGACATAGCCGGCGAGGGGAACGAAAAAGGCGGTTTGCATCAGCGGTGACGCGTCGATGACGAGGCCCGCGGCTAATGGCAACACGGCGCCGCCGACAATGGCCATACATAAGAGGCCTGAAGTTGCGGCCGCCGGGGCGGACGATCGCTCAAGGGTGAGCGTGAAAATTGATGGAAACATGATCGAGTTGAAAAAGCCGATGGAGAGCGCGAGGTAGCCTGCTGTCGGCCCATCAAGCTGCGTAACGGCGATGCACAGCGCCGAGGCCGCGGCGGCGAATGCCAAAAGTAGAACGCTCGGATTGACGCGCGTCAGCAAACCAATGCCTGCAAATCGTCCGAGCAAGGCGCCGAACCAATAAATGGACACGAACTTGCCGGCGTCTTCCAGCGGCAATCCAAGAATGCGGTCCTGGTGAAGAAACGCCGTCAGCATGCTGCCAATAGCAACCTCCGCCCCGACATAAAGGAAAATCGCCAGCGCCCCGAACAGCGCCCAACCTGACCGGAAAGCGCGCAGCGGCGACGCGGGCGGATCGCTCTTGGCGACGGCATCAATGCGCCGGCGGGTGAGCCAGACAAATCCGCCGAGGACGAGAAAGAGCCCGCCGATCCCAAAGAAGGCGACATCGATTGCCCGCAATGACGCTTGACGGTCCGCTGCGGTGGCTGCTTCGGCTGCAAATATCCCCCCGCTCAGCAGGATCGCGGAGCCGAGGAACGGTCCGACGACCGTGCCGAGCGAATTAAAGCTCTGGGTCAGCATCAAGCGGAAATGCGCGCGCTCGGGGACGCCCATAGACGCCGCAAGGGGATTGGCGGCAACTTGCAGTAAAGTGACGCCGGACGCAATGACGAAGAGACCAAAAAGGACCACCGGGTAATGCTCGAGCATTGTCGCCAACGGAATGATCAGGGCGCCGATCACCATCGCGCCAATGGCGATCAGGATCGACGAGGTGTATCCCTTGCTTGAAACCAGCGCGGCGGCCGGCAGGGAAACAACCCCGTAGGCGATGAACCACGCGAATTGGGTGAGCATCGCTTCGGCATAGGAGAGATCGAAAACCGCCCGGACCGACGCCACTAAAGGGTCGATCATTGAAGTGACAAAGCCCCAAGCGAAGAAGAGGACGGCGACACAGGCGAGCGCTGCTCCGGATGTCGATTTCGCTCTCATATGTGTTGCCCTCTTTTTCAGCACAGGCGTGAGAAGGGGTGGCTTAGGTCAGGCGCCGTGATGCTGTTGATGGTTAAGACCGTGCTCGCCGCTACGCTTCGTCCATAAAAGCGGCGGGCGTTTTCACGGCGCGGCGTCATAACGAAGGCCGAAGCCGAACGGATAAAGTGGCGCGTAACCCGCGTCGCCGACATTGACCGGATTCTGATCCGGCGTCTTGGGCCAACTAAAAGAGAGCTTGCCCTTAAAGTCGTGGCGCGGACGGCCGTCGGCGCCTGCGATAAGGACATCGGCGATACCCGCGCCTTCGCTGCCGGGCAGCCAGGCGGCAACGAACGCCCCAGCTGCCTCGATTTCCGGCGTCACCCAGCGCGGGCGTCCGGACAAGAAGATCGCGACCGTCGGCACGCCGGCCGCCCTCAGGCGCCGCAAGATGAGCAACGCCCGTTCATCTTCAAAATCGACGCCGCGGTCATTTTCCAAGTCGCCTTCAAACTCTGCATACGGCGTTTCGCCAAAGATGACGATCGCCGCGTCAGGTTTCGACGCGAACTCTCCTGTTTCGCTGAGGACAGCTTTTCCGCCGCCGGCCTCGACCGCCTCGCGTATGCCGGCATAGATCGAGGTCGCGCCGGGGAAGTCGGCGTTGCTGAGATCGCGCCCCTGCCAGGTAAGCGTCCAGCCGCCCGACTGGCGCGACAAGGAGTTGGCAGCGTCGCCAGTGACAAGGATTTTTTTTCCGCCGGGGTTGAGCGGCAGGACGTTGTCGTTTTTCAGCAGAACCAACGACTCTCGAACGGCGCGCCGGGCGAGAGCGCGGTGATCGGGATGCCCCATCAACGCCGTCGCGCCGGCGAGGGGCTGCGCCGACGGGCGCCCCTTCTCAAACAGGCCAGCCCTGAGCTTGACGCGCAGTATGCGCCGAACGGCGTCATCGAGCCGCGCCTCGCTGATGTCCCCGCTTTTCACCTGCTTGATCGTATTGCGGATGAAGTCGCTCCACGCTGCTGGAACCATGATCATGTCAACGCCAGCGTTTAGCGCCGCAGCGCAGCTGCCGGCCGAACATCCCGGGAGCTGTTCATGACCATTCCAGTCGCCGACGACGAAGCCGTCAAAGCCCAGACGATCTTTCAGCACTGTTGTCAGAAGGTACCGGTTGCCGTGGGTCTTCACGCCATTCCAGCTGTTAAACGTCGCCATTACTGTCTGGGCGCCGGCGCCGATCGCCGTGAAGTGCCCGGGGGCGTGAATTTTTTTCAGCGCTTCCTCGTCCTCTTGAGTGTCGCCCTGATCATCGCCGTTCAGCGTGCCGCCGTCGCCAATGAAATGTTTGGCGGTTGCGACGACTTTATCCGGCCCAAAGGCGTTCCCGAGAACGGGATGGCCTTGTAGCCCGACGACAATCTCCTTGGCGTAGTCGGCGACCAGCGCCGGATCTTCGCTATAACTTTCATACGTCCGTCCCCAACGATCGTCTCTTGCGACCGCGACTGTCGGCGCGAACGCCCAGCCGATACCAGTAACGGCGACTTCGCGCGCCGTCGCGACGCCGATATCGCGCATCATCGCCGGATTTCTCATCGCGCCGAGCCCGATATTGTGCGGGAAGATCGTCGCGCCGACGACATTGTTGTGGCCGTGAACCGCGTCGGTTCCCCACAGGACGGGAACGGCGACCTTGCCGTCGCCGGTATCCATCGACGCGTCGTAGAACGCGTTGGCCATGACCAGCCATTCGGCGACGGACGCATTCCGGTTCTTGTTCGGATAGGACCCGCCGCCGTTCAGCAATCCGCCGATGTGAAACCGTTTCACGTCGGCTGGAGAAATCGACTGGATCTCAGCCATGGTGATCTGGCCGACCTTTTCAGCCAGCGACATGCGGGAAATGATGGCGTCGATTTTTTCTTCAACGGCGGCATCGACGCCGTAGGGGCTTGCGACCTTAGGCCAGCTATCAACCGAGCCTGTACTAGTTTGGGCGGCCGCGCTGCCGGCGGCCGTCAAGAGACTGACGGCCGCCAAGGCGACAATGGACGGGTTACGCATGGCGCCAACCTTTTGCGAAAAGTAACGCGCCAGCGATCGCTTAAGGTGAGGCGATCACCGGCGCGTCCCGGGAGGATATCAGAATTTCGCGCGCACCCGCGCGCCGTAAAGGCGCGGTGTGTTAAAGAACCGGGTGTTGTCGAACTGCGTGATGATGATTGCCGCCGGCTCCTGGATGTTGGTCAGGTTGCTGACATAGCCTTCGATCCGCCAGCGTTCGTTATCGCCGTGGGTGTAGCCGACGCCCATGTCGATCGTGACATAGCCCTTCGTACGATCATCCAGCCGCGCGGCGGGATTTCCGGGGTTGACGTAGTCGATCCCGTTGAAGATCGACTGATTTTGCGTGGAGCGATAACCGAAAGATACGACGCCGTCGAACTGGCCGAAGTCAGTCTGAACGGCCTTTGACACCGAGGCGTTCAGCTGGATTTTCGGCGTGCGTATGAGACGGTTGCCTTCAATTGACCGGTTGACGGAATTGATCGGATCAACATCCGCCTGGAAGCGCGAGTCCTGGATTTCGATTGAATTGACGACGCGCGCAACCGGAAGCCAGAGCAGCGTTGCGTCGAGATTGAAATCACCCGGCAGTTGCAGGCCGCCTTCGAACTGAGCGCCGTAAATCTCAGCGTCGGAGGCGTTGAAATTGAAGGCGACCACCGTCCCGCCGGTGCTGGGCGGAAGGGTAGAGGGATCAAGTCCCGCAAAGTCGACGATCTGCGCAACCGACAACAGCGTCGATAGCTGCAGATTGTCGTAGTCGTAATAGAAGACGGAAGCGTTAAGCTTGACACCCGTCTCGCCGACCTGGAACTCGTTCTTCGACCCCAGTTCGAACAGCGTCAGCGTCTCAGGCCCGAAAGTGGGCGCGAGCGTGTCCGTATCGAATGCGATCGGCGCATTCTGGGCTGGGCTAGAGACGCCGAAGCCCGCTGTGCCGGGAATGTTGTCGTTAAAGCCGCCCGACTTGTTGCCGGTCGACGCCAGAGCATAGACAAGATTGTCGGGCGTCAGATCGTACTCCGCCCTGACGCGCCAGTCGATGAAGTCATTGTCGAGACGGCCGTTCTGAAGCGCAAAGGTCGAGTTGAACGGCGCCAACGAGAAGTCGACGACGCCGTCGAAGACAGGAACGAAGTTCGCGCAGCTGCCGACGAATGCAAATAGCGAGCAGGACGGGCGCGTCGCGGGATCAGGAAAGGCGTCTTGAATCTGTTGCCCGCCCGGGAAGATGTTGTCGATGCCGTCGCGAACGCCGAACGAGGCGACGCCGTTGAAGAGGAAGGCGAGCGACTCGTTCGCGTCGATGAGATCGTCCCCGTTCTGATCCGGATTGAAAAGCGTCCGGTCAAGTCCGGCGAATTCAAATCCTTCGGTGCCGAAGGCGGCTCCGTTGATGAAGCAGCAGCTGAAGTCCGGTCCGCCGAAACCGAAGCGATACTGGGCGTTGATACCGAAGCGTTCTTTCTGGTCGTCGGTATAGCGAATGCCGCCGGTCAGACGGAACTTGTCCGTGATGTTGAATGTCGCGTCGGCGTAGGCAGAATAGCTCTTGGTGTCCGTCGTCTGGTTGAATTCAACGCCTTGGAAGAAAGGATTCCGGTCGCCGGTCGTGCCGAGGAAGGTGCGCTGGTCTTCCTTGAAATAGAAAGCGCCAACCGTCCAATTCAACCGCGCGTCATCATCCGAAAAAACGCGAAGCTCCTGCACAATCGACTCTGAATCCGTGATGAAGCGGACGCGCGAGAAATTGTCGAAATCGAGCGGCCCCAGCGTGTCGAGGACGCCCGGATAAAAGGGTCCAATGGGCGTTACGAATTCATAATCGTAGACGAGATCGCGATAGGAGCCGATATATTCGATGTTGAAGCCGTCGCCGTCGAAATCAAGCTGTCCTTTGATGCCGTAATGATCGGTATTTTCCCGCGGCGTGAAAGCGCGGCCGAGAACCCTGCGCGGATTCTCGATGTCGTCCGGATCAATGCCGTTCCCCAGCGGATTGGCGTAGTTGACGCCGGTATAGCCGCTGCCGACCTGCGAAATGTAATCGCCCGTCACCGTGAATTTAAGCCGGTCAATGGGCTGGATCAGGATGGCGCCGCGAACGCCAATGTCCTGTGCGGCTTCCGCAACGCCAATATTTTCATCCGCGCATGTTGGAATCGACAAGCCAAGATCAGCGGAACACGGCGATACGTTTTCAAGCCGGCTGTCATGCTCTCGCGTGAACGCTGCAACGCGCGCTGCGATTTTATCGCCGACGGGCACGTTGACGACGCCCTCAACGGTGTGTTCGTTGAAATTTCCGTAGGACGCCTCGATGGAGCCGTCGAAGACGCCGAGCCCCGGCGCCCACGGGATGATGTTGACGGACCCTGCGGTGGCGTTGCGGCCGCGCAGCGTGCCTTGCGGGCCGATATTCACTTCCACCCGCTGGATATCGAAGAACGCGGCGCCAAAGCCGCTCGGACGCGGCACATAAACGCCGTTCAGATGGGTCGCTGCTGCGGGATCGCCAAGCTCGGTGTTGTTCGACGAGCCGACGCCGCGAATGTAAACTTCGATGTTCCCCTGATTGTTGGCGAATTGGACGCCGGGAATGCGGCCTTCAAGGTCGGTGATGCTCTGAACGCCGATTCGCTTCAGGTCGTCTCCCTGCAAGACGACAGCCGTTCCCGCGACGTCCTGAAGGCTTTGCTCGCGCCGTTCGACTGTCACGACGATTTCGTCGCGCTCCTGAACGTCCGCCTTTTGTTCATCCGTACTTTGAGCGAATGCCGGCGACGCGAGGCCGGTCGATGCTAGCAGCATCGCTGTGAGTGAAGCATATTTTTTCATGGTTACCCTCCCGCGCATGACAATGTTGTCATTTAGATCGAGGAAGCTACGCAGGTCATTTCGAAGCGTCAATGACAACGTTGTCTTTTTCGTCGATTTTTCTTAGTTGCATATGCGAAAGCTAAGAACAATCCAATTGCAAACAACGCCTTATGGCGGCGTCGGCACCGCTGGCCCTAATCATGGCTTCTGGGCTCGCGCTCGCCCGTTGAGCCCCCTGCGACCAAGTCGAACGGGAGGATCAGCGGCGCGCCTGCATGGTTTTTCCCTGCGTTGATATCAATCAGCCGCCGGACCGCCGTCATTCCCAAGTCTCGGATAGGCTGTCTGACCGTGGTAAGGGCAGGCCACACCACGCGCGAAATCGTTCCGCCGTCAAATCCGCAGATTGATAGTTCGTCCGGAACCGCAACGCCGCGATCATGGGCCCAGCAGAGCGCGCCCGCCGCGGTCTCATCGTTACAGGCAAAAATCGCGGTCGGCGGGTCGGCGAGCGTCATGAGGCGCGCTGCCCCAGCGATACCAGATTCAAAATCGAATGACCCGGCGACAACAAGCGAGGGATCGTACTCAATCTTGCAGCGAGCGAGTGCGCGCCGGTAGCCGGCGTGGCGCAGCTTCGTCGCGGCGTGGCCTCGTATGCCTTTTATAAAGCCGATCCGGCGGTGCCCCAGGCTAGCAAGGTAATCGACGAGCGCTACAGCCGCCGCCCTGTCGTCGATTGCAATGTAACATTCGTTCGGGCGCGGTCTGTTTGGCGAAATTCTGACGAAGGGAACCTCAAACTTCTCGAGCGCTGCAAGCACCATCGCATTATCGCAAACAGGAGGGGTCAGCAGCGCGCCGTCGAGCCGCGTTTCTGTCAAGAACTTCACGGTTTGAGTCGCCATCTCGCGCCCGCGCAGAACTTCGACTTGCAGGTGGTAACCGCTCTCCCGGCAATGGGTCAGGGCGCCATGGAGAACGTCGGACGGATAGTCGCCCTGCGGATTTTCGTATAACAGGCCAAGAACTAGCGATTTCTCGGCGCGCAAGCCCCGCGCGAACATGTTGCGTTGATAGCCGAGATCCTCGATCGCCCTCAGCACTTTCTCACGCGTGCCCGCGGTGACGCGCGGCTCACTATTGATAACGCGTGAGACGGTCTTGATCGAAACGCCGGCCGAGTTTGCGACATCGACGATCGTAGTCGGCGCTGAATTACTCGACGCTTGTAATTTCATCCAAAGGACTCGCCCGGCCGCTTTCGCGATAGCGCAAATGGCGCTGACGCTTTTCTTATAGCGACGGTTCTGACACCCTTGCAATCATGGTGCGAAACCCCGCCGACGCGCAACGCCCCGTCCGCAGACGCGATGTCGTCGCCTACGGCGTTGGCGATCTCGGCTTGAACTTCTATTGGCAAGGCGCGGGATTTTATTTGCTGTTTTTCTATACCGATATCGTCGGCCTGCCGAACCTCGCGGCAGGCCTCATCATCGCGGCGGGAGGCCTTCTTGACGCCATCTGTGATCCGGCGATGGGCTTCTTCGCCGACCGGACAAAATCTCGCTTTGGCCGGTATCGCGTCTATTTGCTTTTTGGCGCGCCAGTTCTCGCTGTCACTTTTGCGGTCTTATTCTGGGCCCCGCTCGCGGCGTCCGCCGCATTTGCCCCCGCCGCAGCGCTCTGCGCGCACCTCGTCTTTCGGATCGCCTATACCTGCGTTTCGATTCCATACGGATCGCTCGGGGCGAGCCTTTCCGAGGACGGCGGCGCGCGCATTAGCTTCGCCGGCGCCCGAATGTTCTTAGGCGCGCTCGGTGGGCTGGCGGTCGTTCATCTCATCAGTAGCCTGAGGGAAGGCATGGAGGATACGCAGGCCTTCGCGACCGCCGGCGCGGTCGCTGGATTTCTTGGCGCGATCCCTGTCATCGCCACAGCGCTCTTGACACGAGAACGGCCATTTGCCGGCGGCGCGCCAGATCAGATGCCATCTTTTCCAGCGGTCATTCGGCTTGCCGCAGCAAACCGGGCTTTTGTCAGTCTCATCGGCGCGATGCTGCTCATTACTGTCGCCAACATACTATTCGTGAAGTCCGTTCTCTATCTATTCGAGCGTATCCTCGATTCGCCAGAGGCCGGCGCCCGTGCGATGACGATGATGACACTTGCGCCGCTCTTCGCGCTGCCGGCTTGGACAATGATCTTTAGGCGGATCGATAAGCGGCCAGGGTTTCTGGCGGGCTGCGGCGCGACAATCGCAAGCTTTCTGTTTCTTTTGTTCGCAGGCGACGCGTCGGCGACCCTGACGACCGCCGCGTGCGTTCTCATAACTTGTTCCTTCTCCGCCTTTGCCGTCGGCTTCTGGAGCACTCTTCCCGATACGATTGATTTCGGGCATTTGCAGTCGGGCTTGCGGCTCGAATCGAGCTTGATTGGCCTTGCGTCGGCCGCTCAAAAACTCGGCATTGCGACCGCTGGCGTCCTGATCGGCTTTGCGCTCGACGCCGTCGACTACGCCGCCGCCGGCGCCCTGACCGCTGGTACGGCCTCGAACCTTCGCGTCATGATCGCAGCGGCGCCGATTGCGCTTACGGCGCTCGGCGCGGTCGTATTCATGAATTATCCGCTGAACGCCGAACGACACAGAAAAATTGTAAGCGACCTGTCGCGAATTGCGCCTTAGCGAAGAGACATCCGGGCGTCGGCCCTGCATGCTCGAGCGAGACCGCGATATTGCATCGCGTCACAAAATCATTGGCGCGCAGAAGCGGATTCCTCTCTCGGCCTGAACGCACCAAATTGAAGGTCACCCGCAGTTGAAGCCTGAATGTAGGCGTCAGGCGAGGCGACAAGGCATTTCCTGAAACCGCCGATTGACAGCGAATTAATGTGGGTGCTCGAAATCTGCGCCCGCGAGCGCGACCGGGCGGCCCTCGCCGACACCTCGGCGCAGAGGCTTATTGAGAAGGGCGGACAGGCGTAAGCATCCGCCGGAGGCCGCCTGTTTGGTGAGCGCAAATCAGGCTGCGGCCTGCTCGGGCATCGCGGGTCGCCAGTTCCACGGGAGGAGTTCGTGGAGTGTGGCGGCAGGGTGATCGGCGATGC
>JBJXFO010000136.1:0-72423 GCA_046154725.1 Parvularculaceae bacterium | reverse complement strand
CCTATCGCGCGGCGTTGAAACTTCCCAGTTTGTCCGGCCGGCCGGCGCCCTGATTCCCAATCCTTGATGCGTCTGGCGCGCGCGGCGAACGGCGCTATGATCTTCGACCCGAATTTGAAGGATAGTGCCGTGATGCCTTCGACCCCGCCAATCCCGGCCGCGCCCGCCGACGACATCCAGCGCTGCGCCAGTCCCGAAGCGGCGGTCGAGCGCCTTGTTGCGCTCTACGACGAGGCGATCCGCGCGGTCGAACAGCGCTTTGCGAATTACGCAGGCGGCAAGCTGAAGCCGGGCCCCCATGCGGCGCCGACCTACCCCTATCTGCTTGCGGAAGTGCCGCCCGAGCGCGCGATCCAGACTGGCAGTCTTGCGCTTGGCCAGATCACCGCGTCGAGCCTGCACGGCGCTTCGATCACGGCGCCGCGCCTGTTCAGCCGATACCTTCTCGAACAACTTCACCGCATCACGGAGCGCTTCGAGGCGCAGCTGTTCGTCGGCCGCTCGCGCACGCCAATCCCGCTCACTTTCGCGCTGGAGCAGGCGACCGCCTTGCTCAACCCCCGCCAGCGGGAGGAATTGCAGCATTTCTTTCACATGCCCAATCTCGTCGCGACGAATGACGTCATCGTCGACGGCGGCCTGATCCTCGAGCGCGGCGGCGCGCAGCCCCTGTCGCTGTTCACCGCGGAGCGCACTGATTATTCGCTCCACCGCATCCATCACTATACCGCAACGCGCCCTGAACATTTCCAGAATTTTATTCTGTTTACGAACTATCAGCGCTATGTCGATGAATTCATCGAGCTTGGCAGGCAAAAGGTTGAGGCGGGCGAGATCGACGCGCTGATCGAGCCGGGCGACCGCATCACGCGCAAGGGCGCCGATCCGTCAAGGCCGCCGCTGGCGAAACAGCCGCAAATGCCCGCCTATCACTATGTGCGCGCCGGTCATTCGGGCGTTACCCTCGTCAATATCGGCGTCGGGCCGTCAAACGCCAAGACGATCACCGATCACCTCGCGGTGCTCCGGCCGCATGTCTGGCTGATGATCGGCCATTGCGGCGGCCTGCGGCGCACGCAGCGCCTTGGCGACTATGTGCTGGCGCACGCGTATTTGCGCGAAGACAACGTGCTCGACGACGCGCTGCCGCCGTCGATCCCCCTGCCAACGATTGCCGAAGTGCAATTGGCGATGACGGCCGCCGTCGAACAGGTTGCCGGCATTCCGAAAGGTCAGCTCAAAGAGCATCTGAGAACCGGCACGGTCGTCACGACCAGCGACCGCAATTGGGAGCTGAACTTTGAGAAAATCGCGGTGCGCCTCAACCAGTCCCGCGCAATCGCCATCGACATGGAATCGGCAACGATCGCCGCCAACGGCTTTCGCTACCGCGTCCCCTACGGTACGCTCCTCTGCGTTTCCGACCGGCCGCTGCACGGCGAGATCAAACTCCCCGGCATGGCGGATGCGTTCTATCAGGCGAGCGTGTCGCAGCATTTGGCGATCGGCCTGCGCGCAATTGAATTGCTGCGCGCGGAGGCGGAGGCGGGGACGCTGCATTCAAGGAAATTGCGCAGCTTTGACGAGCCGTTTTTGCGTTAATTACGCATGGCAGGTAGGCTTGCAGAATGGACCTGCAAATCGATCGTCGATTCTGAAGATCCTTCAGCCCCAGCTCGCGGAGCGCTTCATCGCGCACGCGGCGCTGTTCGGGTCAATCGCGCGTAGACAAGCGACGCACTCAAGCAATTGGCAATCGGATTGCGCGCCGTCCAAGCTATCGCGCGAGGACGCAAAATTGGTGACGCCCTATTTGGGCCCTTCCACTTTCCTCTTGAGAAACAGCAATAATCTTGCCGCCGAAGGCAGCGAACCCTCATGGAGCCATCGCTAATGGGTGCCCTGTCAAATTCCGGTCAACCGTCAGCAGCCTCAACCCTTCCGACTGCGCCTGCGTAAGCAGCATTTCGTCGAAGGGGTCTTTATGCGCGATTGCAGTTTCCAGTTCGGCGCTCGCGTGCGCGACCATGATCGGCAGGAACGTCACATCCTGATCTTCGAGCAGACGGATGACGGTCTTCGGATCAAGCGCGCTCTTCCTCTCGCCGGACGGGTGACGCGCGGCGAATTTCAGTTTCATCTCCCAGATCGACGCGGCGCTGACGAAGATCGTCACGTCCGGGTTTGAAAGGATCAGCCGTTCGGCGTCGCTGAGTTGGCCCGCCGCATCCATCAGATTATAGAGATAGGACGTATCAAGAAGAATACGCACCTTAACTGCGCCTCACTCAAGGCCGAGGACGCGGCGCGAGAATTCCGGATCGTCGAACTCCGCCGGCCAGCCCGGGCCATCGCCTTTGAGGCCGAGCCGCGCGCGCGCAGCCTCGAGTTTTTTGAAGTCGATGCCCCGTTTGCGCCGCAATTGCACGACCTCGACGGCGGGCTGCCCGTTCTTGGTGATAACCACACGCTCGCCCGCTTGTGCGGCGGCAATAACCTCCGAGAGGCGAGCTTTGGCGTCTCTGACAGAAATCTCCATGCGCGCTATGTAGTCCAAGGTGTGACTACCGTCAAGACTACGGTGTGACTACGAAGTCCGCACTTTGAGTTGGCGGATATCGCCTTTGGCTCCATCCGCCCTACGCGAGCGTCCGCTCATAAATCCGGTACGTCTTGTAAATCTCGCCGCCCATGTCGGTCAGCATGCTTAGCATGTCGGTGTTGGTCTCGAGGATCCACGACAGTTCTGACGACGTAACGCCGGTGTCCATGTTCCTTGAATTGACGAGGTCGATGATCTTGTAGGCGAAGGCGGCGCCGAGCGGTTTGCCGTGGAGTTTCTTGCGCACGCCCATCAGCGGCATGCGGGCCTGGCTCAGTCCTTTGACTTTCAGGCGCCACAACAGTTTGGCCCAGTTGAACGGCAGCAACTTGCCGTCGAAATCGCGCACCGCCTCCATGATGTTTGGCAGCACGAGGCCGAATGCCACCGCTTCGCCGTCATAGTCGCAAAAGACGATGTTGTGCTTGCGGACGATCGGGCGAAGCTCCTTCGCCATGTGGGCGACCTGTTCCGCCGTCATCGGAACGAAGCCCCAATTGTCGCTCCAGGCGTCCTTGAAGATATCCACGAGCGTTTCGATGTCGCGGTCAAAATTCGCGAAGTCGACCTCGCGAATCGTTACCTTCGGCGACGACAGCGCGCGTTCGATGAATTTCATGCGCCGCTCAGGGATAAATTGGCGGCGCGGGATATAGCGCAGCGCGTGCATGTCGATCGCCTTGCTGTAGCCGGCGGCCTCGACATGGCGCTGATACCAGGGGCGCCCGTGCGGCATCATCACATAGGGCGGCGTGTCAAAACCGGAAATGAGCAGCCCGCATTCTTCGTTGACTGAAAACGAAAACGGGCCGGCAGACTTCTTCATGCCGCGCGCCCGAAAGAAATCCTCCGCCGCGCCGAGGAGCGCAGCGAAAACTTCCCCGTCGTCGATTGCGTCGAGAAACCCGAAATGCCCCGTTGCATCGCCATAGCGTTCAAGGTGGGCCGGGTTGATGAACGCCGAAATGCGCCCGGCGACGGCGCCGTCTTTCCTGGCAATGAACAATTGCACGTCAGCGCCCTTCAGCGCCGGGTTTGCGCCGGGGTCGAGGCGCGCGCCAATCTCGAACTCAAGCGGCGCGACGAAGTGCGGATCGTCAGTATACGCGGTTTTCGCGGCGCGGATGAAGGCGCGCCGCCCCTTGACGCCGCTCACCGGTTCAATCGTGATCGAGGTCATGTATCCGCTCGCCGCCCCTTGGCAGGGGCCGCACGGTCAAGCAGCAGCCCTATTCCCTGAGGCTGATTTCGACCGTTGCGCCGGTCTCTGCAACCTCGAACAGCGCCTTTTCGATCGGCGGGGGCCCAAGGCGGATTTTCGGGTTCTGCGAGACGCCATAAGGCTCGGCAGGAAGGCCGAAGCTGTTCTTGTCAAACATCTGGTTGGCGTTCTCGTCGTGATAGGCAACCATCGCCCACTGGCCGGCGGCCGGCGCCGTTACGCAAAATTCGGTCGCCGGGGCGCGCGCCGCAAACCGCATGCGAAATTCCCGCCCGCGCTTGTTGAGAAATCCGGCCGGGTCGTTGCGATAGAGTTCCACCGTCATGAGCCCTGTGCCCTCCTTGACGTTAAGGATGCGTACCGCGATCTCGCGCGGCTCGCCTTTGCAGCTGACGTGCTGGTGCGTCCCGGCAGTATCAGCTGCGGCCGCACCCAGAAAACTCGCCACCAAAAGCGACCCGATCATCAGTAACCCTTTTGCCATGCGGCGCCGCACAGGCGGCAATCGCCCCGATCTCGCTGCCGCCGTCCTGCGCCGTCTGTCTTGCAGCCTTGCTAATTCTAGGCCATCGCCCCGGTGAGATTGGGGCGGCGCGAAGGCGCATCCTCAATCCTTTGTGAGCGGAGGGTATGGCGCCTGCCTATGACGCCATCATGACGCGGGCGGCAGGAAAGGCTTCCGCCATTGTGGAATAGGCGGCAACAAGCCGGTCAATATCCTCCGAGGTATGCGCTGACGACACGGCAAGCCGCAACAGGCTGTCCTTGCCCGGGGTGCCGGGCGGGATCGCCATGTTTACATAGACGCCCTGATCGAGCAGGAAGTTCCAGGCGGCAAACGCCTCTTCCCGGGTCGGCAGAAGCACTGAAATAACCGGCGCTGGCGGCGCGGCGAGCCGGAGCCCGAACTGGGTCAGCGCGGCGTGCAGGCGGTGGATATTCGTCCACAACTGATCTCGCAGCGCTGGCGTCGCGGCGATGTTCTTCAGGGCAGCGCCCGCCGACGCGATGGTTGCGGGCGAGGGCGAAGCGGTAAACTTGTAGGGCCGCGAGGAAAAGCGCAGATATTCTGCTTCCGGATGATTGGAGGCGACAAAGCCGCCGATCGCCGCCAGCGCTTTCGAAAACGTGCCGGAATAAAAATCGATCTGGTCCATGACGCCGTCCGCCTCGCAGACGCCGCGGCCGCGCTCGCCATAGACGCCGAACGAGTGCGCTTCATCGACCATGATGTAGGCGCCGTGCTTGTGCGCGACGTCAACGAATTCTTTTACCGGCGCGATGTCGCCATACATCGAATACATGCCCTCGATGCAGACGAGCTTGCCCTTGAATTTCGGGTCGAGGCGCGCAAGGCGCTTGTCGAGGCTTTCGGGGTCGTTGTGGCGGAAGCGGATCGTCTCCGCGCCAGAGAGCTGGCAACCGTCATAGATGCAGGCGTGGCAATCGGCGTCGATCAGCACGACGTCTTCGGCCGGATCGAGAAGGCCGGCGATCGCGCCGAGATTGGCGACAAAGCCGGTTGAAAAAATGACGCAGTACTTCATGCCGAGATAGGCCGCGATGTCGGCCTCAAGCTGCTTGTGGCCGCTAAATGTGCCGTTGGCAAAACGCGACCCTGTGGTGCCGGTGCCTTCTTCGTCGAGCGCGCGTTTGGCGGCGGCGATGGCCGTCGGTTCAAACGTCTGGCCGAGATAGTTATGCGTGCCGGCAAGGACGGTTTCGCGGCCCCGGATCATGGCGCGGGTCGGGCCGATCACCTCTTCCATAACGACCGCAAAAGGGTTGCGGCCCATGTCCGAGAGCTGGTTGTAAAGCGCTGCAGTCTTTTCAAATTTGTCGAAGAGGCTCATCGTCAGACCTGCTGTCCCTTGATGGCGTGGATGGCGTCGACGAGCTGGCCAAGCGTGCGCGTCTCGGAGATCGTGTTCACCGGTATCGAGATGTCGTAATAGTCCTCAACATCCATGACGAGATCGAGCACGGAAACGCTGTCGATCTCAAGATCGGCGACAAGATCGACGTCGCGCGTGAGCTTGGCGCCCTTGTGGTTGAGCGGCTCGAGAAGCGCGCAAAGGCGGCGGAAGACGAGATCGTCATCTTCCTGAATTCCTGTCGGCTGCGCTGTCATCGCCTTGCTCCTCCATGATAGGTCAGGAATTCGGGAATGGTGAGCACTGTCGCCGCGCACGCCCCGGTCCATGTTCCAAATTCCCTACAGAAGCCCTTGTTCTTGATACCAGCGGACGGTTTTTGCAAACCCTTCCTTGAGCGCCGTTTGCGGCGCCCATCTGGCCTCGGTGTTAAACAGATTGTCGCGCGCCACCCAATCGGGATGAAAAATCTCGTTGACCTGTCCTTGCCGGACGCTCGGTGACATGCCGAAAATGCTCTCGGTTGCGCGCACGCCCTCATAGAGAAGCGCGACTGCCGGTTTCGGGATTCTCAGCGCGCGCGGGCTGTTTCCCATGATTTCGCCAAGCATCTGCCCGATTTCTGACCACGCTCGCCCGCCAGTCGCTTCGTCGCCGACGTCGAAGACCTTTCCGGACGCGCCGCGCGTTGCCGCCGTAACGAGCGCGCCGGCGGCGTCATCGACGTAAAGAATGGACGCGCGTGCCGGGGACGGCGTCGCCGGCTCAAAGGCAAACCCCGATTTGAGGAGCTTGAAATAGGGCAACGTTACGAGGTCGCCAGGGCCGTAGATCGCCGGCAGGCGCAACGCAATGAACGGGTTTGCGCCGGATGCGGCAGCTATCGCCCGCTCGCTGTCATATTTGCTGCGCGCGTAGGGTGAGGTTTCGGGCTGGCGCCCCGACAAGGACGATGCGTGCACAAAGCGCGCGCCGGCCCGCGCCGCCGCCGCTGCCGCCCGCTCGGCGCCCGCGACATTGATGCGCGCATAATCCTGCTCGGTTTTTGCGTGCGTTTCGCCGGCAAGGTGCAAGACGACGTCAGCGCCGCGCACAAGCGCATCGAGCGCCGTGTCGCTTTCGAGACTGCCTTCAACGATCTCGATTGCACTGGCGCGCTTCAGGCGCTTCGGGTCGCGCGCAAGCGCGCGCACCGATTGGCCTTGCGCAATGAGTTGATCGATCAGCGCCGCGCCGATGAAGCCGGTGCCGCCCGTGACGGCGAAGCGTTTCACACGCGCGCTTCGGCGAGCGCCTTGGGCGCCTCCGTCTCGCTGGCGTCGCTTTCGAACTCGCCCGCGAGATATTTCTGCCTGACCTTCGCCCGCGACAGCTTTCCTGACGAGGTCAGCACCATCGAGTGCGGTTTTGCGAGAATGACGGTTGCCGGCGCACCGGCGGCGGTCTGGATCGTCCTTGCAACTTCCCGATGAAGGTCCGCCAGCGCTTCCGCCGAAAGGCCGCGACGCTCCGCGACAACGACAATCTTCTCGCCGACGCCGTCATCGACCGAGAACGCGGCAACGCCGCCTTGCCGGACGCCGTCAACCTTTTCGACGGCCCACTCGATATCCTGTGGCCAGATATTGCGGCCGTTGATGATGATCAGGTCCTTGGCTCTGCCGGTGATGACGATTTCGCCATTGAGAAAATACCCCATGTCGCCGGTATCAAGCCAGTCGCCGTTGTAAAGGCGCGCGGTCGCGTCGAGGTCGCTGAAATAGCCCGGCGTCAGGCTTGGCCCCTTAATGAAGATGCGGCCGACAACGCGGTCCTTCATGGTCAGGCCATCGTCGCTGCGCACATCGATCGCATGGCCGGGCAACGCCTTGCCGCACAACACAAACCCACGCCGATGCTCGGGCGATGTGACGGCGGAGGCCGGCTGAGCAACGCCGGAGCGATTATAATGGCGCATGTCGACGTGATCGATGTCAATCGGCGCGCCGATTTCAGTGAAGGTGAGGGCAAGCGTTGCTTCCGCCATCCCATAACTCGGCAAGAACGCATTGGCGCGGAAACCCGCCGGGCCGAACGCCTCGGCAAAAAGCTTCAGCGCTTCCGGACGCACCATGTCGCCGCCAATGCCGGCAATCCGCAGCGCGCCAAGGTCGAGCGCGCCGTCTTCAGCCTTGGCGGCGCGCCGCGCCGCGAGCTCATAGCCGAAGGATGGGCTATAGGTGATCGTCGTCTTGTTGTCCGACATCAGGCGCAGCCACAACAGTGGACGCCGGACGAAATCGGATGTGGCGATGTAGTCGACCGAGCGCTGGCCATACATCGGCGCCAGCGCAAAGCCGATCAGTCCCATATCGTGATACAGCGGCAGCCAGCTCGCCGCGCGGTCATCCGCCGTCAACTCGAGGCCGTGACGCGTGATGCCGTGGAGATTGGCGTTGACCGACTTTTGCGTGCCGATGACGCCCTTTGGCGCGCTCGTCGAGCCTGACGAGTACTGAATATAGCACAATTCGTCGGCGCCGAACGCGATCGCGTCGGCTTCGGGCCCTGGCGCGGACAAATCGTCAAAGCTAAGCACCGCGACCCCGGATGTTCCCGCGAGCGCATCAGCAAGGAAGTCCTTGATCGAGGCGGGGCCGACAGCTGCGGCGGCTCTGGCCCCGTCGACCATCAGGCGCACTTGCGTCAGATAGCCTTCCTTGCCGCCTAGGTTGACAGGGAGCGGCATCGGCGCGGGCACAAGCCCGGCATATTGGCAGGCAAAAAACGTGATCAGGAATTCCGGGCTTGTCTCGGCAACGAGCGCGATGCGTGCGCCCCGCTCAAAGCGCGCCGCCAGCCGCCGCGCCAGCAACCGCGCCCGGGCGCGGAGATCGCTGTAAGGGAGGCGCACCGACAGCGCGCCGCGCAAATTGTAGAAATTGCAGCCTGTTTCACCCTCGGCGGCAAAGTCGAGGGCGGCGGTCAGGGTCGGGAAGAGCGCCAGCGTGATTGGCAGCTGCGCGGAAATGGTCGGCGTGGGCGACAGGGCAAAGCGCGCTTCGGAGCCCTCGAAAGGGCCGCCAGCGGAAACGCCGTTATCAGCGTTAAACGTCATAAGCGTCCCCGCGCAACCCATTCACGGCCGAATAAACGCTGGCCCCACAAACCCCCGCTCGCCTTCGTGCCGTCGCGCAAACGGGCGCGCGCGCGGCAAGATGCGACCTTTGGCGAATACCGGTTGGGGACCTTGCGGGCAAGCCGGACGCCGCCGGCGCCGTTTCAACAATTGCTCGCCGATGTTTCACCTGATCCCTGTCTCTCAAGCTGGCGCGACGAAATTAGGACATGGGCCCGCTCGCCGCCAGCCCGGCTGCGGCGGCTTGCAGCAACCGTGCGGACTTCCCAGTTCTGTCGTCAGAGTGTAGGTCGGAGCGCGCAGCGCGTTTCGTTGTCCGGAGCCATCCATGCGGATCGTCGTCGGTTACAAGGCCTGGAAAGAGGAGGGATATCTCCTCAATCGCATGACGTTTGACGACCTTGTCCGCGCGTATCTGACGTATCCGGCAATCCAGATCTATTTTGCCATTACTGCGATCGCCCTGATCGTTTCGATGCTGACACTGGATTCCACGTGGCGCACGGCGGCGGCGCTCGGGGTCGGCGGACTGATTTTTCCCCTTGCCTGGTATGTCACCCATCGCTTCATCCTGCACGGCAGCTGGATGTACAAGACGCCGCTGCTCGCGCGTTTCTGGAAGCGCACGCATTATGACCATCATCGCTTCCCGAACGATCTTTCGGTCCTGTTTGGCGGGCTTCACACGACCTTGCCGCCGATCCTCCTGATTGCAGGCCCTGCCGGTTTTCTGATTGCCGGAGCCTCGGGGGCTGCGGCGGCAATCGCGGGGATGGTGATCATGACCTGCTACACCGAGTTCTTGCACGCCGGCCAACACCTCGCTTTTGAACCAAAATCGAGCTTCTGGAAAACCATCAAGACCCGCCATCTCGCCCATCATTTTCACAATGAGAATGGCAATTTCGGCATAGCGGAGTTCTTCTGGGACAAGGCGTTCCGGACGTTTTATGCCGAGACTGCCAACCGCCCGCGCAGCGCCACGGCGCGCAATCTTGGTTACACGGACGAAACGGCCAAGAAATATCCTTGGGTTAAGGAAGTAACGGACCAAGAGCCGGAAACCCAGCGCAAGTTCCGCTCGGCCGCCTGAAGCGGGCCCCCCGCTGATTTTAGAGTTGATTTTCACGTCCGGTTTTGCCAGTTAGTTCGCCGATCCGTTCGGGGGCTGATTGAAGCGCTGACGTTCAAGGCGTCGCGGCCATATCGGCGTTCTCCCCCCTGAAACTCCAATCAGCGGCCCCTCGAGGGCCAGGGAAGGGTGCAATGAGCCTTAGCTTATGGCTGGTCATCGGGGCCGGCATACTCGCCTTGCTCTATGGCGTCGTAACCATTCAGCAGGTGATGGCGTTATCGGCGGGCAATGCCCGCATGAAAGAAATCGCCGCCGCCATTCAGGAAGGCGCCTCCGCCTATCTGAAACGTCAGTATACGACGATCACGCTCGCGGGCGTTGTCGTTTTCATCGTCCTTCTGGTGGCGTTCCAGTTCAATCTCGTGCCGGCGATCGGCTTTGCGATCGGCGCCATACTGTCGGGCCTTGCCGGCTATATCGGCATGCTGGTGTCGGTGCGCGCCAATGTGCGAACGACGCAAGCCGCGAGCGAGAGCCTTGCCAAAGGCTTGTCGGTCGCCTTCCGCGCCGGCGCGGTGACGGGCATGCTCGTTGCCGGCCTCGCGCTGCTTGGCATCGCCGGTTATTACATCGTGCTGACAGGTCCGCTCGCAAACGCGCCTGAAAGCCGCGAGGTCGTCAACGGCCTGATCTCTCTGTCGCTCGGCGCGTCGCTGATTTCGGTGTTCGCCCGCCTCGGCGGCGGCATCTTCACCAAAGGCGCCGATGTCGGCGGCGACATGGTCGGCAAGGTCGAGGCCGGCATTCCCGAGGATGACCCCCGGAACCCTGCGACGATCGCCGACAATGTCGGCGACAATGTCGGCGATTGCGCCGGCATGGCCGCGGATCTATTTGAAACATACGTCGTCACGCTTGCGGCGACGATGGTGCTGGGCTCGATCCTCTTCACGTCGAATGCGCCGGCTTTCATGTTCTATCCGCTGGCGATTGGCGCCGTCTGCATCGTCACATCGATCATCGGCACGTTCTTTGTCCGCCTCGGCAAGGGCTCGAAGAACATCATGGGCGCGCTCTATCAGGGACTGATCGCAACCGGCGTCTTGTCGCTCGTCGCGATTGCGGTTGTGACGAATTCGATCTTCGGCTTTTCAACGCCGATCGACGGCGCGCCATTTACAGGACTGAGCCTTTACCTGTGCGGCATCGTTGGTCTCGTCGTCACCGGCCTCATCGTCTGGATCACCGAATACTACACCGGCACGGGCTTTCGCCCCGTAAAATCGGTCGCCGCCGCATCGGTTTCCGGGCACGGCACCAAAGTCATCCAGGGCCTTGCGGTCTCGATGGAGGCAACCGCCTTGCCGGCGCTTGTCATTATCACCGGCATTCTCGTCACGTTCAATCTCGCCGGGCTTTACGGCATCGCGACCGCGGTGACGACGATGCTGGCGCTCGCGGGCATGATCGTCGCGCTCGACGCGTTCGGCCCGGTGACCGACAATGCCGGCGGCATTGCCGAAATGGCCGGCCTCGAGGGCTCCGTGCGCGAGACGACCGATGCGCTCGATGCGGTCGGCAACACGACCAAGGCTGTCACGAAGGGCTATGCGATCGGCTCTGCGGGCCTTGGCGCGCTCGTCCTCTTTGCGGCGTATACGGAAGACATCAAGCACTTCATCGAGCTTGCGAACACGACCGACCAGCACCAGTTCTTCAAGGGCATGGAGCCGTTGACGTTCTCGCTCTCTGACCCTTACGTCATCTGCGGCCTCTTTTTCGGCGGGTTGTTGCCGTTCCTGTTCGGCGGCATGGCGATGCAGGCGGTCGGGCGCGCGGCGCAGGCGGTGGTCGAGGAAGTTCGCCGTCAGTTCCGGGAAAATCCCGGCATCATGACGGGCGCGACAAAGCCCGATTATGCGCGGGCGGTCGACATGCTGACGCGGGCGGCGATCAAGGAAATGGTTGTCCCCTCGCTGTTGCCGATCCTGTCGCCGATCGTTCTTTACTTCGTGATCGGCATGATCGCGGGCAAAGCGGCGGCGCTCTCGGCGGTCGGCGCGATGCTGATCGGCGTCATTCTGACGGGGCTCTTCGTCGCCATCTCGATGACGTCGGGCGGCGGCGCCTGGGACAACGCCAAGAAGCTGATCGAAGAAGGCTTCACGGATGCGACCGGCAAGCTGCACAAAAAAGGCTCCGACGCACACAAGGCGGCGGTGACCGGCGACACGGTCGGCGACCCCTACAAGGATACGGCGGGCCCTGCGGTCAATCCGATGATCAAGATCACCAACATCGTGGCGCTGTTGCTGCTGGCGGTGCTGGCAGGGCTTTAACGGCCGCCGCGTCACGACCTTTGGCGCATCGTTCGTCTGTAGGCGGACGATGCGCCGTTTCGGCCGCGCAACCCTGCCGCGAGCGAATTGGCCGGATTGTGCGGACAATGCGGACACGGCGGACGTTCCGGCGTTTGCGCGCGAGGCCAAAGCGTGGATTGCCGCGGGTTCCAGCGTTTTTATCCGCACTTTCCGCACTCGCCTTTCCGGCGAGTCCTGTGCGCAGCGGCGCGTCGCGGCGTTCGAAAACAGGTTCATCCGCGCGGCTCCTTTCGATCTGTGGCGGGTCCGCTATCCTAAAGCCTGCGCAAGGGGGTGGGACGGATTTTTGTTTCCCAGCCGGATCAACAGCTTGGATGGTTAATGGCGTTTGGCGGCGCCCGCGCTCACGCCGCCGGGCGCGATGATGCGTTCGCCGCGCTTTCCTTTTTCGCGCGGACGCGCCATTTTCGCGCGGACGCGCCATCGCTTCGGCCATGACATTTGACGCCATTATCTTTGATTGCGACGGCGTGCTCGTCGATAGCGAAGTCCTGTCCATTCGCGGCGAGAGGGAAGCGCTCAGCAACATGGGCCTCGATTATGCGCATGAAGACTATGTGCGCCGCTTTGTCGGCCTGCATGACCGCGCCTATTTCGATCAGCTCCGGGGCGATTACCAAGGCAAGCTCGGCGCGCCTGCGCCCGCTGACTTTGAAGAGCGCGTGCTCTCCGGCCGGCGCCGCGAGATGGCGATGCTGACAACTATCGCCGGGGCGGATGCGGCCATGATCGCGGCAAAGAAAAGCGCGGGCGCGATTGCGGTGGCCTCCTCGTCGCGCGCGGCCGCGCTCGACGGCAAGATGAAACGCATGGGGCTCTATGAGCTTGCCGCGCCCCATATCTATTCCGCAGACCTTGTCGCGGCCGGAAAGCCGGCGCCCGATATCTTCCTTTACGCCGCTGAAAAACTGGGCGTTGCGCCTGCCCGGTGTCTCGTCCTTGAAGACAGCATCAACGGCGTCAAAGCGGGCCTTGCCGCCGGCATGACGGTCTGGGGGTTTACCGGCGGCGGGCATTGTTTTGACGGCTATGGCGATTGGCTCGCCGAGGCCGGCGCGCACCGTGTCATCGCTGACTATCGCGGCTTTCTTGACGCGTTGAAGGCTTGACCGGCATCATCCGCGCCATGAACTTTGCATCCGACAACTGGGCCGGGGCCCATCCCGATATCATGGCGGCGGTCACGCGCTCCAATGAGGGCGCCGCGCCGTCCTATGGCGGCGACGCGCTGACAAAACGCACGGAGAAAAAGTTCTGCGAAATTTTTGAGCGCGATGTCGCTGTTTTTTTCGTCGCGACCGGCGGCGCCGCGAACAGTTTGGCGCTCGCGCAGATGGCGCCGCCCTGGGGCATGATCCTCGCGCATGAGGAAGCGCACATCCAGATGGATGAATGCGGCGCGCCGGAATTCTTTACCGGGGGCGCTAAAATTCTTCCCGTAAAGGGATATGCGGGAAAACTCGCCCCCGAGGCGATCAAGGCCGCGCTCGCCGGGTTTCCGGAACGCCCGCCGCACGGCATGCCCGCAAAAGCCCTGTCGCTGACGCAAGCGACCGAGTGCGGCACGGTTTACTCCGTAGACGAAGTATCGGCGCTGTCGGCTGTCGCGCACGCTGCCGGCCTCAAGGTCCATATGGACGGCGCGCGCTTTGCCAATGCCGCTGCGACGCTCCAGTGTTCGCCCGCCGAGATGACGTGGAAAGCGGGCGTCGATGTTCTTTCGTTTGGGGGCACGAAGAATGGCTGCCTGATCGCCGAGGCGGTGGTGTTCTTCAATCCGGCGGAGGCGCAGGATTTCATGTTCCGGCGCAAACGTGCGGCGCAATTGTTCTCAAAGATGCGTTTTATCTCGGCGCAGTTCGAGGCGTTTTTCGAGGGCGACCTCTGGCTGCGCATGGCGCGCCACGCCAACGCGATGGCGCAGCGCTTGTCGGCGGGGCTCGCCTCAATACCCGGTTGCAAAGTCTGGTATCCGACGCAGGCAAACGAAGTGTTCGTCTCGTTTCCGCCGGGCGTCGCGGAAAGGCTGCGCGAAGCGGGCGCGACATTTTATCCGTGGGTCACGCCCGGAGATCCGGCCGCAGGCGCGATGCAGCGGCTCATCTGTTCATGGGCGACGACAGCGGAAGAAGTCGCTAGGATCGTCGAAACGACCTGAGATTTACCCGTGCGATCATGAAACGCGGCTTTTTCGCCATCTTTCTGCGAATGTTCGCAGCTGTTTGGCTTTTGGTGACGGCGATCGTAACGATTGCCGGTGTCGGGATCTATTTGCTTGGATGGTTTTCGGTAGACTTTACACCACTCGCCTTCGCCTTAGGCTATTTGTTGTTGTTGGTAATCGCCAGCCCGATGATGTCTTTTGGGGTGGCTTTGGGTCTTACGATGCGGTCATGGCGTTGGGTCGTGGGTTGGCTGGGAGCTGCTGTTTTATCGGCTGTCGTCCCAATTGCTCTGCTTGCAAGGCAGCCGTGCAGCAATCCCGAATATCCACCGATTGGCGGGGCTATTGGCTTGCAGCTCGTTCACCTGATGTCATGTATTAACCCCACCGGGGCGGTATTCTTTTTAGGCGCAAGCGCGATGATGATCCTGGCGTCGTCGTTGAGCGCGGGATGGGCGGCCGACAGGTTTGATCTCGATCGATGATCCGTGAACACAAGCATTAGAGGCGGCGTTTCGCCACGCGCCACGTATTCGCATAAGCTTCAACGCTTGCCTCGATCGGCTGCGCGTAACCGCCGCCGATGGCGATTGATACCGGAATGCCGCGCGACGACGCGCCTTCGAGCACCATGCGGTCGCGCGCCATCAATCCCTGATGCGTCAGCGCCATGCGGCCGAGGCGATCTTCTTTCAGCGGATCAACGCCCGCCTGATAGAGGACGAGATCGGGCCGGAACGCCCATACCGCCGGCAGGTGCCCGGCGAGCGCGCGCAGATAGGCGTCGTCCTCGACGCCGTCGGGCAATTCGACGTCGAGCGATGAGCGCTCCTTGCGGAACGGAAAGTTCTTCGCGCCGTGTATTGAAAAGATGAACACATCCTCGCGCTGGCCGAGGATCGCCGCATTGCCGTCGCCCTGATGTACGTCGAGATCGACGATCGCGAGGCGCTGAAGGTTCCCCTCTCCCGCCAAGAGCGGGAGAGGGGAGAAGGAAGCGTCGCGGATTTGTGCCGCCGTATGCTCTCGGGCCCGGAGCAACGTCAGCGCCACAATCGCGAAATCGTTGAATACGCAATAGCCGGCCCCGAAATCGTAATGCGCATGGTGCGTGCCGCCAGCGAGCTGGCCGGAGACGCCGTCTTCGAGCGCGGCGCGCGCGGCGGCGAGCGCGCCGCCCATCGTGGCGGCGGAGCGCCTCCAGATGTGCTCCGACCATGGAAAACCGATGCGGCGCATGGCGCTTGCGGAAATCGTCCCCGCATGGATCGCCTCGATGTACGCGGGATCGTGCGCGGCGGCGATGTCCTCTGCCGTCGCAAAGGGCGATGGCGCAAGGTCTACTTCGCCGACCACCCGTTCTTCGATCAGGCAGCGCCGCAACATGCCGTATTTCGTCCCCGGAAACCGGTGCCCGGGCGGCAGCGCCAGATCGAAATGATCTGAATAGAAAACCTTCAATGCGCCCCGTCTTTGACTGGAACGTCTTTGCCCGGAGCGTCTTTGATTGGAGCGTGTGCGGGTTTTTCCTTGCCCCGGGCGCGAATGTTCAACAGCTCGACCACGAGCGAGAAGGCGATCGCGAAATAGAGATAGCCGCGCGGGATGTGAAAGCCGAGGCCGTCGGCAACCAGCGCGACGCCGACCAGCAGAATGAAGGCCAGCGCCAGCATCTTCGTCGTCGGGTGGTTCTCAATGAAGCCGGCAAGGGGCTTGGCCGCAATAGCCATGACAATCGTCGACAAGATGACGGCGGCAAACATCACGGCGAGAATGTCGGTCATGCCAATCGCGGTGATGACGCTGTCGAGCGAGAACACGATGTTGATGATGAAGAGCTGCACGATGACGGCGGAAAACGCGCTTTTGGCGTTCGACGCTTCGTGCCCGGTTCCCTCGACAGCGGAATGAATTTCCTGCGTGCCCTTCCACAACAAGAACATGCCGCCGGCGAGAAGAATGAGGTCTTTGACGGTCACTTCCGCCAAGGCTTTGCGGGCCTCCTCGTCGCCATGCGCAAAGATTTGCGCAAGGGCGTCCGGCAATGTGAACAGCGGCTCCTTGTCGAGGCCGATGATCCAGAAGATGCCGCCGAGCATGACGATGCGCAGCACCATCGCGCCCCAGACGCCGACGCGCCGCGCGTTTGTCTGCTCGCGCCCCTTTAGGTTAGCGACGGCGATCGACACGAAGAGAAGATTGTCGATGCCGAGCACGATCTCAAGAAAGGTCAGCGTCACAAGGCTGCCCCAGAATTCGGGGGAAGCGAAAAGTTCTGTCATGGGGGTCCTAGCCTTCGATCCAGCCTGCCGCTTCGCGCGCGACCAGCGCTTCCAGAAGGTCGGTCATATAGACTGAATCATTGAGACAGGGCAGGGCCGCGAAGCCGCCGCCGCCGGCGGCATGAAACGTCTCGGCGCCGCCCATGGCGATCTCTTCCAGCGTTTCGAGGCAATCGGCGAGAAAGCCGGGCGTTATGACAGCAAGCCGCTTGACGCCGTCCTGCGCGGCGAGCGCGATCATGTCGTCGGTCGCCGGCGTCAGCCATTCCTCGCGGCCAAAGCGCGATTGGAAGGCAATCGGCGCGAACGCCTCGCTCCAGCTCATCGCGCTGCGGAGCAGCCGCGCGGTCTTGGCGCAATGGCAATGATAGGGGTCGCCTTCGGTCAAATGGCGCTTGGGCGTTCCGTGAAACGAAAGAATGATCCGCTCCGGCAGCCAGCCGAGCTCTGCAAGGCTGTCCTTCGCGCTCTTTGCCAGCGCGTCGATATAAGCCGGATGATCATGATAGGGCGCCGCCATCCGAATTGCCGGCTGAAAGACGAGCGCCTTCAGCGCGTCAAATGCGGCATCGCCGACGCTCGCGGTCGTCGAGCGCGAATATTGCGGATAGAGCGGGACAAGGACGATCCGGGTGCAGCCCTGTTCCTGCATCGATTTAATGCGCGCACCGATCGAGGGATCGCCATAGCGCATCGCGAAATCAACGACCGCCTTCGATCCAAAGCGCTGGCCCAATCGCTGACCAAGCGCCAACGCGGCGCTTTCGGTAAAGACGCGCAGCGGCGAGCCTTCGGGTTGCCAGACCTTTTGATAGGCGCGCGCGCTGCGCGCCGGGCGCACATTGAGGATGACCCCGTGGAGGAGCGGCAGCCAAAGCAGGCGCGGATAATCGACAACGCGCCGGTCCGACAGGAATTCGGCGAGATAGCGGCGCACCGCCGCCGGCGTCGGCGCCTCCGGCGTGCCGAGATTGACGAGGAGGACCCCGACGCGCGGCGGCGGGACAGCCGGATGATCAGCCGGCAAGGCCGCGCCAATCGCGGTGTCGATCCCGGTCAAATGTGTCGCAGAGCCGTCCATCCCCCCGCTCTAGCGCCGCATAGACCGCGCTGTCCATGCGGCGTGAGGCGCGCGCGTGTGGACTTGAGATCAGAGCGCGGCGACGACCTGCATGCCGAGGAAATAGAGAAAGCCCGACAGCGTGATGACGATCGGCAAAGTGAAGAGCCAGGCGGAGGCGAGCGTGCCGATCGTCTTCCACTGCAGGCCGGACCCGTTCGCCGCCATGGTGCCGGCAACCGCGCTGTTGAGGACGTGGGTGGTCGAGACCGGCAAGCCCAAGCTCTGTGCGCTGAGGATTGTTGCAGCGGCAACGGTCTCGGCGGCGGCCCCTTGCGCATAAGTCATGTGCGACTTGCCGATCTTTTCGCCGACCGTAATGACGATCCGTTTCCAGCCGACCATGGTGCCGAGGCCAAGCGCCAACGCGACGCCGAGCTTCACCCAATCCGGAATGAAGCGCGTGGCGTTCTGCGTTGCCTTGGCAACGCCCGACAGCGCCGCCTCTTCGGCGTCCGACAGGGTCTTGCTCGTCTTGGAAATCAGTTTGGCAGTCTCGCCGATCACGTAGATGTCGCTGCGGAACTGTCCGGTGTCGTCGGGCCTGATCGCGCCCAGCGATCCGGCTGCCTTCAACTGCTCAGCGGCGTTCGACGACAGGGCGGCAAACGCGGCTCGCGCTTCCGGCGTCGAGACGTCCTTTGCCCGCAAGGCTTCGCCAATTGTCGCCCTCGCCGCGACAAGATCGGCGCCCGCAATCGTTGGCGCTCGCTGTTGTGCGGCGGTTTCCTCGAGTGTCGAGACCATGGCGGCGATTTCAGCGTCGGGAAGCGCGCGATTGAGAGCGAAGGCTGCGGGCGCCGCGCCAATCAGGATCAGCATGATCAGCCCCATGCCTTTTTGCCCGTCATTGCCGCCATGCGCGAAGGAGACAGCGGTGCATGTCGTGATCAGCGTCGCTCTGATCCACCATGGCGGCGGCGCATCGCTTTCCGGGGCCTTGTAGAGTTTCGGGTTGCGCGCGACGAATTTCAGGATCAACAGCAAGATCGCCGCCGCCGTAAAGCCGATCAGCGGGCTGATGAACAGGGAATTGCCGACTTTCTCGGCTTGCCCCCAATCGACGCCGGACGTCGCATACCCGGTCGGCGCCATCAATTGGTTGGCAAGGCCAACGCCGAGCACGGAGCCTATGAGGCAGTGCGACGACGAGTTCGGGATGCCGAAATACCAGGTGCCGACATTCCAGGCGATCGCCGAGGTTAGCAGGGCAAAAATCATCGCGTAGCCGGCGGCGCTGCCGACCTGCAGGATCAGTTCGACGGGAAGAAGATTGATGATGCTGTAAGCGACAAGGCCGGCAGAGGCGATCACGCCAAGAAAATTCCACAGGCCCGACCAGATAACGGCAACCGTCGGCGGCAGGCTGCGCGTGTAAATGACGGTCGCCACCGCATTGGCCGTATCGTGAAAGCCGTTGACGAACTCAAAGCCCAGCGCCAGCGCCAACGCCACGGCGAGCGCGATGAAGGCGGACGTCGACAGGATTTGCCCGGCGGAGCTGATGTCGCCCGTCAGCATCGACCAGACATAAAACGCGCCGCCCGCAAGCGCTGCGATGAAGGCTGAAATTCCCAGGGGATTGGCGGGGGCGAATTTGGGACGCACGCCCGCAACGCCATCGCCGCCTGCAGATGCTTTGGATGTCACGATGGTCCCCGCTCGTTAGGGTCGCCGCTTCCGCTGACGACCGCGCCGGCCGCAGGTGTAGGAACGAAGCGTGACGGTTTTGTGAAAGCCTTTTAGCGCGCGTTGAGCGCAACTTTTCTGCGCCCGTCAGTGTCATCATCCATGCAGGCCAGCGTGCGTGACGGGACGCAACTGACGAGCAGTCCGCGCTCCTTCAGGTACGGCGCAAGAAGGTCAAGCCGGTCGGTCTGGATGAAGCGCGCGCCGGCCCGCAAGCTGTCCTCAAAACCGGCCGGACCATCATCGCGGCCCATTACGTTTGAGAAGAGGGCCAGATTATTATCGGCGATCGCGCGCGCGGCGGCGAAATTGAAGTTGCGGCGGCGAAGGCCCATCACGTTGACGCCGTCCTGGCGCGCTTGCGCCGTTTCCTCCGCGCTCTGAAAGTGCGGGCGCAGCGCATAGTGCGCAGGCAGCGATTTCATCTTGCGATAGTGCCAGGCGCGCACGAAGACGGTAACAAGCGTGCCGTCGTCATAGCCCTCTTCGTCAAGAATGGCCGCAATGCGCGTCGCGGAATCTGCGGGACCGGCCTTGAAATCGATATCGACGCCCGCCCGGCCCTTCACGTGCCGCAGAGCCTCGCGCAGGGTCGGCGCGCGCGCGCCGGCAAAATCCGGCCCGAACCACGAGCCCGCGTCCAGCGCCTTGAATTCCGCCAGCGTCATCCGCGAGACGGGGCCGCGTCCGTTGGTGGTGCGGTCGACGCTCGCGTCATGCAGGATGACGAATTCGCCGTCGGACGTCACGCGCACGTCCATCTCGACCGCGCGCGCGCCCATCGCGATTGCCGTGTCGAAGGCGGCAAGCGTGTTCTCGGGCGCGAACTTCATTGTGCCGCGATGGCCAACAGCGATGACGGCCGCGCCCGTCGGGGCAAGGGATTCGCGCGCCGCCCGCTCGGACAGGGCGCTCGACGCCCCGCTCGTCCCGATCGCGAGCGCGGCGGAACCCGCCGCCGCCGCGATCCACCAGCGCCATGGGAGGGTTGCGGAATTTTTCATGCCAGCCCCGCCTGAGTTTCGGGAGAGGCCTAGAAAGATTTGATGACGCCCTATTGTCAGCGCGCTGAAGAATTCTTGTCAGTCCGGTTACGGATCAATGACAAACGCGCATGAAGTGCGCGTTAACCAATTATTCCGCCTTCAGAGCATCCTCGTCCGGCATGCCGACGATGTGGAACCCGGCGTCGACATGCAGCGTCTCGCCCGTGCACGAGGCTCCGAGGCCAGAGAGAAGATAAAGCGCCGCGCCCGCAACGCCCTTGGGGTCAGTGTCGTCGCGCAAGGGCGACGATTTGCGATTGAACGAGAACATGTGGCGCCCGGACGAAATGCCGGCGGCGGCCAGCGTCTTGATCGGCCCCGCCGAGATGGCGTTCACGCGAATGCCGGCGGGGCCAAGATCGCGCGCGATGTAACGCATGGAGGCTTCCAGCGCCGCCTTGGCAACGCCCATCACGTTATAGTTCGGGATCGTCCGTTCCGAGCCGAGATAGGTGAGCGTCACCATCGCGCCGCCATTTGGCATCAGCCGCGCCGCGCGCGCTGCCGCATCGACAAACGAGAACGCCGAGACATCCATCGTGTCCTTGAAATTCTGGCGCGTCGTGTTGTCGACGAACGAGCCCTCAAGGCCCGCCTTGTCGGTGAAGGCGATCGAGTGAACGAGAAAGTCGAGCGAGCCCCATTCCGCTGCAATCGTCGCGAAGGTCCTTTCCATATGCGCGTCCGTCAGCACATCGCATTCAAGGATCAATTTGGCGCCAAGGCTCTCAGCGAGCGGGCGCACGCGCCGTTCCATCGCGTCGTTGAGATAGGTGAACGCGATCTCCGCCCCTTGCGCGTGCAGCTGCTGGGCAATCGACCACGCGATCGAGTTCTTGTTGGCAACGCCCATGATAAGGCCGCGCTTGCCTTTCATGATGTTGCCGGCGGGGAAGGCGGGCTCGTCGGTCATGAGAGCTAATCCTTTGAATTTTTTCTAACCGATTTTGTTTCATGCTCAGTCGGTCTACTTCGCTTACTGAGGACGCTCCAAGGCAAAAATAGAGGTGCCGCTGGGATCTGTCTGGCCGCCATAGGGGGCGTATCGGCCGTCCTGTTCCCTCATCAGAAATAGCATCACGTCTCGGCGCTTAAGCGAGTCGGAGGGATCGAATGACACTAGCGCTGGACCACCGATCGAGAGCGGCCCATTTTCCGAAGATGGTATCCTACGGTAGTGATGCAGAACAAATTTCTTGGAAGGGCAATCACCTTTGATGACGAGCGAAACATCAAAGCTGGTCTCAACACCGTTCGCCGGAACGAGCGTCTTCTTGCCGTCTCTGCCTGTCCTTACGATTTTTTCAAAGTATGTGCTTTCGTCAGTGTCTGTCGTTTTCGTCGCGGGTTGAGCGATTACGATCAAATCGGAGCTGTCGTAGAGTTCTTCGTAGCTCACATCTCGCCGAATGCGCGCATTTGAATCAGGCGCCAACAAGCAAGCCGTGATTATCACATAAATCCCGAGACGCCTCATTTAGCCCTTCCGATCGGTTCAGACTGTTGAACCTATGCCGCCCGCGCGACGATCAGGCACCCATTGGTCCCGCCAAAGCCGAAGGAATTCGTCAGGAAACAGTCGATTTTCGCGTTATCGATCCGCTCCCGGACGATCGGCAAGCCCTCGAATTCGGGGTCTAGGTCTTCGATATGTGCGCTTTCTACGAGGAAGCGGTCGCGCATCATGATGAGCGAATAGATCGTCTCTTGCGCGCCGACGGCGCCGAGCGAATGGCCGGTCAGCGATTTTGTTGACGAGAACGGCGGCACCTTGCCGCCGAACGCTTCGCGCAGCGCCGCCGTTTCTTTCGAATCGCCAACCGGCGTCGAGGTGCCGTGCGTGTTCACATAGTCGATTGGCTGTTTGACCGTCGCCATCGCCGCCTGCATGCAGCGCACAGCGCCCTCGCCCGACAATTGCACCATGTCATAGCCGTCGGAATTGGCGTAATAGCCGACGATCTCGCCATAGATGGTTGCGCCGCGCGCTTTCGCGCGCTCCATTTCCTCGAGCACGACAACGCCGGCGCCGCCGGCGATGACAAAGCCGTCGCGGTTCTTGTCATAGGCCCGGCTAGCGGTCGCGGGGGTTGCATTGAACTTCGTCGCCATCGCGCCCATCGCGTCGAAAATGTTCGACATCGACCAGTGGCAGTCCTCGCCGCCGCCCGCAAAGACGACATCCTGCTTGCCCCAGATGATCTGCTCGGCGGCAGCGCCTATGCAGTGTACGGACGTCGCGCAAGCCGACGAGATCGAATAGTTGACGCCCAAGATCTTGAACGGCACGGCCAGCGTGGCGGAGTTGGTTGACGACATCGCTTTCGGCACCACGGTGGGTCCGATGCGTTTGGTGCTCTTTTGCTCGCGCGTTACGTCAGCGGCTTCAACGATTGCGGCGGTCGACGGCCCGCCCGAGCCCATGATGATGCCAGTCTTCGGGTGCGAGATTTCATCGGGGGCCAGCCGCGCGTCGGCGATGGCTTCCTGCATGGCGATATAATTCCACGCCGCGCCCTCGCCCATGAAGCGACGCGTGCGGCGGTCAAGCGCCTGTTCAGGATCGACCGAGGGCCGCGCGTAAACCTGACAGCGGAAGCCAAGCTCGGCAAATTCCGGCGCGAAGGTGACGCCCGACCGGGCTTCTTTCAGCGCGCGCGCCACTTCGGCGACATTGGCGCCAATCGACGAGACAACGCCCATTCCGGTAATTGCAACGCGCCGCATGGTGCTCCCATCAATCGCTTGGGCGGCTCACGACGCCGCGTCCGTGTTCAACTGATTGCCTGAGAATAGCCCGACCCTCAGGTCCTTGGCTTCATAAATTACCTTGTCGTCGGCGATGACGCGGCCGTTGGCGATGCCGAGGACAAGACGCCCGCCCATGACGCGCCGGATGTCGAGCTCATAGCGCACGATGCGCACAGACGGCGTTACTTGCCCGGAAAACTTAACCTCGCCGCAGCCAAGCGCGCGCCCTTTTCCGGCAAGGCCCGACCAGGTGAGAAAAAAGCCAACCATCTGCCACAGCGCGTCAAGGCCAAGGCAGCCAGGCATCACCGGATCGCCGGGAAAATGGCACTCAAAAAACCAGAGCTTCGGATTGATATCGAGTTCGGCAATGACCTCGCCGCGATTAAAGGGGCCGCCGTCGCGCGTGATGCGGGTGACGCGGTCGAACATCAGCATCGGCGGCACAGGAAGCTGCGCCGTGCCCGGACCATTGAAGCCGTGCATTCCGCAGTGCAGCAACTCTTCGCGCGTGAAACTTGATTGATCGGTCATGGCTCTGCTGCGCCGCTTAACTGAGACGCTTTGCTGCTAGGGGCGCGACGCCGATGTCGAAGGCGTTGATGACAGAGTGGAGAGGTAGAGGGCGGCGCGTGGCTGGTCAATTGCCAGCGGCAGGCCCCGGAACAGGCGATGCAATCGCGCCGCCCCAGACAGTTGCGCTTTCGGTCCAGCCGCCGGCCCGCTTACCGTCCGCGCGAACGGCCGACAGCTTCAGCCACTCGCCCTTGCGGGCCTCGATCCGGGCGAGCACGCCGCGGGCGAGTTCCGCACTCGCCCCGGATGCAACCGACGCTTTGCGAAACAGCGTTGTCTCGTCAATCGTCAGCACATGCGTCTGCGCGCGCAAGGTGACGCGGTGCGCCCAGCATTCGTCGCCGGCAGAATCGCGAATCTTGCGCCAATGATCGACCGATTCCGCGACAACCATGACGGGCGCTCCGGCGCGCCGAAAGACGAAGCGAACAGGGTGTTCGCCGCTCGGCCCGATGCGGCAGTTGGTTTCGTCAAATTTCAGGCTGACAATGCGGGGAACGGGATATCCGGACGGCGTATCGGTTCGCACGATCGGCCCGGCGCCTTGCGGTTCCGCTTGAACCGGGCCCGCCAGAGCGCTCAAATAGAACGCGGAGAGAAAAACGGCAGCGCGGGGACGCATCACTATCTGACTGAGAAAAAATTGACTGGCGCCGCGATGCGGCCCGTCATTTACATTTCGCCAAGCGGTATTAACGAAGCGTTAAGCGCGCCCGCAATCGGGGAGCCCGCGCTGGTCAATCAGGGATCGCCATGCCGCATCGCCGTTTAAAAGTCGGGGTCACAGCCAAGCTGCCGGATGCGGTCGAGTTGCGGCTCGCCGATCTCTTCGATGCTGAACTGAACTCCTCCCATGCGCCGCTTGGCCCCGATCGCCTGATCGCTCTTGCCCGGTCGGTCGATGTGCTGGCGCCGACGCTTGGCGACGCGCTCGATGCGGCGTTCTTTGCGAAAGCGGGCGACCGGCTGAAACTCGTTGCGAATTTTGGCGCCGGGACGGACCATATCGACATCGCGGCGGCGAATGCGCGCGGCATCGTCGTCACCAACACGCCCTCCGTGCTCGCCGAGGACGCCGCCGACATGGCGATGGCGCTGATTGTCGCCGTGCCGCGCCGGCTCGTTGAAGGCGTCAAGGCGCTCGAGAGCGGCGCGTTCAGCGGCTGGTCGCCAACATGGATGCTCGGCCGGAGGGTGCGCGGCAAGGCGCTCGGCATCATCGGCCTTGGCCGCGTCGGCGAGGCGATTGCGCGCCGCGCGAGAGCGTTCGGCTTGTCAATTCACTATCACAACCGGGGCCCGATCAATCCGCATATCGAAGACGAGCTTGGCGCGCGCTATTGGCCGGACCTTGATGCAATGCTCGGCCATGTCGACATCGTGTCGGTCAATTGTCCGTCTACGCCGCAAACCTATCATCTCCTGTCGCGCCAGCGCCTCGCGCTCCTCAAGCCGGACGCCTATGTCGTCAATGTTTCGCGCGGCGAGATCATCGACGAAGAAGCGCTCGCCGACGCGATTGTGGCCGGGCGCATAGCTGGCGCAGGGCTCGACGTTTTCGAGAAAGAGCCGCGACCGAACGCGCGCCTCGTCGCCGCGCCCAACGTCGTGTTGTTGCCGCATATGGCGTCATCGACGATTGAAAGCCGGCTCGAAATGGGCGAGCGCGTCATCATCAACATCAAAATGTTCGCCGACGGGCATAAGCCGCCCGACCGTATCATTCTTGGTCTTGAGTGAGGTTTTTTAACGCGGCAGGTCGGGGCAGGCGAACGGTGTCGCGGCGGGCGCGTAGGTCTCAATTTTTTGCTCGCCGCCAACAAGGTTGATGCCGATCGTGAGGGCAGCGTCGTCAAGCGCGGTTACGTCGGCTAAAATATCGACGCCGTCTTCGTTCCAGACGATCTTGCCCGCCTCATCGCGCCGCCACTTAGACAGGCGATACGTCTCCCCGCACGAGCCCTGCATCAAGGTTCCGTCAGACAGAAAAATTTTCAAAGCGCCGAGGCGCCCGTCGCTCGGCGTCAACACCCAGATACGATCCGTCAGCGGATCGGCGGGTGCGCGCGCCGCAGCGGCAATGACGGCCTCAGCGGACGGCGCTGGCGCGGTTTCCGCCGCGACAGCCGGCGCCGTTTCAGCCTCGGCGGGGGCCGGCGCTTTTGAGCAAGCAGCAGTAACAATCGCGAACGTTGCGAGCATCAGTTTGTTGATCATCGTCACCGGCCTTTTACCGTCATGTTTCATCGTTGCGGAAACGGGCGCGGAAGGCAATTCGCCGCGCCCGCTCTCTGATGGTCTTCAGCTGACCGCTGCCCGTTCGCGGCTAAGGACTGCGCCGTCTTCGCGAATGTCGATCGACACCGCGTCGCCGCCAGCGGTTTTGCCTTCGATCTCGTAGACAAAAATGCCGTCGGTGCGGATCGACGTCTCCACATAAGCGATCACAAGGCCGGGCTCGGCGCGATCAAGGGCCGCGCGAACCGGCGCCGGGATTGCCGATTCGCCGATTTCGATCTCGATTTCCTCCAGCGTCCCGTCTTCGAACACATCGATTTCGATATGCTCGCCCGATGACCCCCGCCCTTCGAATTCGAAGATGCGACGGCCGTTTTCCTCTTCAACGGTCACCCGCGTGAAATCGATGCCGGGCGCGGTTGAAATTGCAGTTTCGAGAACCTCAGGCGGCGTTTCCTCCAAAGCGATGTCCTTTGCCGCAAGCGCGGCGGACATCGTCAGTGTTTGTAAGCCGATAATGAAGCGGATTAGCATGGCTATTCACCGTCGGTTGCGTCGGCCGCCTGCCGACGCGGTGCGCGATAGGCGCGATCGGTGACAGAGCGCCTTCAGACGCGCGACGGATCGGCGATGATTTGACGACAGATTGTTGATGCCGCGCGCCGCCGGTTGCGCCCGGAGCGCGCAAAACTGGCGGGATTGCTGACGTTGGGCGTTGCATTCACGTAACGCCTGTCTCCCGATCGCAACAAGGTGAGACGGCTCACCCGAATTTTAAGTTGTTTTGAAGGAAAGACTGCTAAATTACGAACGACGCAGGGTCTACGCCTGCGACACGCTAACGATCCGGTAACCGTATGGCCTGGGGAACTCGAAATTCAGCGGCGGCGCTTCTCGGCGCGGCAACGCTTGGCGTCAGCATGGCGTCGGCTGACAGCGCCGCTGGACAAGACCCGTATTCGCGCCTTTCGACGGCCAACGCCGTCGTTCTGGCGGTCAAGGCGGAAGCCGCCGAAGGCGCGCCAGTGCGCCTGACCGTGTACGACAACGCGGCGACGTTTCTGGAACTGCCGGCCTCGCGTCATCAGGCAACGATCGGCGAGGACGGCCTTGCGGTTGTTCGCGTTCCCGGACTGAAGGCCGGCGAGTATTCGATCGTCGCGTATGTCGACGAGAACGGCGACGGCAAACTCAACCGGAACGTCGTTGGCAAGCCGAAAGAGCCCTATATCTTCTCGAACGATGTGAAGCCGAAGCTAAAAAAGCCGAGCTTTGACGAAACCAAAGTCTCGGTCTCGCCCGGTGAAGTCGTCGTTTTGACGATCCCCGGCTGATTTCTCAAATTTTGCAGAACGCCGCGCTGGCCAGCGCATGCGGCAGGCCTTCGCCGATCCATATCTCACCAAGGGGAACGTCCGCCCGGTTCGAGAAAATCAGCAGGCTGCGCTCCAGCGCTGGCGCAAGCAGCAAGCGCGTCGCAATGCCGCCGATCCCGCCGCGCCGCTCAACGAGGGCGACTGGCTCTGCGCACCCCTCAAGCTTTGTCTCGTAAGCCCAGACGCCAAGCCCGGCATAGCCAAGCGCCGGGTCGCTCTTTCGCATCTGGGCGCGCATCGGCGCCGACAGAAGCTTCCCTGACATGATCGCCGCGGCAAAGGCTTGCAAAGCGCGCGGCGGACCGCAGAGCGCGCCAGCCGCGCCAAACGCCGCAAGGTTTGCAGGCAATTCCGGCGTATCGGGGCTCTCATAGCCTTTGACGCTTTCCTCGCAATTGCCAGGAAAAAGATCGGCGCCGCGCATGCCCGCGGGCTCGGCAATGCGGGTCCTGATCAATGTGCGCAACGGCTCGCCCGTAGTCGTCTCGAGGACGCGCTGCAGCACAAGATAGTCGCAATTGTTGTAGTCAAAGCGCGCGCCCGGCGCAGCGTCGGGCGCGGCGCGGCACGGGTCGCCGGCGCCGGCGCGCACGGCCGCGTCGGCACTGAAGATCTGCGGCACGCCGACGCCGTCGACGGGACCGCGGTCGGGATTGGCGAGACCGGACGTATGCTGAAGAAGCTGGCGCAAGGTCGCCTTGCCGGCCGGATGGTCCGCAAACTCAGGGGCCTGGCTTGCAAGGGTTGTATCGAGGGCAAGCGCGCCCTTGTCGACTTCCTGCAAGACGAGGATCGCCGTTGCCATTTTGGTGATCGACGCCCAGCGCCAGCTGTCGAACAGCGAAAGCGAGCGCCCCGCTTCACGATCGGCCAAGCCTTGCGCGGTCGCAAACAGCGTCTCGCCCTTCTCGCCGACCATGACGACGCCGGAAAAATCGGGCGCTGTCTGCAAGGCGGCGCTGACCGGCGCGCCATCGACGTAATAAGACTTCGGCGCGGGCGGGATCAGGCGCGACTGCGCGCACGCGCCAAGACTGGCGGCAAGACCCGTTGCAAAGAGCGCGGCGGTGAAGCGAGAGATCATGGGATACTCCGGTCAAGGTGGCGGCAAGCGGAACATTCTGGATCGCGCGGCAGGGAAACGGCGCGCGCGGCAGCGGCCAGACCATCGAAGATCAACAGCCGTCCTGCAAGGCTTGTCCCGGCGCCGGTTATTTCCTTGATCGCTTCCAGCGCGGCGATCGCGCCCGCAATCCCGGCCAGCGGACCAATGACGCCTTCTTCGGCGCACGTCAAAACCGCCTCGCGCGGCGGCGTCTCGGACACAAGGCAGCGATAGCAGGGAAGGTCCGGCCCCGCCCATGGTTTGAACAGTGACACTTGCGCCTCAAACTGTCCGAGCGCGGCGGACACGAATGGCCGGCGCGCATTGATTGCCGCCGCGTTCAGCATCTGCCGCGCGGCGATTGTGTCAACGCCCTCGACGATGAGGTCAAAGTCCGCAAAAAGCGCGTCCGCGCGCGCCGCGTCGAGGCGCTCGGCTATCGCCAAAACGCGAATATCTGGATTGAGTGCGCGGGCAAACGAGGCCGCGCGCTCGGCTTTCAGTGCGCCGATATCTTCGTCGCGATAGATCGTCTGGCGCTGCAAGTTTGACAGCGACACGGCGTCATCATCGGCGATGCCGATGATGCCAACCCCGGCGCCGGCCAGATATTGAATCGCAGCGCTGCCAATGCCGCCGGCGCCAACCATCAAGACGCGGGCGGCGAGCAGTTTCTGCTGACCTTGCGCGCCGATCTCCTTCAACAGGATATGGCGCAGATAGCGCGCGCGCGCGTCGGCGTTAAGCATCGACGCTTCCCGCCAGCCCTTCACGGCGCACAGAACCAGTAACCCGCGCGCTCAGAGACCGTTTGAAAACTCGCTGTTGTGCGGCGAAAATGGCGGATTTCGAGGACCAAAGCGCAGCGCACTTTTGGGTGCGTGAGCATCGGACCGCAGAAATTCCGTCATTTGCAGCCCACGACAGTAGAGTTTCCAGTCGGTCTCTCACCACCAGCCCCAGATGCGGCCCGCAATCGACAGCGCGATCATGCTCGCGCCAGTCACAATCGCGCCCATGCCAAGGCCGCGGTTGGCGGCGTGCGACCGTCGCACGAAGAGGCCGATAAAGATGGCGGCAAAGCCGATCAGAATGACCGCATTTCTGAAGCCGCCGGGAAAATCGTCAAACACCGCCATTCCCTGATCCTCAAATACCCGCGTTTCAAACACCCGTAGACCCGAAGCCGCCGGCGCCGCGCGGCGTGTCATCGAGCGTATCGCTTTCAATGAACACTGCCTGCCAGACCGGCGCAACGACCAGCTGCGCAATGCGGTCGCCGCGGCGGATGACGAACTCATCCGTACCGTGATTGATAAGAATGACCTTGATCTCGCCGCGATAGTCGGCGTCGATCGTGCCGGGCGCGTTGACACAGGAAATTCCGAACTTCGCGGCAAGCCCCGAGCGCGGACGCACCTGCGCTTCCCACCCCTCGGGCAGTGCAATCGACAACCCGGTCGGCGCAAGCGCGCGTGTCCCGGGGGCAAGGACAATCGGCGCATCCGCCGCCACGGCCGCGCGCAAATCGCAGCCGGCAGCGCCCGCCGTTTCATACGCCGGCAGGTCAAGCCCCTCGCCGTGGGCGAGCCGCTTCACCCTCACGCACGGGACGGGCAGGCGTGCGGGCAGGCTGGCGGGCAGGCGGGCAGCGTGATCGGCCATCGTCCGGTTCCTTCCAACAATCGAGGCGCGGACCCTGATGTCCGCTCCTGCACGCATGGCGCACATCGCTTTACCTATATAGGCCTGCTGTGCCGGTTTCGCGGCTGGCGAGCCAGTGAGCGATCGCTCACTTGCAATTTAGCGCGCCTGATGTTATGTAAGTGAGCGTTCACTTATTAAGCAAGCCTTGCCGGTTGGCGCGGCGCTGTCCAATAAGTAACGTGAAGAAACAAGTCGTGCAAAAAAAGGCGCGACCTGGACCGCCAGCCCCAAGCCGGGGATCAAGTCCAGCGACTTCAACAAGGGGTTCTCGCGCCGCGCCAGGAAGGCGGCAGCAAGGCAAAAACCCCCGAGGCTGATGGGAGCAGCCTCGCTACCCACGGGGCGCTACATGAACGAGACCCTCGGGCGAATCGCGCACCGTGCGCGCAAGTCGATTTTCCATGCCTTGCTTGTCGCCTCCCATCGCAAGGGAGCCAAATCGGTCGCAGTCATCGACGGCGACGGGCGCGAATGGACCTATGCCGAGATTATCCGCGCCAGCTTTGCACTTGGCGGCCCGATTGCCCGCGCGACTGCGTCAGCTGAGAAAGTTGGCGTGATGTTGCCGACCGGGGCCGGCGCGGTCATTGCGCTGATGGCCGCGTTCTCTCAAGGGCGCACGCCGGCGATGTTCAATTTTACCTCGGGCGCACGAAACCTGAGGGCGGCGGCGCGCGCCGCCGAGGTCAAAAAAGTCATCACCGCGCGCAAGTTCATCGAGATCGCCAAGCTCGAAGACCTCGTCGCCGAACTCGAAGCCGATGTCGATTTTCTCTATCTCGAAGACATGAAGACGGCGCTGACGCCCCTCGACAAGGCGCGCGCGATTGCCGGGCCCTGGCTCCCGCGCCTTTTTTCCGCGAGCCCCGATCCCGACAGTCTCGGCATCATCTTATTTACGTCAGGGACCGAGGGCGACCCGAAAGGCGTTGCGCTCAGCCACGTCAACATCCTCTCCAACATTTATCAGATCGCCGAGCACGTCAAAATTCTGCCTACGGATATTTTCTTCAACCCGCTGCCGACCTTCCATTGCTACGGGCTGACCGCAGGCACGCTGTGGCCGATCCTCAACGGCTATCCGGTGGTGCTCCACCCCTCGCCGCTGCAAACCAAGATCGTTCCGAAGCGGATCTTCGAAACCGGCGCGAGCGTTCTCTTCGCGACCGACACGTTTCTGCAGCAATATATGCGCGCCAGCGAAGACGGCGCGATGAGTTCGCTGCGGATTGCCGTCTGCGGCGCCGAGCGCGTCAAGGACGAAACGCGTCAGACGGCCGAGCGCCTCTTCTCGTTTGAAGTCCTCGAAGGCTATGGCGTCACTGAAGCCTCGCCGGTGCTTGCCGCAAATCAGCCGGGCGACATTCGCAATGGCACGGTTGGCAAATTGCTGCCCGGCGTCGAGATGCGCCTTGAAGACGTTGAGGGCTTGCCGAACGCCAAGCGCCTGTTCGTGCGCGGTCCGAATATCATGCAAGGGTATATCACGCCGGATGCGCCTGGCGTCGTCAGGCCGCTCCGCGATGGCTGGCACGACACCGGCGACGTCGTCAGCTTTGACGCCGACGGCTACATGACGATCCGGGGGCGGATGAAACGCTTTGCCAAGATCGGCGGCGAGATGGTCTCGCTCGCCGTTGTCGAGAATTGCGCGGCGGCGGTCTGGCCCGACTACATGCATGCCGCCGCAATCCTCCCCGATGACCGGCGCGGCGAGCAAATCGTCCTTGTCACCGACCACCCGGCGCCCGACCGCTCCGCACTGATCGTCTGGGCACAAAACCACGGCGTCCCTGAAATCGCCGTGCCGAAAAAACTGGTGTCGGTCAAAGACGTGCCCGTCCTCGGCACCGGCAAGCTCGACTATGTCAGCGTCCAGCGCCTCGCAGGCGGCGCAGACCGGCCGCGCGAAGAGCGGCTGGCCGAGATCGATGCGGCAATGGCGGCACGCAAGGTCGAAGTCGTCCCGGCAAGCATCGACAGGGCGCTCAACCGCGCCGTGGACTAGTACGGCGCGCGATTGTGTTTGATCGACACCGATGGTCGCTGAAGCGCGCGCCGTGCACAGCAGCCCATGCATTTTGCAACTCAGGGTATTTTTGCAGGGAACCTTTGTCGCCGCCGCGCCGTTGATCCTTTGGCTGGCTGCTGCGCAACGCCGCCGCTTTGACAGGAAAGAAATATCGATAATGGCATCCGGCAATCGCGTCATTACTTATGTGGGCCCGAAAAACCTGAAGATCGAAACGTTTGACTACCCAAAACTGATCGATCCCCAAGGCAAGAAAGCGCCACACGGCGCAATTTTGAAATTGGTGACGACAAACATTTGCGGCAGCGACCAGCATATATATCGCGGCCGCTTTCCGGTTCCCAAGGGCACCGTGCTCGGGCATGAGATGACCGGCGAGGTCGTCGAACTAGGAGCCGACGTTCATTTCATAAAGATGGGCGATTTGTGCTCGGTGCCGTTCAATGTCTCGTGCGGGCGTTGCCGCAATTGCAAGTCGCAGCACACCGACACCTGCATGAACGTCAACGACGAAGCCAATGCCGGCGCCTACGGCTTTAACCTTGGCGGCTGGCAAGGCGGACAGTCGGATTATTTGATGGTTCCGTTTGCCGACTGGAACCTCCTGAAATTTCCCGACAAAGACCAGGCGATGGAAAAAATCCGGGATCTGACACTACTGTCTGACATCTTGCCAACGGGCTTTCACGGCTGCGTCCAGGCCGGCGTGAAACAAGGCGCGACGGTTTTTATCGCGGGCGCAGGTCCGGTTGGGCGTTGTGCCGCGGCCTCTGCCCATCTTCTTGGCGCCTCGTGCATCATCGTCGGCGACTCAAACGCCGAGCGGCTGCAACTCGTGAAGGACGCCGGATACGAAACGGTAAATATTGCAAGCGAGACGCCCGTCGCCGATCAGATCGAGGCGATCCTCGGCGAGCGCATGGTCGATTGCGGCGTCGATGCAGTTGGCTTTGAAGCGCATGGCAACGGCCCGGGCGCAGGCGAGGAGCCGGGCGTCGTTCTTAATACGCTGATGGAGATCGTTCGTGAAAACGGCGCGATCGGCGCCCCCGGTGTCTACGCGGAAGGCGACCCCAAGGCGGTCGACGCCGACACGAAAGCTGGAACCTACAGCCTCGATTTTGGCAAGGCCTGGATCAAGTCGCCGCATATTTCCGCCGGCCAGGCGCCAGTGATGAAGTATAATCGCGACCTGATGATGGCGATTCTCTGGGATCGCATGCCCTATCTCGGCAAGCTGGCGCATGTCGAGGTGATCCCCCTCGAAAAGGCGATCGATGCCTACGCGGTCTTTAATGACGGATCGCCGAAGAAATTCGTCATCGACCCGCATGGTAGTTTGAAGGCGGCTGCGTAATCTGAAATTGCCGGGCGCAGGAAGGGGCGCCCGCCAGCTATTCAGCCGCTTTGGGCGCCGCTGTGACGCCTCCGCCAAGCGCTGCCGCAATCCGTCCCGCAAGCCTTTCGGCAACCGCCTCCTTCGACATGTCCGGCCAGCGCTCTTCGCCGTTTTCGGTGATCAGCGTCACCATGTTGCGGTCGCCGCCCATTGCGCAGTGCTCGCCGGCGGAAACGTCATTGGCAACAATCCAGTCGCACCCCTTGCGCAGGCGCTTGGAGCGCGCATGGCTGACGACATCGTCGGTCTCGGCCGCAAATCCGACAACAAGCTTTGGCCGGCCGGTCTTCAGGTGCGCGACGGTCTTCAGAATGTCCGGATTTTCCGCCAGCGGAATATTGGTCAGCCCGCCGCGTTCTTTCTTGATCTTGTGATCGGTCTCGATTTCGGGGCGATAATCGGCGACGGCGGCGCACATCACGGCGCAGTCGGCCGGCAGGTTGCCCTCGACGGCGGCGAACATCTGCCGCGCCGATTCGACCTGGATTGCCGCTGCGCCCGCGGGCGCGCGCAGATCGGTCGGCCCGGTAACTAGCGTCACGTTTGCGCCAAGGCGCGCCAGCGCCTGCGCGATCGCATAGCCCTGCTTGCCGGATGACCGGTTGGCGATATAGCGCACGGGGTCGATCGGTTCGTGCGTCGGGCCAGCGGTGACGATAATGCGTTTGCCGCTTAAGGGGCCGGGCATCGTCCGGCAGAAATAGGCTTCGATCGCGTCTGCGATTTCATGGGGCTCGGCCATCCGCCCCGGGCCAAATTCGCCGCACGCCATCTCGCCCGCATTGGGCCCGGCGACCATCGCGCCGTCGTTGATCAGCGTGCGGAGGTTCCTTTGCGTCGCCGCCGCCTCCCACATGCGCACATTCATCGCAGGGGCATAGAGAACCGGCTTGTCGGTTGCGAGAAGGGCGGTCGAGGCGAGGTCGCCTGCGAGGCCGTTTGCGGCTTTCGCCATGAGGTCCGCAGTCGCGGGCGCGACGACAACAAGATCGGCCGAACGCGAGAGTTCGATGTGCCCCATCTCCGCTTCGTCGGTGAGGTTGAAGAGGTCTGCGAAGACCTTCTCGCCGGTCAGCGAGCCGACGGAGAGCGGCGTCACAAACTCCGCCCCGGCTTTGGTCAGGATTGCGCGCACGCCGATCTGGCGCTTCGACAAATCGCGGATCAGCTCCAGCGATTTATACGCGGCAATGCCGCCGCCGATGATGAGAAGAATGGAGCGTTTGGTCATTGCGCGCTTTCCGGAATATCGGCGAGGGCGACTACGGTGAAACCGGCCAACCTCGCTTTTTGCGTAAGCCGCCTGTCTTCGCTGATAATCGGCACGCTCTCTCGCTTCGCCATCGCTAGGTAGTAGCAATCATAAATGGGATGATCGAGATCGACAGCCAGCGCCAAAGCCGTAGCGGACATCGCCTCATCAATCGGGTCGGTCTTGAAGTAACGCGTCTCAAGGCCATTCATGATCTCGGGCAGCGAGGCGGCGCCGATTTCGCCGGTGCGGCAATATTTCCAGAGCGCATTGCCGATTTCCGCCAGAATGAGGCTCGGGGCGATTAGCCGGAACTGCTCGATCGCCCGGTAGGCGGCGTCGGTTAGCGGCTGGCGGACTACCCATTTCACCGCGACGCTTGCGTCTACGACCGCCGTCCTCACCGGTCGCGATCCTCTCGGATGAGATCGGTCGCATCGATCGCGGTTGCCGGGTTCATCGCGGCGAGGCGCCTCAGCCGCTCCAGCACCGCGGCCTTGTCAGCACGGGCAGCTTCGCCAAGAATTTCGCGCAGCGATTGTTCCAGCGGCTTGTTCGCGCGTTCGGCGCCGCTGCGCAGCGATTCGATCACCGCGTCGTCGATGTTGCGGATGATCACCTGGCCCATAGACCCTCACTGATATCACCATGATATCATATCCGGCGCACGGACGGGCCGCAAGTCCGCGCTGTTGGCGCTAGCCCCTTGATTTCAGTGTCTGCTAGCCTTCAAATCGCGGTCATCCTGTTACTCATGGGTCAAGTGCCGAAGCTGCCGTTCAATTCGGCGCTATTGCACCTGGCCGTCGGGCTGCATTGCCGGGAGGTTTCGTGGTGAGCGCTTTTCCCCAAGGGACGGTCCACAAAGCCCGCAAAGATTTTCAGACGGCATTGAAGTCAGATCCAGAAGTCTTTGCGCTTTGGCAAAGCCTGACGCCGCTCGGTCGAAATGAATTCATTTGCTGGGTCGAAGACGCCAAGCAACTGACAACACGCCAGCGCCGCATAGCGCGAACGTGTGATGAGCTGCTGGAAGGGAAGAAACGCCCCTGCTGTTGGGCAGGCTGCATTCACCGCACCGACAAAGCGCCAAGCCGATGGCAACAGGCAGTGCTGATCGACGGCAAGGGGAAGGCCGGTTCATGACCCGTCTGTCCGAGGTTTTCGCTGCGGCTGTCGCGGCGATCTTCTTGAAGCCGGAACGGAAATCGGAGTTCGCGTGACGCATATTTATCTGCCCGTCGCGCTTACCCTCGTTGCCGCGCTCGGTCTTTCCAGTCAGCAGCGCCAGCAATGCGTCATAGAAAGTCCGACTGATCAACTAGGCATGGGAAGCTAGTTGATATCGCAATGATATCATCAAGATTGCCTGCGAACCTACGCAACGCGGCGGCGACATTAGCGCCTTAAAATGTAAATAAGACTTTACATTAAGTAAGATGTTATTTACATTTCTTTTGACCATCCTGATCAGAGGCTAGCGCTGACATTAAGTAGGGACGCAAATGACGAGAAAGCAAAAACTGGACGTCGCTGTCGGCCGGATGAGCTTTGCCCACGCGATGTTTTGGGCGCTCTATTCAATGATTGTCATTTTGGTCGTGCCCCGGGTTCATGACCTTGAGGGGTTCGACAGTTGGCCCGTCCCAGCGCGGCTTGCGTTGGCGCTTGCCCCTGTCGCGCCTGTCGCCTTGTGGATGGCAGCGAGCGCGCGGTTTCTGGCGCGGTTGCCGGATGAACTCATTGTTCAGCAGACGCATCGGGCGACCGCGACCGCCGGCGGCGTCACGCTGCTTGTGCTGTTTGCGCAAGGGTGGGTTGACCTGATTGCCGGACCCGGTGTCTGGCCGCGCCTTGTCTTTGAAGGCTTCGACACAACGCCTTGGGTTTATGTCAGCCTGTTCGGCGTTGTTTGGACCGTCGCCGTCAATCGGCAGAACAGAAGAATAAGGGACTGAAAAACCGTCTCAAAGTTTTGCGCGCGGAACGAAACCTGACCCAGGCCGATCTCGCTCGTCTGGTCGATGTCACGCGCCAAACGATCCTCGCCATCGAGAGCGGCCGGTTCGACCCCAGCCTTGCGCTCGCTTATCGTCTGTCCGACGTCTTCGGATCGCCGGTCGAGGCGATCTTCCTGAAGCCTGAACCGGGATCGGGGTTATCGTGACGCGTGTTTATTTGCCCGTCGCCTTGGCGCTCGCAATCGCGATGACCCTCATCCACGTCTTCGTCGGCGGGCGCATGATCGCCGAGCCGCTTCTGGCGAGCGATCTGCCGACATTGCCGCGCCTGACGCTCTATCTCTGCTGGCATGGCATCACCGTCATTCTTGCCGGTATGGCGCTGCTGGTCGCCGATGCGCTGTTCTGGCGGCGCAAGGCGGACAGCGCCTATCTCGTGGCGGGTCTTGCGGCGGCGATCACCTTAATCGGCTGGTCGCTGATTGTCCGGTTCGGGATCATGCCACTGACGCTGCCGCAATGGATCGTTTTTGCGCCGATGAGCGTGACGGCGTTCCTCGGCGCGCGCAGTATCAGCGAAAGGCGATGACGCCAGCGAGCGCGATCGCTGCCGCGCCGGCAAACCAGAGCGCCGCGCGCATCCTGCGCCGCTCGCGCGCAAGGTCGCGCATCATCGCTTCGGACGCGGCGCCCGGCCCGCCGAAATCGTCCTGCGAAACGCGCGCTGATGCCGCCGCAATCGCCTCCACATATTTCGGCAGTTGCGGCGCGATATCGAGCGCTTTCATCGTCGCCTCGCGCAGCCGGTCGAACTGCCGTTTCGGGCCGATCGCATCGGTAATCGCGGTGCGCACGACGGGCGTTGCAGCCTCCCACATATTGATCTCCGGGTCGAAGGTTCGCGCCACGCCCTCGACCGTCACCATGGTGCGCTGGAGAAGCACAAGTTCGGGGCGCAGGTGCATGTCAAAGAGCGCGGTTACGTCAAAGAGCTGCTGCAACACGCGGCTCATGTCGACGCGGTCGGCGGAAAGGCCGAACAAAGGCTCGCCAACGGCGCGCAGCGCTTGGGCAAAGGCGTCGATCGAATGCGTCTTTGGCACATAGCCCGCGTCGAAATGCACTTTCGCCGTACGCGGATAATCGCGCGTGATGAAGCCGTGGATGATCTCGGCAAAGGTCCGCCGCGTCGCCTCATCGAGGCGCCCCATGATGCCGAAATCGATCAGCACAAGGCGCCCCTTGTCGTCGATCATCAAATTGCCCTGATGCATGTCGGCGTGGAAAAATCCCTTGTGCAGCGCTTGCCGCAGAAAGACGTCGATGACGGTGCGCGCCAGCGCCTTGAGGTCGAGCCCGCGCGCGCGTAACGCCGTGAGATCGCCAACCGGCGTTGCCTCGATCCATTCCAGCGTCAGAACACGGCGCGAGGTTAGCGGCCAGACAATCGCCGGAACGCGCACGCCGGGCGTCTCTTTCAGATCCTCTTTCAGCGCCGACGCGGCCGAGGCTTCCATCCTGAGGTCGAGTTCGAGCGCTGCCGCGGCCTTCAGCGTTTCAATGAACCGCACAGGCTCCATCCGGCGCGTCGTCGGCGACAGCTCTTGCAGAAAGCGCGCGGCGCGGCCAAAGGCGCGGAACTCGGCCGTCACCTGCGGCTCGATCCTGGGACGGAGCACTTTGACCGCAACCTCGGTTCCGTCCAGCATCGTTGCGCGGTGAACCTGCGCAATCGAGGCGGCGGCGATTGGCTCTGAAAACGCCCTGAACAGCTGGCCGACCGGCTTGCCGAACGCGCGCTCGATTTCGGCGGCCGCTTCGGCGCGCGGAAAGGGCGGCATGCGGTCTTGCAGGCGCCCGAGGTCGCGCGCGGCGTCAAAGCCGATAATGTCGGGCCGCGTCGCCATGAACTGGCCGAGCTTGACGTAAGCAGGGCTCATCTTCTCAAAGGCATTGGCAAGGCGCTCGCCGGGCCGGAGCGCGCGCCCGTCGCTGCCGGTCTTGCGCGCGCCGATGCGCGTCACGGCGCCCACAAAACGAACCGGCGCCGGCAAAAGCGGGGCAATTTCGGCAGGGATCAGCGCGTCATGACGCGACAGCCGCGCGGCGGCAGCAAGAAGGCGCGTCATGTCTGCGATTGCGTCGAACATCGCGTGCGCCTAAAGCCGCCGGCCAACGTGGATTGCCACAATCCCGGCGGACAGGTTCTCGAAGGAGACGCGCGACAATCCCGCGCGTCCAATCATCGCGGCAAAATGCTCCTGCTTCGGAAAGCGGCGGATCGACTCGACCAGATATTGATAGCTGTCGCGGTCGCCCGTCACCCGCTCGCCAAGCCACGGAATGACGTTGAACGAATAAAGATCGTAAGCCTTCTGCAAGCCTTCGGTCGCGAGATGCGAAAACTCAAGGCAGGCAAAACGCCCGCCGGTCTTCAACACACGGCGCGCTTCGGCAAGGGCGCGATCGATGTGCGTTACGTTCCTTATGCCAAAGGCAATCGACACGGCGTCAACCGAGCGATCCGGGAAGGGAAGGTTTTCCGCGTCGCCGCAGACATGCGCGAGGCGATCGCCGAACGCATCGATCATGGGGCGCTGGCGCCCAGCGAGCAGCATCTCGGCGTTGATATCGGCGATCAAAGCTCTTGCCGGAGGTCGCGCGCCCGCGCGCGGGCGCGTGTCCGCGCGCTTTAGAAACGCGCTCGCGATATCGCCCGTGCCGCCCGCGACATCGAGCAGCACTTCGCCGGGCTGGGGGTTGAGGCGGTCGATGAAGACTGACTTCCACACCCTGTGGAGACCCGCCGACATCAGATCATTCATCACATCATAGCGCGACGCGACGCTGTCGAAGACGCCCCGCACAAGGCGCGCTTTCTCACTCGATGCGACATCGGCGAAGCCGAAAGACGCGCGCGCATCATCTCGAACTGTCATGGAAAACTGGTACCGCCCGCGCTTGCCGCGGAGAAGCGCCTTGACGCCGCAGCATCTGTTTGAGAGGGTCAAGTGGCTGAATTCAGGCGCCTATTGGCTTAAACGGGGGGCGCGCAGCCGGGTTTCGGGTCAAGAACCGGCGGCGGACGTCAAGAACGGCGGGAGTTCGAATGATCAAGTCTGAGCTGGTGCAAAAGCTTGCTGACGAAAACCCGAATCTTTTCCATCGCGATATCGAGCGGCTGGTGTCGATCGTCTTTGAAGAAATCACCGATGCCCTGCAGCGCGGCGACCGCGTTGAATTGCGCGGCTTCGGGGCGTTTTCAGTGAAGCACCGGCCCTCGCGCGTCGGGCGCAATCCGCGCACCGGAGAGCCCGTGCCAATCGACGAGAAATACTCGCCCTTCTTCAAGCCCGGCAAGGAACTGCGCGACCGGTTGAATGGCGCGGCGCCGGCGCCAAAGCGCCAGGCGGCAAAAAAATGATCGTGACTGCGACCCCTGCGCGTTGCCATGGCCGCTAGCCCGATGGGTCCCCTCGCATGAAAAAGCTGACGCGCTGGTTCTTTACCGTTCCCGCTGGCGCGCTCCTTGTCGTCTTTCTCGTCGCCAACCGCGCCCCGGTTGCCCTCAGCCTCGATCCGCTTTCGACTACCGCGCCCGCGCTGGCGACCCCTGCGCTCCCGCTTTGGATCTGGCTCGTCCTCTTTTTGCTCGCGGGGGTTGGTCTTGGCGCGGCGGCGTCATGGACGTCCGGCCGCGAATTGCGTCTGCGCGCCAAAGCCGATCGCCTTGAACTGAAAGCGCTGAGAAAAACCGCGCCAGTTGGCCCTACTTCCGCGGCGGCCCCGCCGCCCAAGGATCAGGAATAGTCCGATGGCGGCGCTGCTGGTCAAGATTTGCGGGATCAAGTCGGCGGAAGGGGCGATGGCGGCCGCCAGAGCCGGCGCCGACATCATCGGCTTTGTGTTTGTCGCCAAAAGCCCAAGGGCGCTGACGCCCGACCTTGCCAGTGAGATTGTCTCGGCAACCAAACAGACGTGCTTCGAAGAAGCGCTTGCGGCTCCGAAGTTTGCCGGCCTTTATGTCGATGCGGGCGAAAAGCTGCTGGGGGAAACGGCGCCGTTCCTGACCCATTTTCAGTTTCACGGCCATGAAGACGCCGAGCGCATCGCCGCAATGCGCGCCGAGTTCGGGGTCGAGGTGATCCGCGCGGTCGGCGTTGGCGAGTTGGCCGATTTCGACGGCGTCGAAGCCCTCGCCGCTGCCGCCGACCTCCTCCTCTTCGATGCGCGCCCGCCAAAAGGCGCGGCGGTCGCCGGCGGGCACGGCGTTGCCTTCGACTGGTCGCTGACACAGCGCTACCGCGGCGAGACGCCCTTCCTGCTGGCTGGGGGATTGCGGCCAGAAACCGTCGCCGCCGCGATCGCGGCCGTTGGCGGGCATACCGCGTTTGCCGGGGTCGATGTCTCATCGGGCGTCGAGGCAAAACCGGGCGCGAAGGACAAAAAGCTGATTGCCGACTTCATCAAGGCCGCCCGTGCGGCGGCCGGCTAGAATCGGGTAAGCCCATGACTCTCAAGGCCATCCTGGCGATGCTGGCGGTTTTTTCGCTCGTGGCGTGCGCAACGTTGCCGGGGCCCTCCGGGAACAGGACGACAACGAGCGCCGAGGCGGTTGCGCTGTTGCGCATGGGCGGCAATCTGATTGTCATGCGCCACGCCAGCGCGCCGCCGGACCAGAAAACGGCGGTGGGTATGACCGCCGGCTGCGTCCTGGAGGGGCCGCGCGGCCTCGACGCCGCCGGATTTGCGACAGCGCGCCTGATTGGCGACTGGCTGGCCTTGCGGGATGTGGCAATCGCCAAAGTCTACACGAGCGACATCTGCCGGGCCTACGACACGGCCGTCCTTGTCGCGGCGGGCAGAGCCCCGGTCATACCGCGCGGCGAATTGAAATCCGACGATCCTGAAATCGCCGATGCCTTCAAACAGTCGCTGGAAGCCGAGCTTGCAGCGTCTCCCGCCGCGAACATCGTGCTCGTCACCCATTCGAACGTCACGCCGCTCTATTGGGCGGGGCCGCTGGACGGCGAAGAAGAAACGCCGTCCGGCCGGGTTCATGTCGTTCGAAAAATTCAACCTTTGGACTCCTCCGGCGTTGCCTATCTCGTCGGGCGGATCGACAAGGCCGTGACGATAAACGCCGACGATTTGCCATAGGCGGCGCGGCGGATCGGTCACGCCGCCTCGCTCTTGTTCCCGCCAAAAGACGCGGTAGGGCTTCGTTAACCAACCGGCCGGAAATCTCGCTGTCATGAATAAAAGCGCACCTAAGCCCAACTCCTACCGCACCGGCCCCGACGCCGAGGGCCGTTTCGGCATTTTCGGCGGGCGGTTTGTTGCCGAGACGCTGACGCCGCTCGTTCTCAATCTCGCTACCGAGTATGACCGCGCCAAAAGCGACCCCGCGTTTCAGGACGAGCTGACGCATTTTTTGACGCACTATGTGGGGCGTCCGTCGCCCCTATACTTTGCGGAGCGGCTGACGAGCCACGTCCGCGCGTCGGCGCCAAAGGGGAACGGCGCGAAAATCTATTTCAAGCGCGACGAGTTGAACCATACCGGCGCGCACAAGATCAACAATTGCATGGGCCAGATCCTGCTTGCCCGCCGCATGGGCAAGACGCGCATCATCGCCGAGACGGGCGCCGGCCAGCATGGCGTCGCGACGGCGACAGTGTGCGCGCGCTTCGGTTTGCCCTGTGTTGTCTATATGGGCGCGACCGATGTCGAGCGGCAAAGCCCGAACGTCTTCCGGATGAAGCTCCTTGGCGCGGAGGTGCGTCCCGTCACGTCCGGGCGGGGGACGCTGAAAGACGCGATGAACGAAGCCTTGCGCGATTGGGTGACGAATGTCGCCGACACCTATTATCTGATCGGCACGGCGGCGGGGCCCCATCCCTATCCGATGATGGTCCGGGATTTTCAGTCGGTGATCGGCACGGAAGCGCGCGCGCAGATTCTTGAGCGCGAGGGGCGGCTTCCCGATGCAATCATCGCCTGTATCGGCGGCGGGTCGAACGCGATCGGGCTGTTCCACCCCTTTCTCGACGATCCCGGCGTCGAAATCATCGGCGTCGAGGCTGGCGGTCGGGGTCTTGAGACGCCGGATCATGCGGCCTCGCTTGCGGGCGGGCGGCCCGGCGTTTTGCACGGCAATCGCACGTATCTGCTGCAGGACGGCGACGGCCAGATCCTTGAAGGCCACTCGATTTCAGCGGGTCTCGATTATCCGGGCATCGGTCCGGAGCATTCCTGGCTGCACGACACCGGGCGCGTGACCTATCAATCCGCAACCGACGCCGAAGCGCTGGAGATGTTCGGGTTATGCTCGAAGCTCGAAGGAATTATCCCGGCGCTGGAGCCCGCCCATGCGCTGGCGCGGGCGCTCGACAAGGCGGCAGCCCTGCAGCAGGGCGGGATTATTATCGTCAATCTGTGCGGGCGCGGCGACAAGGACATTTTCTCGGTCATGCCCCATTTCGGCGGCGCAGCATGAAGCTCTTTCTGAGGATTGCCGAACACGACGAACGATTTTGTGAGCGCGTTTGTGAGCGCGCCTGATTGCGCGCGGCCTTTAACTCTCCTTAAAACAGGGTTTGGTGAAGTGACAGCGCAAGCGTCCGCTGACGGCAATCGGGACGGCTTGGCGCATAATCGAGGGGCTCCTTTGCAAAGCATGTCAAACGCTGCCCATTCCGCAGCGTCCACTATGGGCGCGGCTTTCGCTGACGCTGTCGCCGACGGGGGCGCTTTCGCCGACGCGGTCAGGGACCGCGCCGCCGCGCTGCGCCGCATTGTTGACCACTGCAAGTCCTTCCAGGGCGCGCAGCTGTCGCGCTCGCTTGCGCAGGCCTCGGTCAGCCTGCTGCTTTACGGCGGGCTGGTCGCCGGCATGGTTGCCTTGACCAATGTCGGCGAATGGGGCTTTGCGCTCCTGGCGTCGCCGGTCGCGGCCGGCATCCTCGTCAAACTGTTTACGATCCAGCACGATTGCGGCCATGGCAGCTATTTCAAGAACCGGCGCGCCAATGATGCCCTCGGCTTTTTGATCAGCATCCTGACGTTCACGCCGTATGGCTTCTGGCGCGACGCGCATAACCGCCATCACGCCGGATCGGGCGATCTTGACCGGCGCGGCGTTGGCGCCGTCGATACGCTGACGGTTGAGGAATTCCGCAAGCTGTCGCCGATGAACCGGGCGCTCTATCGCGCCTATCGTAATCCGCTTGTGATGATCATCTTCGGCTCGCCGATCTATTTCTTCATCCTGCAGCGTTTTCCGCTGGCGGGCGCGATGCCGTTTGCCGAGACCTATCACGGGCTTCGCCTCAAGCAGATCTGGGGGAGCGTCGTGGCGCTGAACCTTGCGCTGGTTGTCGTCTATGGCGCGCTTGGCTTTGCGTTTGGCGCTGGCGCGATTGCGCTCGCCATTCTGCCGACCGTGTCGATTGCAGCGTGGGTCGGGACGTGGCTGTTTTTCGTGCAGCACCAATATGAGGACAGCTATTGGGCGCGAAAGCCCGAATGGACCTATGCGGAAGCGGCAATCTTCGGCTCGTCGCATTACCATTTGCCAAAACCGCTGCGCTGGCTGACCGGCAATATCGGCTTGCACCATATCCATCATCTGGCGAGCGGCATCCCGAATTACCGGCTGCCAGAATGCTATCGCTCTAGCGACGATTTACAGGCGCTGCCGAAGATGACGATCCGCGACAGCCTCCACTGCGCAAGCCTTGCGCTGTGGGACGAGGCGCAGCGCAAGATGGTCGCATTCCGGGCGCTGAAATCCGTCGCCTGAACGAAAATCCGTCGCGCATACCTGCCACGTCATTGACACCAGAAAAGTCATCATGACAACCTACTTGTCATGTACGACCCCGGCCCCGGCAGAGCCCGCGACGTTCTCTCGCTGATCAACGAGATCCCGACGGCGTTCCTGCATCTCACGGCGGTCGCGGAAGCGATGTATGCCGACCTCGGTCTTGGCGCGCCGGAACGCGGGACCTTGCGCGATCTGTTTGTTGAGGGGCAAAGCTCCGCGCCGGAGCTTGCCCGCCGCAAAGCGGTCAGCCGGCAAGCCAAGCAAGCCGTGCTCGACCGGCTCGTTGCCCGCGGGCTTGTCCGAACCGAAATTAACCCGCGCCACAAACGCTCCAGGCATTACGTTCTCACGCAAAAGGGCATCGATGTCTGCGTTGAGGTCCAGCGCCGCGAGCTTGGCGAGATCTCCCGGCTGATGGAAAAGGTCGGCGAGGCTGATTTCGCGCGGGCCGCCAAGGCGGTCGCGGCGCTCAATGCCGTGCTGGCGGATGATCTTGCCGGCCGGGCCGCAAGTACCGGCGCGCCGACGGGGTTTTTGGCAAAGGCGCCGGCCCAGCGCTAGTGGAAGCGCCAATAAACGCCGACCGTGGCGGAAGAAAGCTTCGACTATAAAAGCACAAGTCGCCCACGGACCTTCGGAACAAGTCCGACCGCATGCTTGTTCCGTGGACCTCCGGCAACGGGCGGCGGCACTATGGGCTTGAGATACACGGGACGAGCCCGTGTATGACCAGAGGGGCATACCGTGCTCGAACGCTGCGCACGGACGCCGGGACAATTGTTGAAGCACGCTATTTTGATCGCGCATGGCGCTGCCGACCTTGCGCCAAAGCTTCGCGCGTCTTTGCGCATTGCTGCTGGCGGTGCTTGGCGCGCGGCGGCTGATTGGCCACAACAGTCGACAGGTCTTCCATCAGTTGTCAGCCGGAGCTTTCGATGATCCGACCCGCCGCTTTGTATCTCGCCCTCGCCGCCGCGTCTTTCCTTGCCGCGTGCGGCCGCGCGCCGGCGCCCGAGGCCCCGCCGATTGCCGACCCGGCTACGCGGCGAACGATTGCGCAAGGCGAGGTTGTCGGCTTCACGGGCGCCAACGGCGTCAATATCTGGCGCGGGCTTCCTTTCGCCGCCGCGCCGGAAGGCGATCTCCGCTGGCGCGGCCCTCGTCCGGCGGCCGCGTGGACGCAAATGCGCGAAGCGCTGGCGCACGGCGACGTATGCCCGCAGCTCACCAATGTGTTTAACGCCAGCGAGGGCGTCGCCCCCGGGACCCTTCAGGGTACGGAGGATTGCCTCACCCTCAACATCTATGCGCCGCCGGGCAGCGCGCCAGACGCGACACTGCCGGTGATGGTCTGGATCCATGGCGGCGGCAATGTCTGGGGGTCCGCCAGCCAGTACGACCCATCAAATCTGGTCGCGAACGAGAACGTCATCGTCGTGACGGTGCAATACAGGCTGGGGCCGCTCGGATGGTTCGCGCATGAGGCGATCCGCAGCGGGGCCGAATTGCCGGAGGATGCGGCCGCGTCTTTTGCGCTCCTCGATCTCATTGCGTCGCTCGAATGGGTCAAGGCCAACATTGCCGCTTTCGGCGGCGATCCGGGTCGCGTGACGGTCTTCGGCGAGAGCGCTGGCGGGCACAATGTTGCCGGACTTCTCGCCAGCCCGCGCGCGAAAGGCCTTTTCCATCGGGCAATCCTGCAGTCGGGGCTGTTCGATTCGATCCCGCTCGCCGAGGCTGAATATGGCGGCGGCGCCGATCTCAATCCAGCCGCCGCGGTTGCCAAACGCCTTGTTGCCGCCGACGCCGCAGCGCTTCGGGCGACACCCGTCAACGCGCTGTTTGCCGCCTATGAACTCGACAGCGAGGGTTTCTCCAGCCTGCCGCGCATGATCGCTGACGGCGTTGCTCTGCCTGCGGAGGGTTTGCGCGCAGCGTTCGATGACCGCGCGACCTTCAACGCCGTGCCGGTCATCACCGGAACCAATCGCGACGAAATGAAGCTCTTCCAGTTCGTCGATCTGCGCCTCGTCAACCAGTATTTCGGTATCTTTTTCATTCCAAAGGACGCCAATTTCTATGACCGGCTCGCCGACTATCAAAGCCGCCTGTGGCGCATCCGTTCGGTCGATGAGCCAGCAGCGATGATGGTCGGCGCAGGTCACGATGATGTCTACGCTTACCGTTTCGACTGGGACGAGGGCGGACGGTTTTTGTGGACCGACCTGAAAAAACTGCTCGGCGCGGCGCACGCGATCGAGATCCCGTTTGTGTTCAACCGGTTTGAGCTGCTGGGCCGGCTCGATCCGGTCATGTTCACCGAAAAGTCTTCGGCAGAGCGAGAGGCTCTTAGCCGGGCGATGGGCGGCTATTGGGCGGCGTTTGCCGCGTCCGGCGATCCGAATGGCGCGGACCCGAACGGCGCCGGGCGCCCCGTGTGGTCGCGCTGGCGGGCCGAGGGCGCGCTGATGCGCCTCGACGATGCGTCGGGCGCGGGTCCGGGCATGATCGGCGGCGTCGACAGCGTTGACAGGCTGATCGCCGATCTCGCGGCGGAGGAGGGACTGACGCCCGCCCAAAAAGGCGTCATCGCCGGGGCGCTCGGCATGTGGCTCCCTGCGCGCAAAGAGGACTTTGCCGCCGCCGCAAAGTGACGGGCGCCGTTTTGCCGCAAAAAGACCGCGAAAAGACCTCGGGCCGCCGCGACGGGGAACGCCCTGCCGGTCCGTTAAAGGGTCATTGGCGGCTATGGAGGGCCGTCGCAAAGGAGACCGCTTATGACGACCTCAATGATAAAGCTTGCAGCCGCCGTGCTTGGCGCCGGGTTCGTTCTTGGCGCGGCCCCGGCCTTCGCCGGAGAATGGCGCCTTGACCGCTCGGCTTGCGCCGACACGCGCGAGGACCGCCGCGACGCGCGCGAATCCCGCCGTGACGAACGTTACGACTACAGCCGCGCCGATGTTCGCGAGGACCGGTATGACCGACGTGAGTCCCGCCGCGACCGCGCCGTCACGGTATGCCCGCGCTCGGCGTTCTATTACGCGCCCGACCGGTATGAACAACGCCGGGGCGATTACCGCGCCCCGCGCCTGACCTTCGCTTATGACAGCGGCCGCCGCCTGCACTACCGCAATCATGGCGGCGTGCGCATCTATGTTCGCGCCTGACGCGCGACTTGAAATGCGGCCTTGAAATGATGGGCGGGCGATGTAGGTAGAACGCTTGGTATTGCCGAGGGTTCTTGTCCCGCATCGCCCGCCTGTTTGACGCGCTCGCCCGCGAGGGCCGTGCCGGCTTCGCGCCCTTCATCATGGGCGGCGATCCCGATTACGCGTCGAGCCTTGCGTTGTTGAAGGCGCTGCCGGCTGCCGGGGCCGACCTCATTGAACTGGGCGTTGCCTTCACCGACCCGATGGCTGACGGACCGGCGATCCAGGCGGCCGGATTGCGCGCGCTTCAGGCGGGCCAGACGCTGACGAAGACGCTGGCGATGGTTCGATCGTTCCGCGCCGAAGACGACCGCACTCCGATCGTCCTCATGGGCTATTACAACCCGTTTTACGCCTACGGCGCGCAGCGTTTCCTCAAGGACGCCAAAGCGGCTGGCGTCGACGGCCTCATCATCGTCGATCTGCCGCCCGAAGAAGACGCGGAACTGTGCCTGCCGGCGCGCGCGGCGGGCCTCGATTTCATCCGTCTCGCAACGCCGACGACAGATAGCGCGCGTCTGCCTGCCGTTCTTCGCAATACCTCAGGATTTATTTACTATGTCTCGGTCGCGGGCGTGACCGGCGCGGCAACGGGCGGGCGCGTCGCGGTCGATGCGGCTGTTGCCCGTTTGAAAGCGGCGTCGGCGCTTCCGGTGGCGGTCGGTTTCGGCATCAAAACGCCAGAAGATGCGGCGGCGACGGCGGCAATCGCCGACCTTGTGGTTGTTGGCTCTGCGCTCGTCGAGCGCCTTGCGTCGAATTTGGCGCAGGGTTCCCGGGCGCGCGGCCTTGAGCCTGCGGGCGGCGGGGCCGATAGTGCGGTCAGCGCAGTCCTCAGCCTTGCGCGTGAGCTTTCGGGGGCTGTCAGGCGCGCCCGCCTCTAGAGGGCGCTGCGGCGGAGAAGACGAATGAGCTGGCTTTCCAATCTCACCCCGCCGGGCATCAAGGCGATGTTCAAGCGCAATGACGATGCGTCGGATTCCCTTTGGGTCAAATGTCCCGGCTGCGGCGAGATGCTGTTCGGCAAAGACCTCGAGGCCGCCCTCAATGTCTGCGTCTCATGCGGCAATCACATGAAACTGCCGGCCGAGATGCGGCTGCGGGCTGTCTTCGACGATGCGCGCTATGCGGAAATCGCGGTCCCGGCGCCGGTCGACGATCCGCTCGGCTTTCGCGATGAGAAAAAATACGCGGACCGGTTGAAAGACTATCGCCGCAAGACCGGCCGTCCCGACGCCATGATTGCGGCAATCGGCGCGCTGGGCGGCATGACGACCGTCGCGGCCGTTCAGGATTTCGAGTTCATGGGCGGCTCGATGGGGATGGCGCTTGGCGAGACGCTGATCCGCGCCGCTGAAACCGCGGTCGAGAGCCGCGCGCCGCTGATCGCCTTCACCGCCTCCGGCGGCGCGCGGATGCAGGAAGGCATTCTCTCGCTGATGCAGATGCCGCGCACGACGATCGCGGTGCAGATGATGCGCGAGGCGCGCCTTCCCTACATCGTCGTGCTGACGCATCCGACAACGGGCGGCGTCACCGCCTCGTTCGCCATGCTTGGCGACGTCCATATTGCAGAGCCCGGCGCCTTGATCGGTTTTGCGGGTCCGCGCGTGATCGAACAGACGATCCGCGAAAAGCTGCCGGAAGGATTTCAGCGCGCCGAGTTCCTGAAAGACAAGGGCATGGTCGATCTCGTCGTGCCGCGCCCTGAGCTGCGCGCGACGCTGGTGCGGTTGATCCGTGTCCTGATGAAGACAGGCGGGCAGGCCGCAGGTCGCAACGCCGGCCAGAGCGCCGGCGACGGCGCGATGACGCGCGCCGCGGAATAGAAAGCCCCTGTCGGTGGACCCCGTTGCCGCGGCGTTGGACCTCGTCGCTGTGCGCCGGCCGGCACTGATCGACCTCAGCTTGTCGCGCGTCACGCGCACGCTTGCGCGCCTCGGCAACCCGCACCATCGCCTGCCGCCGGTCCTTCATGTCGCCGGCACCAATGGCAAGGGCTCGACGGTCGCTTATCTGAAAGCAATCCTCGAGGCGTCAGGCGCCAGCGTTCACACGTTTACATCGCCCCATCTCGTCAACTATCGCGAGCGCATCAGCCTTGCCGGAACGGAGATCGCGGACGCGGCTTTCATAGGCGCCATCAACCGGGTCGATGACGCGGCAGGCGCTGACGATCTGACGCTCTTTGAAACAATCACGTGCGCGGCGTTCGTCGCTTTCGCCAGCGCACACGCGGACTACCTCGTCCTCGAAGTGGGGCTCGGCGGGCGGCTTGACGCAACCAATGTGATCGAACGCCCGCTTGCCGCGGTCATCACGCCGATCGCGCTCGATCACCAGAATTTTCTCGGGGACACGCTGGAGGCGATTGCCGGCGAGAAGGCCGGCATCTTCCGCCGCGCGGCGCCAGCCGTCGTCGGCCCGCAGACGCCGGAGGCGATGGCGGTCTTCGAGCGCGAGGCGGACCGCATCCGCGCGCCGCTCTTTGCTTTCGGCTCGGCATGGACCGCGTGGACCGAGAACGGACGCCTGACCTATCAGGACGATGCCGGGCTTTGCGATCTCAGCCCGCCGCGCCTCGTTGGCGCGCATCAGGTGATGAATGCGGCGCTCGCCGTTGCCGCGATCCGGGGCGCGGGTCTGACGTTTACGGACGAAATCCTGTCGGCGGGCTTGCAGGCGGCGCGCTGGCCGGCGCGATTGCAGCGCCTGAAATCGGGGCCGCTCATCGACGCGCTGGGCGCAGGCGCAGATCTCTGGCTCGATGGCGGCCATAACCCGCATGCGGCGCGCGCGCTTGCGGCGGCATTTGCCGATTTTGAAGAGCGCACGTCGCGCCCGCTCGTCCTCATTTCGGGGATGCAGGACAACAAGGACGCAGACGGATTTTTCGCCGCGTTCTCGGGGCTCGCCTCGACTGTCTTTGCGGTGCAGGCGCAGCACCCGGGCGCCCGCGCGCCGGACGACCTTGCCGCCGCCGCCGAGCGCGCCGGCATTCCGGCCTATCCTTGCGGATCGCTGCTCGAGGCGGCGACGCTGGCGCGCGGCGGCGGCCCGGTCCGGGCGCTGATATGCGGCTCGCTTTATCTGGCGGGCGAAGTGCTTCGCGACAATTCCTGACGGATCAGGCGGTCTTCACCGGCGCGCCAAGCTCGCTCTTCAGCCACGCGGCGAGCGCCGACTTTGGCGAGGCGCCAACCTTGGTGGCGGTCAGCTTGCCGTCCTTGAACAGCATGAGGGTCGGGATGCCGCGCACGCCAAAGCGCCCCGGGGTTTCCGGATTGTCGTCGATGTTGATCTTGGCGATCGTGACCTGGCCGGCAAACTCCGCCGACAGCTCTTCGAGCGCCGGGCCGATCTGTTTGCACGGCCCGCACCATTCCGCCCAGAAATCGACAAGAACCGGAGTGGTGGAATTCAGGACATCGTCCGGGAAAGACTGATCGGTGACGGGCTTTGTGGCCATGATGGTTTCCTTGCCGGCCGCGACGGGAAAGCGGGCGCGCCGTTTGCTCGGGGGTCAACATAAGGGCAGGCCCGCGAAGATCAACGGGCGATCACGCAAGCGTCAAATCAGTGTTTCCGAATGCGCGCGGTCGAGCGCCTCCGCCGGGACCGGCATCAGGCGCGCGTCAAAGGTCCACAGCAGCGCCGCCTCGATCTCAACCCCCGGATAGATTTGCTGCAAGAGCGCGCGATAGGCGGCAAGCTGAGCGACGGCGCCAAGCGGCGCATCCTCGATGCGTTTGGGCGGGGGGCGGTTGGTCTTGTAATCAACGATCAGGATGCGGCCGTCGCGGACTGCCAGCCGGTCGATCCGCCCGGACAGCAACAGCCCGGCCCGCGCGCCCAAAGGCGCTCCGCCAATCGCCGCCTCGGCAAGACTGCCGGGAGCGAATACGGGCGCGAACCGGTCGTCATTCAGCACACGGAGCGCCTCGGCGAGCATCCCGGCGCGGGTTCCTTCGTCAAGCGCGCCGGCCATGCGGCTGACAAGCTTTGCGCCCGCGCGCTCCCGGTCCGCAATCGCGATCTCCGGCAACACTTCGAGGAGCCGGTGCAGGATGCGCCCGCGCAAGAAGTTGCCCTCGCCGCGCCCCGGCCGATACGCCGCGTCGTCCGGCTCCGGTGCAAGCGTTGACGGCGATTGCCGCTGGGCGCGCTTTTCAGCGGGCGCCGGCGTTGTGAAGAACGCCGGCAAGGGCTCGCGCGCCGTGATCGCGGACGGCGCGGCGCCGGGTTTTGGCGCAATGGTTTGCGGCGCCGAAAGGCGCAGCGCCCTGCCGCCAAACCTTTCGCCGGCGTCGCGCGCGTCCTCTCCAAGCGCGGCGAAGGCGTCAACGGCCAGCGCGTGCCAGGTTTTCTCGCCATCCGCCTTGCGTGCCGGATCGCCGCCTGTGCCCATTTCATGGCCGCAAATGTAGAGGCGGTCGCGCGCGCGCGTCGCGCCGACATAGAGCAAACGGCGATATTCCTCGTACGCAAGACCCGCCTTGCGCCGGCGCGCGTCAGCGAGCGGCCCGGCGCCGCGTCCCTCGCCGATGCCATAAACCGGAACCGCATGCCCCGTGTCCGCCGTCAGTCGGTGGAGGCGTTCCTTATGGTCAAACCGCGCCGGCCGGTGCGCGTCGATGAGAAAGACGATGTCGGCTTCAAGGCCTTTGGCCTTGTGCGCGGTCATTACGCGAACGCTGGGGCCAGCTTCCGACGATTCGCGGTTCGCCATGGCGTCAGCGCGCAGCGCCGCGTCAAGGAAGAGGCGCAGACTGCGCGGGTTGGCGCTTTCAAAGTCGAGCGCCTGGCGTAAAAATTCTTCGACCGGCTCGCGCGCCGGGGCCCCGAGGCGCGCAGCGAAGCGGCGCCAGCCGGACGGCGCGCCGGTTTCCAGAATATGCGTGAAAAACGCGACGGCGCCGTCCTTCAGCGCAATCGTTCGCGCGGCGGCAATCCCGGCTGCAGCGCGCATCCAGGGCGCCTGCTCTCCCCGGCGCTCGACAAGCGCGCGCCAGAGCGTCTTGCCGCCGCGCGTTGCCGCCAGATCGTAAAGACTGTCCTCGTCAATATTGAAGAACGGGCCCTTCAGCGTTTCCGCGAGCGACAGATCATCGCCGTCGTAGAGCACCGCGCGCGCGAAAGAGATGAGGTCGAGCACCGCCTGATCTTCGACGAGCGCGATACGGTCGGCGCCGGCAACCGGGACCTTGGCGCGCCCGAGCGCGCGGATCATTTCGTGGAACAACGCCCCGCGATTCTGCACAAGAATCATAATGTCGCCGGGCGCGATCCCGCGGCCTTTGGCTTCAAGCATTGCGCCGTTTGCAAGCCAGCTGGCAATTTCGCCCGCTACAGCTTCCGCAAGCCGGCGCGGCGGGCTTGAGGATGTTGCCTGATCGATCGGCGCGTCCCAGGGATTGTCAGCGGCGCGCGCGTCGCGGGGGGTGAGCGGCCACAGCTCGACAAGGCCCGCTTCGCCCTCTCGCGTGCAGTGATGCTCGGGCGCGGCATCGCTGACGCCGCCATAAACCTGCGCGCGCTCGAACAGCGTATCGACAAACCGCAGCACCGGCGCGGTCGTGCGGAAGGACGCTTTCAACTGCACATTGGCGTAAGCGCCGGCGGCGGCGATCTTCTTGCCGAGGTCTTGCTCCTTCTCGTCGAAGAGCTGCGCGTCGGCGCCCTGAAAGGAATAGATCGACTGCTTCTTGTCGCCGACCGCAAAGAAAGTGCGCCCGCCCGTACGGCCGGGCGCGCGTGCGCCGTGGCCGGCGAAGAACTCTGCGAGAGGTTGCTCGATCACGTCCCAGGCCTCGGGTCCAGTGTCCTGCGCTTCGTCCAGAAGGATGTGCGCAATGCCCTGGTCGAGCTTGTAGAGCGCCCAATCGGCCGCGCCGTCGCCCGACAACAGCCGCCGCGTCAGGCGGATGAGGTCGTCGAAATCGAGGCCCGCGCGGTTAGACTTCGCCGCCTCGAACGCCGTGAAAACTTCCCGAAGAACGCCATAAAGCGCGCGCGTGTCTTCATACGCGGCAATCGCGCAGATCCTGTTTAGGCCGTGCAAAATATCGCTCTGAACGTTTTCAATCGCTTGCGCCAATTGCGGCTCTGCGCTGGTAACGGCTTTGGACAACACCGACGCGCGGGGCGTCATCGCCGCCGTCAGGAACACTGGCGCTATGGCGTCGAATTTGTCTTTCGGCAAAGTCGCCCGCACAAAGTCATCGACTTTTGGGGCCGCGGCTTTGGTTGTCGGCGACCCCGCAAGCAACGCCTCGCGCAGCGCTTTAACGCCGAGCGCCTCGATCGCAGCGACAATCTCCGCATAGATGTCCGCTGTTGAAATCGTTGGATCAACGCCAAGGCATGCGCGCGCGTCTTCCAGCAGTCCGTCCCAGCCGATCGCTTCGGCGTGCGCGAATTCGCGCCGCTGCCCGGTCACCGCTTTTTCCAGAAACTCGCGCAAATCCTTCCCCGGCTGGAGCGCCAGGAGATGCGAGAAATTCGCCTGCAATGCCGCATCGCCCCGGCTTTTCGCCGCAACGCTCGCGACCGCTTCCTGCGCAAGGCGGCGCGTCTCGTACTCGTCGATGACGGTAAAGCCGGGCGGCACGCCGGCCTCCAGCGGAAACCGCTTCAGGACGCTTTCGCAGAACGAGTGGATGGTCTGGATCTTCAGCCCGCCAGGCGTTTCCAGCGCTTGCGCAAACAGGCGCCGCGCGCGCGACAGTTCGTCAGCGCTGCGTGTCCGCGCGTTGCCGCCGTCGAGGTCATTCAACGCGGCGCCAAGCTCTGCATCGCCGGCGAGGGTAAATTTGCCGAGCAGCGTAAAGAGCCGCTCCGCCATCTCGGCGGACGCCGCCTTGGTGAAGGTGATGCACAGGATCGTCGACGGGTTGACGCCGTTCAACAACAAACGCGCGACGCGGTTTGTCAGTACGCGCGTCTTGCCGGCGCCCGCATTGGCGGACACGAACACGGAAAAGGCGGGGTCCGCTGCGGCGCGCTGCGCGGCGTTGGTCTCATCCGTGCGGGAGGTGTTGCTCATTCGCTGTCTTCCGCCGCGTCTTGGCTGGCGCTCCATTCGCGCCGCCGCGCGAGCTGGTCATAATCGCCTTCGTCTTTGACGAATTGCGCGCGCGGCTGGCTGCGATAGGCGGCGGACGGATCATCGAAATGCGCAATCCAGCGCCTGAGCCCTGCTTCCGCATCGCGGATGGCGGCTGTCGCATCGGCGCCGTCGCGACCGAAATCGTCCTTTTTGTCGTCCTTCCGGTTGACTGCCCTTAGATAGCGATAGAGCGCGACCTTGCTGTCGCCGATCGCCTGAAACCCGCCGGCCTCGACGATGACGCCGGTCAGCGCCAATTGCGGCGAGAAGGTTTTGTCCTGTTTCTCGCTCGGCGGTGCGCCCGTCTTGTAATCGAAGATCGCCGCCGCGCCGTCCGCCAGTCGCTCAAGGCGATCGGCCTTGGCGGCGAGAAGGAACGGGGGGTCGATGCCGGCCAGCGCGATCTCTCCGACTTCTTCGACGAATGGCTGGCCGAGCTTTCGCCGCTCGGCATCGAACGCCGCGAACCAGCCAAGCGCGCCAGCGATCGATGCGTCCCAAAAGGCAAGGCTTGCTCCGGCAAGACCCGCGCGCGGCGCCTCTTCGTCAAAAATTCCGCGCAGGCCGGCAAGTGTCGGGGCCGCCTGTTCGCGGACTGCCCGTTCAAAGACGCGGTGGAACAGCGTCCCCATCTCGCGCGGACCGATCGCGTTGCCCGGATCGTCCAGTTTCCTGAGACGAAGGAATTCACGCGCATAGATGGCGTAAGGATCGCGCAGCCAGGTTTCAATCTGCGTGACGGACAGCTTTTGCGGGCGCCGGTCCTTGCCGGCGCGCGGCGCGGGCGCGGCAACGGGCTCAACCATGTCCGGTGCGTCGAGGCTCTCTGCGCGTCTGCGCCAAAACGCGGATTGATCGACGGCTTGAAGCGCGCCAACGCCGTCAAGACTGGCGCCGCCAAGAATAGTGCGCAAGCGGACGATCCAGCGCGAGGGCTTGGCCGGCTTGCCGCCAGTGCGTTTGGCACGGGTCAGGGTGACGCGGCGCGCCGCTGCGCCTTGCGCGAAGTCGTGCGCTGAAAGCCCGATGCGGCGCTCGGGCGAGGGCAGGCCGACCGCTTCGCGCATTGCCCGCGACAGGAACGGATCGGCGGGCGCATCGGCCGGCCAGACGCCTTCGTTGAGGCCGGCAAGGATCACGTGATCAGCGCTTTGCAGCCGCGCTTCGAGGGGGCCGAGGATCGAAAGGCGCGGATGCGCGCCGCTCGCCCGCCGGACGACGGCCCCGGCAATGAGCGCGGAAAAAACGTCCGCATAAGCGCCGCCGCCGATCGCGTTGAGATCGTCCTCACACTCAAGGATTTCCGCCAGCAGGCCAGCGCCGACGGCGCCGTCATCGCCCGCCCAAAGATGCCCGGCGCCGGCAAGACGCTCGGCGGCGGCCAGATGCGCCGTGATGCGCGCCGATAAAGTTGCCGTTCTGGCAACGCCGAAAATTCCCGTCGCCTCTTCAAGAGCGCGGAGTACGGCCATGCCGTCGTCGTTGCCGTTGCTTTCGCGGTCGTCCTTCCTTGGGCGCAGCCGCGCCGCGATGCCGGCAAGGTCGTCCGCAGGCCTGACCCCGCGAACCGCGCGATCGAGCGCATCGACGCCGCGCTCGCGCGCCGCGTTTGTAAGACCCAGCGTCGCCAGCGGATGGCGCAGCACGGCAAGCATGGCGACGGGATCGCCGGGGTCGGACACGGCCAGCGCGACCAGGCGCAAAAACGTTCCGCAAGGCGAATTGGCGAACGGCACGCCGCCGGAATCCTCAACGGCGATGTCCCAGCGCTGCATCTTCAGCGCCACGCGCCGGGCCAGCGTGCGGTCGGGGGTGACGAGCATCGCAGTCTCGCGCGGCACTTCCACCGCCTCGCGAAAAATCATGGCGATGATCGACGCTTCGGCGTCTTCGGTTTCCGCTTCGATCAACGTTAGCCCGTCGCGCGCCGCCGCCAGCTGCGCATCGGCGGCAGTCGCGCCATCGATCAGCGCCCGCCATTCGTCGGTTGCGTCCGCCGGGCGCAGCGCAAGCCGCAACAGTCCCGCGCGGTTGGCGCCGGAGGGCGCTGCGGCAACGCTGAAATGCGGCCATGGCGCGATGTCGTCCGGCGTTCGTCCGATCGCCTTCAGAAGGAGTTTCAGACCGCCCTGCGGATGCGCATCGCCAATCGCAGCAAATGCGCGCGCATCGATATCGCGGTCGAGTCCCGGCAAAACGCCGGCGCCGCGCGGCGCGCCAGCAATCGCCTTGAACAGGGCGGCGACCGACGGCGCGCTTGCCGTTGTGCCGGCGATGACGATGGGATGCGCTGGCGGATTGGCCGCAATCCGGCGCGCCTTGGCGTTGATCAGGCTCGCGCGGCGGGCGCCGGGGTCCGCGCGGCCAATGTTGGCAAGGTGCGTTGGCCAGATGCGCGTGACAATTTCAAGAAAATCCCGGCTGACGCCCCAATGCGCCGCGCGGTCGCCGACATCGATCGCGGCGATGCGCGCCGGGTCAAGCTCTTCTGTATAAAGAGAATCGAGAAGCTTGCCGAGTTCACGCGCCGCCGACAGCGCGGCGGGCCAGTTTTCCTGGCCGGAAAAGGCTTGTCTCTCCAGCGCCGCGACAAGTCGCGCCAGCATGATCTCGCGCGCCGGGCCGGGCAGCGCCGGGGCGATCTCGATTTCGTCCGCCGCATCGCCGGCGAAGGCCTCCGGATCGTCGTCATCGATATCGCCAATCGCCCGCATCTTTGGCAGCAATGCGGCCTGTACGCCGGCTTCGGCGCGCGCATCGAGCAAGGCGTCAACAAGCGCACGGGCAGCTCTTCGTGTCGGCAGGAAGATTTCCGCGCGCGGCAAGTCGTCGCCGAACGCCGCAATCAGCCCGCGCGCCAGATCGGGAAGAAACGGGCGGCCTTGATCGATCGAGAAATACCGCGGAGCCCGGAGTTGATCGAAGCCGGGGTCAGCGAAGAACGCCGCGCTTGGGCTGATTGTCATGCCGTTGCTTGTCGAAAAAAGCTTCGGCTAGCGCAAGCCCTGCCTCGTCGCCAACATGCATCCAGGGCCCGTTGTGCAAAAGCCCGCGCATACGTCCCGCCGCGCGGGCCTTGTCCCACAAGACGCGCAGCGAGAACGGGCCTTCCGGCGCGCCGTCAAGAAGCAAGGGGCGAATGATTTGCAGGCCCGTATAGACAAAGGGCGCGCTGGCGCCGCGCCGCCAGTCTAGCGATCCGTCAGCGCCGAGGTCGAAATCGCCGTCGCCGTCATAGCCGCTGGCGAGGCCAATAGGGACGACCAGCAGCAGCGCGTCCATCGCGTCGTTGCGCCACGTGGCGGCAAGCGCGGCGCAGGCCTCAGGCCCGTCTGCGTCGACGAGAATGGCATCCGTGTTCGTGCAAAACACCGGCGCCTCACCAAGATGCGCGCGCGCGTGTTTCAGCCCGCCGCCGGTTTCCAGCCGCAGCGCGCGTTCGTCCGAGATGATGATGCGCGGCCGCGTACGTGCGGTCAGATGCGCTTCCATCTGGTCGGCGCGGTAGTGGACATTGACGATCGCGCGGGCAACGCCGGCTTGCGCAAAGCGGTCCAGCGAATGGTCGATCAGCGCCTTGCCGGCGACCTCGATCAGCGGCTTAGGGCGATGATCGGTCAATGGCCGCATGCGCGTGCCAAGGCCGGCGGCCAAAACCATCGCCGTTGACGGCATCGGGCTCATGCAAATCGCTCCGGAAAATGCTGGCGGAAGAATCGCGCAAGGCCGGAAAGGTCCGGGTGCTGAAGATCGCCGCGGAAATGGCCTTCGACACGCGGGAAGAAATCGGCGTAGCGCGGCTTGGCGTCGCGGCGGATGAGGCGCGCGAAAATGCCGAGAATCTTGGCGTTGCGCTGCGCGCCGAGAATGGCGTAGTCGCGCCGCCACACAGCTTCGTCGAAATGCGCAAAACCCCGCGCGCCATCGGCATAGCGCCGCATCATCGTGCCCGCGAGGTCCGGCGATACGTCGCGGCGCGCGTCTTCGAGCAGCGAGACAAGGTCATAGGCGGGGTTGCCGATCAGCCCGTCCTGAAAGTCGATCACGCCGGCGCGCGCATGGCCGCGCCGCTCCGGCAGCCACAGCAGGTTTTCCGCATGAAAATCGCGCAGCACCAGCATCGACGGCGCCGTCAGCTTCGCGAGAACGCCCGCCCACGCGCCTTGATAGTCGGCCTTGATGGCGTCGCTCGCCGGCTCGCCCTTCATGTGCGGCCAATACCAGTCCGTGACGAGGCTCACCTCGGCCATCATCGCGGTCAGGTCATAGGTCAGCATACGGTAATTCGGCGCTGCCGGCGCTGGCGGCGCTGCCCGGTGCAGCGCCAGAAGCGCGTCAATCGCCGCGCCGTAAAGGTCGCCTTCATCGGCGCCGTTCGGGATGGCGCGCGCGAACAAATCATCGCCGAGGTCTTCAAGGATCGCAAAGCCGCTGACGGCGTCAGCGGCGTAGAGGTCAGGGGCGGACAATCCGGCATTTCGCAAGGCGCTGGCGACGGCAGTAAACGCGTTGAGATTGGGTCCGGCAAGGCGCGCCATCGCGTTATAGCCCAGCGCGCGGCGCGCCTCGGGGCTGGCGTCCGGCGGGCACGCGGCGCTTTCGGCCGCGGGCGGCGCGTTCATCAAAACCGCCGTGCGCCCGCCAAGCGACAAACGCTCATAGCTGCGCGTCGAGGCGTCCCCGGCCATTGGCAAGGCGATTGACGCGCCCCAGCCCGAGCGGTCGAGAAACAGGCGCCGCTGTTCGGCGCGTCGCGCGGCGGCGTCGGCTGAATGAGGAGCGGAAGAATGGGTCATCCGACAAACCTTAAGCGCAGCGCGGTTCCTTAAGCGTAAAGGCGCTCAAGACGCGAAGACCATTCTTCGCCGCCGCGAACAAGAGCCTCGCGGCCGTCCGCCATCGGCGTCAAGCGAATGACGAGGGTCGACGCCGGCAGCATCGGCGCGATGCGCTCGGCCCATTCGATCAGCAGGGCGCCGCTGTCCAGCGCCTCTTCAAGCCCGAGCTCATAGACGTCTTCGGCCTTCTCGAGGCGGTAAAGATCAAAATGCCAAAGCGTGAAAGCCGGCGCGTCATAAGTCTCGACGAGACCGAAGGTGGGGCTTGGCGCGTCGGGCCGCCTCGTCAGCAACTTGATCGCCGCCCGCGCCAGCGTCGTCTTGCCGGCGCCAAGGGGACCGGACAATGCGACGACATCGCCCGCGCGCAAAAGCGCGCCCAGCGCTTCGCCAAGCCGGCAGGTCGCGGCCTCATCGGGAAGGGGGAAAATTCGCTCCATCCCCTTCCCATAAGCGCGCCGGACCCTGACGAAAAGCGTTCGCTGATTGACGTTTTGGCAAACCCTGTGCGACGAGCCCGTCATGACAGACCAAGCCGTCATCATTGGTGCGGGACAGGCGGGCGCGCAAGGCGCGCAGAGCCTCCGGCAGGCGGGGTTCGCGGGCAACATCGTGCTGATCGGCGCAGAGCGCGCGCTGCCCTATCAGCGCCCGCCTCTGTCGAAGGCGTATCTCCAGGGCGCGATGGCGGCCGATCGCCTCTCCCTCAAGCCCGAGGCATTCTTCGCGCAAAACGCGATCGACCTACGGCTTGGCGTCGGCGTAACGGCGATCAACCGGCAAGGCGGGACAATCGAAATCGAGAGCGGCGAACGCCTCGCCTATGACCGGCTGCTGATCGCGACGGGTGCGCCGCCGCGCCGGCTCGCCTGTCCGGGTACGGAGCTTTCCGGCATTCATTACCTGCGGGCGATCGACGATTGCGAGGGATTGCGGCCGGTGCTCGCCGCCGCGCGCCGCATCGTCATCGTCGGCGCTGGCTATATCGGCCTCGAAGTTGCCGCATCCGCGCGCAAGGCGGGCTGCGCGGTCACTGTGCTCGAAATGGCGCCGCGCGTTCTGGCGCGAGTGGCGGGCGCCGGCATCTCGGCCTTCTTCGACAACCTTCACCGGGCGCACGGCGTCGACCTGCGCCTTGGCGCGGGACTCGCCGGCTTCGAAGGGCGCGATGCGGTCGAATGGGCGGTCCTCGCCTCTGGGGAGCGCATCCCTTGCGACGCGGCGCTGATCGGCATTGGCGCGGCGCCAGCGACCGCGCTTGCGGCTGCAGCCGGCCTTGCAATCGACAATGGCGTTGCGACGGACGACAGCGCGCAAACCTCGGATCCTGCAATTTTCGCCGCTGGCGATTGCGCCAGTTTCCCCTCGCGCCTTTACGGGCGTCGCATGCGCCTTGAATCCGTGCCGAATGCGATCGAGCAGGCCAAAGTCGCCGGCGCGAATATGGCGGGCGGCGATGCGGTCTATGACGCGGTCCCCTGGTTCTGGTCCGACCAGTTTGACGTGAAACTGCAAACGGCGGGCGTCGCCGAAGGGTGCGATAGCGCGGCCACGCGCGGCGATCCGGCGTCGGGCCGGTTTTCAGTTTGGAGCCTTCTGGGGCGGCAATTGCTGGCGGTTGACGCGGTCAACGATCCTGCAGCGTTCCTCGCCGCCAAGCGTCTTATTGCGGCCAAAACGCCGGTCGATGCGAAAGTGCTTGCCGATCCGGCAACAGACCTTAAATCACTCGCGTCCTGAAATCCGGTCCGAGTTTAAAATGCCCAAAATCACCTATATCGAGCAAAACGGCACGGCCCACATTGTCGATGCGCAATCCGGCGCCTCGGTGATGGAGGCGGCGGTCAAAAATATGGTGCCGGGCATCGACGCGGATTGCGGCGGCGCGTGCGCCTGCGCGACGTGCCACGTTTACGTCGACCCCGACTGGATCGCCCGCACCGGCAAGGCCGAGCCGATGGAAGAATCGATGCTCGATTTCGCCTATCAGCCGAAAGAGAACTCGCGTCTCTCCTGCCAGATCACGGTGCGCGCCGAGCTTGACGGATTGATTGTGCGGTTGCCCGAGTTTCAGGGTTAGGCCGTGCGCGCGACCTTTATCAATCCGCCCACGCTGTCAAAGCCGACCGGCTATTCGCATGTCGCGATCGCAGCCTGGGGGCGCCAGGTTCATCTGTCGGGGCAGGTCGCGTTCGCGTCTGACGGCCAGCTCGTCGGTGACGGCGACCTCGCCGCGCAGGCGGAGCAGGTATACCTCAACATCAAGGCAGGGCTCGCGGCGGCGGGGGCTGATATTTCGCACGTGTTCAAGGTCGTAACCTACGTCGTCGATCTTGACGCGGACAAAGCGGCGGCCGTGCGTACGGTGCGCCTGCGCCATTTCGGCGATGGCCCCTATCCGGCGAGCACCATGGTCGGCATTTCGGCGCTCGTCGATCCGCGTCTCCTGATCGAGATTGAAGCGATCGCCGCGCTCGATTGAGCGCTTGACCTTTTCGCAGCGCCGCGCTTCCATGAACGGATGGGGAACATCCTTGCGTTCGAGCAGCTGCCAACGCCTGCGCGCCCTGCGGCAACAGCGACGCTGACGCGCGGCGTCTCCCGGCTGTTTCGCGATATGGGGCTTGCTGCCATGGCGGAGTTCCGGCTGCCGAACGGGCGGCGCGCCGACATCGCCGGGCTTTGCCCCAGAGGCCGGGTTGTCATTGTGGAGATCAAGTCCTGCGAGGCCGATTTCGCCGCCGACGGAAAATGGGCGGACTACCTGCCGTTCTGTGACGAATTCTATTTCGCGGTCGCCAGCGAGTTCCCGCGCGCGCTTCTCCCCGGCACGGAAGGGCTGATCGTCGCCGACGGATTTGGCGGCGCGGTCGTTCGCGCGGCAGTCGCGCGCACGCTCGCGGGCGCGCGGCGCAAGGCGATCACGCTGCGGTTTGCGCGTCAGGCGGCGGCGCGCACGGCATTCATCCTTGAAGAGGGTGGGCGATGATGTTGTTTATTTGCCGGCCTTTTATGACCGGCATTTTATGACTGCGGCGCGCTGGCGCCCGCGCTTGCAGGAAACGCTCACACGCATCGCTCTCGCTTCCGATCAGTTTACGGACGATTGGTGGATTATTGGCAGCGCCGCCGCCGCATTGTCGGGCGCAGAAATCGCAATCGTGCGCGATGTTGACCTTCTGCTCAGCGAGCGGGATGCGCGCCGCCTCCTCGATCTCTGGAAGGAAGAAGCCCATTCGGCCGCCATGCCCGACGCGCAATTCCGCTCCGCCGTGTTTGCGCGTTACGAGGCAGCGCCGCTGCCGATTGAAGCGTTCGGCAATTTCGAGATGAACATCCGCGGCCAGTGGCGCGCTGTTGCGCCGCTGACGCGCGAAGCAAGGGGCGCGGTCTTTACGCCCTCGGTCGCCGAGCAGATCGCGCTGCTGCAAGCGATGGGCCGCTCCAAAGACGAGGCCCGCATCAATGCGCTGAAGGCCCGGCTTTGACAGCCGCCAGCGTTGCCAGTAAATCTTACGATCTGAATTGAGGAGACTATGTCCGAGAGTGTGACCTTCTGAACGATGTTGCCGCCTTGCGCCCGATTGGCGCGAGGCATTTTCCGTTCAGACCCGGACATTCCCATGAATATTTCGAAGGCGGAGCAAAGAACGCTCCATGCGTTGGCGCGCGGCGGCGCGATTGTTGTTGAAAAAGACGGCCGCGGAAAGATCATTGAAGTCGCGTGCGTCACGCGCGAAGGGTGGACACTCGAAGACTGCACGCTCGTGGTCTTCGCGCGCCTGCGAAAAAAACGCCTCGTCGCGAGCAATGGCGGGGCGCCCTATCGCGTCACGCATGAAGGGCGCTGCGCGGTGCGATCGCAGGCCGATAACCGGGCTTAGGGCGTTGGGCGTTTGGTAGGAAACGCCCGACACCCCATGTCTCGCCCGGCTCTCTGCGCGCCGAAATCTGCGGCCCAAGATCCGCCGGGTTAGCCCGCGGATGGCCGTTGCGGACCGGATTGGCGTTTATTGCCTTCTGCCGGCAACCTTGAAGCCGGTTTCAAATCCTGCCGCTATCCGTTACCCTCTGCGCACATCAGTTTGGGGGACATTCATGACAACGACGCGCGCAGTCTTCACGCTATCGCTTCTTGCGGCGGTCACTTCGGTTTTGTCGGCGCCTTTGCTCGCAGCACCCGCGCCGCGCGCGACTTTGGCGGCGATCGCGCCCGACGTTAAAGCGAGCCTTGCTTTTTATGAGGCGATCGAAGCGAAATCCCCCGCCGCAGCGCTTGGCGATGAAAGCGCATATCGAGCCTATGCCGAGGCGATGCGCGGCGCGGCAAAGATGGCGTTTGGCTCGTTCGCGACCGAAGACACTGGTGTTGTCGCGCGCGATGTCGTCATCACCTTTGGCAAAGAGCGGGACGCGGGACTGAAGCTCAAGGAGTTGCGCCTCTACGGATTTGGCGCGGACGCAGGTGGCGCGACAGCCGAGCGAATCGACGCGCGCGGCGTTCAGAGCTTTGGCCTCGCAGAGTACATGGAACGTCTCAGCCAGGCTTATGTTGGCGCGATCGTTAATGCGGCCGGTGCAGGCGGCAATGATCAGGGAGCTGACGAAGCGTCGAAGGCCCTCGCAGCAGCGACCGCGATCGGCGCCTATGACATGTCAGTCGGCCGCATCATCGCGGACGGGTTCGTTTTGCACGCGCAAGGCGACAATGCGCCCGGCGCAAAAGCCGCGCCGCAGTCAATCGCCAATGCGCTCGCGCTCTATGCGGCCGCAGGGCGCGCAACCAGTTTTCGCGCTTTCATCATGCGCGACATGAAGATGCGCGTCTCGTCGGGCGTCGAGGGCGCCAAAAGCGATATGACCATCGCCATGCCGTTCATCGGCCAGCGCGGCTATGCGCGCGGCGATCTCGAGGAATTGACTCTGAGCGACATGACGTTCTCGCTGGCATCAACCGTTCAGCCTTTGCCGCCGCCAACGCCGCCCGCGCCTGATGGCCAGGCGCCAGCGGCGCCGCCAGCAACCGCAAAGCCGGTGACGGTGTCGATGACGGGCGGCGTTGGCCAATATCTCGTTTCCGGGCTGCGTCTCGGGAAAGTGCTCGACTATTGGTCGCGCGGGAAAACGCCGCCGACAGCCGAGACTGACCTCATGAGCCTCGGCGTCTGGCAGTCCTGGGACGAGCATTATGAGATGGGCGGCGCGCCAGTTTATTCGTTGCAGCACGCAACGACCGATTTCTCCAACTTCCACTGGATGTTGCCGACGTCGATCAAGTCGACAGTGACGGGTCTTGCCTATGATGTCGGCGGATTCATGAAATTCGCTGCAGCGTCCGCGCCGGCCGATGGCGAGGCAGGCGACCTGACGGCGGCGATCGCCCTTCTCGAAAAGCACAAACTGTCGAAGCTCGGCATGGACATGACGTTTGATTACACATGGCTGCCCAAGACCGGCGCTGCGACGCTCAACATCGATAGCGACATGGCCGGCATCGGCCGCCTCGCCTTCGACGTCGCGTCCGGCCTTCCGGCGTTCAAGGATATCGCAAGGCTCGAAGCCAAGGGCGGCAAGTCGTTTGACGCTGATGGCCTTGCGCCGCTGTTTGCGGCGTCAACTTATAAAGGGTTCACCTTGCGCGTCGCCGACGCGGGCGTTCTGACGCGCGGCTTTGCGTTCGCGGCTGACATGCAAGCGCAGTCGGCGGGCGCTCCTTCTGGTTCGATCAAGCCGCAGGAATTACGTGCGGCGGCAGCACTCGGCTTGCGCTCGATGGGCGCTGGCGGGCCGAATGCGCCATTGTTCACGGCGTTCGCCGACTTCATCAGTGAAGGCGGCGCGGTCAGTCTCGTGTCGGCGCCGGTTGCGCCGGTGCCGTTCCTCACTCTATTCACGGCTGGCCCTGGCAGCGCCGACCCTGTTGCCCGCTTTGGGCTCTCGGCGACGCATGCGCCGGCCCAGTAGGCGCCGTTATTGCCGGAACATCGCGCCCATTTTTTCTCCGAGCACGCGGCATTTCTCCATCTTGCCAAGATCGGGGACTTTGCCGCCGCGCGCGAGTTCCATCGCTTCGGCGCCGATGCGCATGCACTCGCCCATATCGGCAATCTCATAGTCCGCCGGCGGAGCAAAAAGGCTGGCGTCCTGGCGGCCTCTATCGATCGATTTTGCCAGCATGACGGTCTGCCCGCCGCTGATGGCGCGCAAGACGATGCCGTCAGGCGTGACACAGGCGTCGCCGGGCGCCTCGGCGGCAGCGCTTTGTGCGATCGACCAGACGGCGCAGCGCTCGCCAGCAACCGTGTCGTCGCCGGTTTTTTTGCCGCGCGCCGCCGCCTCGGCGTCAACGCCGAACGAGCCGGCCAGCGCGCCGACGTCGCTCCTGCGCATCATCGCCGCAATTTTCGGGGCGCCGTCGCCTTCGGGCCACATCAAGATCTTTTCGCCCGAATTCTCGCTGACCATCACCTGCGCGAAGGGCGATGCGGGACCCCCGACGCTTCCCGCTGCTCCGCCACGGCCGGGCGGAAATTCGATCCGCTGGCGCCCGCCCGATCCCGCCATCTTCACGTCGATCGACTGGCCGGCGGCGCCCATCTGGTAAACGCCGGCAAAGTCCGCTGATGGCTTTGGAAACCCCGGCGGCAACAAATCGCCAACGGGCGCCGGGGCGCCGGCAGGATTGGGTTCATCGCTGACGGCTTGCGCTGCAGGCGACAGGGTCTCGATCCCGGTGTCGCTTTTCCCGCAAGCCGCCAAAACGCCTGCGATTGCGGCTGCGGCGATCATGAAACGCGATGTCATCAATTGAGCCCCCACCTCGATGCACCGACGCTAACCCGGTTTTCCCTTCGTGAGCGACCGGGCGGAAAAATATTGCTGAAAAGTAATAATTTCAAAACCTCCGTCGGCGGAACAAGATGAAGCATTTTTTTACAGCCTTTCGAAGCGTTAACCTGTACAACCCTTTGACGAGACACACAAAATCTGAGAGAACCCGCCCGATTTCGCAGCCGATTCTCGGCCGTGCGAGCAGGGGTGCATGGATCATGAGCAAAAAGTGGTTGATTTTGTTGGCAGTTTCGGTCGGCGCCGCCGGCTTGACTGCGTGCGCGAAGAAAGAAGCAGCGGTCGACACGGCCGTTGAAGATGCGGCCGCCGCAGTTGATGAAGCAGCAGTTGCTGTTGATGACGCTGCCGCTGCGCTGGACGACGCCGCCGCCGCGACGGACACGATGGTTGACGACGCCGCCCTGGCGACGGATGCCGCCTTGGATGACGCTGCCGCCGCGACCGGCGAAGTGATGGACGACGCTGCCGCCGCCGTTGACGGCGCTGTCGATGACGCTGGCAACATGATGGAAAAGGCTGGCGATTCGGTTGAAGGCGCAGTCAATGACGCCGCGACCGCCGTTGAAGCGGCGACCGACGACGTCCCGGGCCAGAACTAAGAAATTGCTGGCTGGCGCTTTGCCAGTCACGCTGTCTCAAGGGGCCGCTCCGCTAGACGCGGAGCGGCCTTTTTCGTTTCGGCCCAGCATTGTGGCCCGTCGCTGCGGCCAGGCGTATTGGCCAGGCATTGCGGAGCGACCATGACGCGTGCGCTCAATCCGGTTTTTACCAGCCGCCCCGTGACAATCTTCGCGGTGATGTCTGCCCTCGCGCGTCAGCACGGCGCAATCAATCTCGGTCAGGGTTTTCCCGACGAAGACGGCCCGCGCGCCTTACGGGAGGCGGCAGCGCAAGCAATCCTCGACGAGCCCAATCAATATGCGCCCGTTGCGGGTCACCCGGATTTGCGCGCCGCCATCGCCGCCGCCAATCGGCGCTTTTATGATCTTGAGATCGACCCCGGCACGCAAACGCTGGTGACCGCCGGGGCAACGGAAGCGCTTGCGAGCGCATTCCTCGCGTTTCTTCAGCCTGCGGACGAGGCGATTCTTCTTGCGCCGGTTTACGACTGCTACGCGCCAATCGTTGAAGCTGCCGGCGCGCTGGCGAAAATCGTGTGTCTCGAGCCGCCGCATTGGCGCATCGAGCGCGCGGCAATCGAGGCGGCCATCACGCCGAGGACGCGCGTCATCGCGGTCAACACCCCGCACAATCCGACGGGACGGGTGTTGTCGCGCCAGGAGCTGCAAATCATCGCCGATGTCGCGATTGCTCATGATCTCATCGTCATTTGCGACGAAGTCTATGAGCATCTCGTCTTTGACGGGCGCCAGCATTTACCCTTGATGGCATTTCCGGGCATGTCCGACAGAACGATCAGAATTGGCTCTGCCGGCAAGACCTTCTCAATGACAGGATGGCGCATCGGTTACGTAACAGGTTCCGCGCGTCTTATCGACGGCGTGATGAAAGCGCACCAGTTTATCGCCTATACGTGCCCGCCCCATCTGCAAAAGGCCGTGGCCTTGGGACTTGATTTTCCGGACAGCTATTTTGCGGCGTTCATTGCCGACCTTCAGGAAAAGCGCGATCTGTTGGCGGGACTTCTTGCCCGGGCGGGTCTTCAGCCGCTCGCCTGCGAGGGCACGTATTTCCTCAGCGTTGACATCCGCGCCGTCGGCGGAGCGGATGACGCTGCGTTTTGCCGCGAGATCACGCAAAAGGCTGGCGTTGCTGCCGTGCCGGTATCGGCATTCTATCCAGCGGGCGACCTTGAGGCGCCGCGCCACTTGGCGCGATTTTGTTTCTGCAAGCGGCGCGAAGTGCTCGAACAAGCGGGGGCGCGCCTCGCGCAATATTTTGGCGGAGCGGGATCATGAGGAGAAAAGTGTTGGCGGCGGCGGGCGCGATGGCGGCCTTGATGGCGCCGGCCATGGCGGGAATCGACCGCGCCGACATCGACAAACGTCTGGCAAAGATCGTTGCCGGCAAAGGGCAGGGCGATCCAATCGCCGGCGCCGCGCTAGCGGTGTTCGAAGGCGGCCGCCTCGTCTACGCCGGCGCGTCGGGTTGCGCTGAATTTGCCGCTGACGGCGCCAAGTGCCTTAGATTGCTGACGCCGGATATGAAATTGCGTGTCGCGTCAATTTCGAAAATGGCGCTGGCGCTGGGGCTTCGGCCGCTCATCGCCGACGGAACGATCGATCTTGACCGCGATGCGTCCGATTACCTCGGCTGGCGTCTGACAAATCCTGCATTCCCGGATCGCGCGATTACCGTTCGCCAACTGCTGTCGCATACGTCGTCGATCCGCGACCCGGAAGAATATTGGGTTGATGCGCCGGGGAAATTTCGCGGTCTCTTCGATAACGGCGCAGCGTTCGCGGCGCCTGACGCCTCCGTCGACAAGGCGCCGGGCGCCTGGTTTGAATATTCCAATCTCAACTATGGCATCCTTGCCGGGGTGATCGAGGGCGCAACAGGCGAGCGCTTTGACCTCGTCATGCAGCGCACGCTGTTCGAACCGCTCGGGCTCGATGCCGGCTATAATTGGTCCGGCGTGTCGCCATCGGCGCGCGCGAACGGTGCAGCCTTGCATCGGGCCGAGGGCGAGCTTTGGCGCGTCTCCGTCGATGACGCCGCGATGCGCGCCGCGGACCCCGTGTCCTTTCGCGCCTCGGACGGTTTTGATCGCAGCGCCTATCTCGCCGCCTACAGACCTGGCGACAATCCGACGCTGTTTTCGCCGCAAGGGGGTTTGCGCGCGTCCGTCCTTGATCTTGGCAAGCTCGCTCTGGAGCTTCAGAGCGCCGGCGTGCTGACAGGGCCGCAATGGCGCTTTGATCCGGCAATTCCGAACGGCAAGACGGAGGAAGATTTTTTTGCCGCGTTCGGCCTCGGCGTGCAGATCGTGAAGGGATCCGATGATTTTTTCCGCAATCGAACCCTCGTCGGCCATCCGGGCGAAGCCTACGGCCTCTATAGCGGCGCATGGTTTGTGCGCGCCGATCCGGGCGACGGTTTTCCGGACGATCTGACGATCGCCTTTGCTGTCACCGGCACAAGCGCGACGCCGCCGAACGGCGCCCACCCGACATTCAATGCCGTTGAAGACCAATTGATGCGCCTTGCCATGACAGCTGCCTACGCCGATGAGGCGGCGGAGCCTGCGCCGTTTGACGAAGCCGCCGACGCGAAGGCTGATGTCGCGCAGGCCTTTGCCGCCGCTGCAAAGGACGGCCGGCGGGTCCTGCTCATCCTTGGCGGCAATTGGTGTCACGACAGCCGGGCGCTTTCCCGCCACCTTCGCGACCCGTCGCTTGCCGCGCTCGTCGAAGCGAACTTTCACGCGGTCCTTGTCGATGTCGGCCGGCGGGATCGCAATCTCTGGCTGCCGCGCCGGTTTGGGCTTGGGCCGCTAACTGGGACGCCGACAGTGCTGATCGCGAGCGCCGACGGGTCACTGCTCAACGCCGAGCGAATCAGCGATCTCACCACAGCCGACTCCCAATCGATTGCGGCGGTCACGGACTATTTCAAACGATATGTCATTCCCGCTGCGAACGCGGCGGATGCGGACGATTAATTCGACGTAAAAATGACTGCTTTTGCTTGTGGCCGCGACAAAATCGGCGTTCTCGTCCGGTTGCCAATCAAGGAGGGCAATTCATGAAAACGACGATCACTTTGGCGCTTGGCGCCGCACTATCGCTGGGCCTCGCGGCCTGCGCCACGGAAACGACAACGGACGCTGCGGCGATTGCGCCAGCGCTCGCCGATGAAACGATTGTTGTCGACGACACGGCCGCGACTATCGAACCGGTTGCCGCGACGGCGGATGCAACTGTCGAAACGGCCGGCGACGCGGTCGCGGCCGACGCGACGATGGCGGACAAAGACGACCTGATGGCCGCTGAAGGCGACGCCATGAAGAAGAAAGACGAAGCAATGATCGAAGAAGGCGTGACGCCGGCTTCTGCCGATGCCGCCGAAGGCGCGATTGAGACTGCCGTTGAGACGACGGATGCAGCCGCCGCGGCCATCGTTGAGCCCGCGCCGAAGAACTAAACTCTGACGATTGACTGACGCAAAGACGGCGCTCCCGCTTGCGGGAGCGCCGTTTTGCTATTCTGGCCGCCAAATTGAACGCGCGTTCGTGAACGCCCGAAGACTGGCAACGCGCCAATCGCCTCGCATATCAGCCGAAATATTCCTTCCAAGAAAGGACACCAACCCATGATCCTCGTTCGCAGGGCAATCGATCGCGGCTTTGCCGACCACGGCTGGCTGAAGGCGCGCCATACGTTTTCATTCGCCAACTATCATCATCCCGATCACATGGGATTTCGGGCGCTGCGCGTCATCAATGAAGACGTCGTGCAAGGGGCGGCGGGTTTTCCCCCGCACAGTCACCGCGATATGGAAATCATCACCTATGTCCTCGATGGCGCGCTTGAACATAAGGATTCGAGCGGCGGCGGCGGCGTCATCCGCCCCGGCGACGTCCAGTACATGTGCGCGGGCAGCGGCGTCACCCACAGCGAGTTCAATGCTTCGCCGACGTTGCCGGTGCATTTGCTGCAAATCTGGTTAGTCCCGAACGCCGCCAATCATCGCCCGCGCTATGAACAAAAGACCTTCGGCGAAGAGCGGCGCAACGGCTTGCGCCTTGTCGCCTCCCCTGACGGCGCTTCGGGTTCGATCGCCATCAATCAGGACGCCGCGCTTTATGCGTCGGTTCTCGACGAAGGCCATAGCGTCAGCCATGCGTTTGCGCTTGGCCGATATGGGTTCCTCCAGCTGGCAAGGGGCGGCCTCGAAATTGGCGATCTCGTCATGCAACCGGGGGACGGCGCAAAGATCACAGGCGAAAGTCTTGTCAGCGTGACGGCGCTGGCGCCGGACACGGAGTTTTTGGTGTTCGACCTCGGCTAAAGTTTGCGCAGCCGGCGCCGAAACGGTATCTCGCAGCCTAGATGCTAAACGAACTCTACAGCGAAAAGATTCTGGCCGCTGCCGGTTCTATCCCCCCGGCGCGGCGCCTTGTCGCGCCCGACGCCAGCGCCCGGAAAATAAGCCGCGTTTGCGGATCGGAAGTCAGTGTCGATCTTAACGTGAGAGATGGCCGCATTGCTGATTTCGGGATTGAAGCCAAGGCTTGCGCGCTGGGCCAGGCGTCAGCCTCGATTGTGGCGCGAAACATCATCGGCGCGGCGCCGTCCGAGCTCTATCGGCTGCGGGTCGAAATGCGCGCGATGTTGAAAGACGGCGCACCGCCGCCGCAAGGCGAGCGCTGGCGCGACCTTGAAGCGCTCAGCGTCATTCGGGAGTACCCGCAGCGTCATGCGTCGACACTGCTCGTGTTCGATGCTGTTTGCGCGGCGCTGGAAACGCTTGGCGCTCACGATGCGCTCGCCAAGGCGTGAAGTCACGCACCGTCACGCGCGCGTGACATGGCGCCGCGAACAATTGCAACGCCGACGTTGCGCCCTAATTTGTTGAAGGCAGGAGCGGCCCCTTTCTCTCCCCCTCGGGCCTCTTTCGCAAAAGGCCGCTCGCGCGAGTTCTCTCCCCCAAGC
>JBJXFO010000014.1:0-2561 GCA_046154725.1 Parvularculaceae bacterium | reverse complement strand
GCTAATTCGCCAGACCGGTCTTGCCCGGCTTCTGGGGCGGCAGATGGGGGAGATCGTTGCGCCGCCAGCGCCGATCCTCCTTATACGGATGCTTGAGCGGCCGGCGCAGCAAGACCCCGCGAGCGGCAGGGCTTGCCTTGGAGAGCAGCCGGTCTGATACGCGCATGAACCCGGCGATTACGCGGCGCTCGCCCGGCTCTTTTCGCGCTCTGACTTGATCCCGCCGCCGGCTCGTTTTTCCTCGACGGTGAAATCCTCGTGATAGGAGCGCTCGACATTGACGTTCCAGATGTCGTGGCTCTCGCCGGCGATGTTGCGCGCGGCCAGCATCGCGGTCAGCATCGAGTGATCCTGATTGTTATAGCGGTGCTTGCCGTTGCGGCCGACCGTCTGGAAATTTTCAAGACCCATGATCCAGGTCTGAACGGTGTCGAGCGCCTCGCGATATTCGCCGTCATAAACGGGATAAGCCTTCGGCTGGCGGATCACCGTTCCGTCGACGACGCTTTCCGGCTTGGCAAGGCCGAGATAGTTGAGCTCGCGCGCCGCCTGCTTGATCAGGTCCTCGTTCGAACTGGTCCAAAGCCCGTCGCCCTCATGGCAGAAATATTCCATGCCGATCGACGCTTTGCCGGGATCGGGAACCATGTCCGGCGACCACGACCGGAAATTCTGGATGCGCCCGACGGCGACCTCCGGACTGTGGATGTAGATCCAGTTGTCCGGGAACGGATCGGGGTGATCGAGGATCAAGGTCACAATCAAAAAGTCGCGGTACTTCAGCCGATCGGCGGCGCGCACCACAGGCGGCGGTGGCGGCGGATCGAAGGCGTGGATCAGGTCCTTGATCGCCATCGAGTTGACGAACCAGTCCGCTTCGACGCGATAGGTGCGCGTTTGCGCGCCGGAATAGTCGGCGACTTCAATGGCCTCGACGCGATTTCCTTTGCGGAAAACCTTTGTCACCGCGCTTTTCATGCGGACTTCGCCGCCTTGCTCGCGAACCTTGTCGCGAAAACGCTCCCACATCTGGCCGGGCCCGAGGCGCGGATATTCAAATTCCTCAATCAGGCTCGTTGTGTCGTTGGCGCCGGTCAGCGCGTTCATCACCGCTTTCGTCAGCGACAAGTTTTTGATGCGCTGCGCGGCCCAGTCCGCCCGGATCTCGGTGCAGGGAATGCCCCAGACCTTCTCCGTGTACGATTTAAAGAAATGCTCGAACAGCCGCCGGCCGAAGCGGTTCGTGACCCATTGTTCAAAATTTTCTTCTTCCTTGTGCGGATTGACGCGCCATTTCATGTAACTCAGCATGATTTGCGTCGCTTCAACCGGCCCCATATTCGACAGCGCATTGAAGATCTTCAGCGGATAGTCGTAGTATTTGTTGCGATAAAAAATGCGGCTCAGCCGTGGCCGCAAGACAAAATCCTGACCGCCGACTTCATGCCACAGCGCCTCGACTTCTTTCACTTTCGTGAAAAAGCGGTGGCCGCCAATGTCGAAGCGGAAGCCCTTATAGCTCTCGGTGCGCGCAATGCCGCCGACGTCGTCCGACGCTTCAAAGACGATCGGGCGATGGGCTTTGCTGCATTTTTGCAGCTCGTATGCAGCGGTCAGTCCCGCAGGCCCCGCGCCGATGACGACGACGGCGTCCTTGCCGCCCTGCTCGACGGGAATGTGCGGCGCCTCAAGGGTGTCGAGTGTCATGGCTTTTCTGTAAGGGTTGGAAGGGGTTTCAAGATCGTTGGCGGCTTTCAGGCTCAGTCGCGGCTGCCTGTCGTCATCAGGCAGTCCGGCAAGTTTTGCGCGGAACCATCCGATAGTGATGTCAAGGCCGGTGATCAGCGAGGTCGATGGCAACCAGCCGAGTTCGCGCTCCGCCTTGCTTATATCCGGCTGGCGGATTTTTGGATCATCGACCGGCAATTCACGCTCGACAATTGCCGAATGGCTAGCCGTGCGCTCCTTGATGATTTCGGCAAGCTCAAGAATTTTGTGCTCGACCGGATTGCCAAGATTGATCGGGCCGATACGGCGCCCCGGCGCGTTCATCAGGCGGATCAGCGCCTCAACCAGATCGTCGACAAAACAGAAAGAGCGCGATTGCGTCCCGGCGCCATAAACTGTGATCGGCGCGCCGGTGATCGCCTGCGCGATGAAATTCGGAATGCAGCGCCCGTCCTCGGGGCTCATACGCGGGCCATAAGTGTTGAACAGGCGCGCAACCCTGATTTCAACGCCGCGTTGCCGGCAATAATCGTAGAAAAGCGTCTCGGCCGCGCGCTTGCCCTCGTCGTAACAGGCGCGGGGGCCTGTACAGTTGACGAGGCCGACATACTCCTCCGGTTGGGGATGGATGTCCGGGTCGCCGTAAACTTCGCTGGTCGACGCCTGCAGCACGCGGGCATTGTCGAGGGCGGCGCGCTCAAGCACGTTAACCCGTCTTATTCACCGTAGGATAGCGTAATGACCCGATTGCTGGAAGTTGTTTCGCGGCGCGCGCGTCTGCTTTGCGTGCCCGGCGCCGCGATTTGATTTTTGGTTCCGGATTTTTTGCAGGC
>JBJXFO010000004.1:0-8819 GCA_046154725.1 Parvularculaceae bacterium | reverse complement strand
CTGTCCGGATACGGATCGTACTTCCACCCCTTCCCCTCGCCCATCGACGCGCACACCGCGCCGGCCTTTCATTTTCACTCCTATGGCCGACGGCGCGGGGCTGATTTCGTTGCAACGCCCGACCGGTTTTTTCTGTCGGCAAAGCTCGCCGAACGCCGCCTAGCGCCGCTTCCATCGCACAATTTCCCCTTCGATCTCGCTTACGGCTATCATTTCGATGCGTACCTCGTTGGCAAGTTTTTGCGCGGTCACGCGACCGGCCGCGGCGTCACGCATATCGAAGGGCGCGTGGCGGAGATTGCGCTGGACGATCAAGGCAGCGTCAGACATCTTGCGCTCGACGACAGCCGCAAGATTGATGGCGATGTCTTTATCGATTCGACCGGCTTTCGCGGCATGATCCTGCAGGAGGCGCTTGGCGTTCCATTTCATCTTTACAAGGATAATCTGTTCAACGACTCCGCCGTCGTGATGCCAACGCCGCCAGAGCCTCAAGGCCTGAAGTCCGCGACGCATGCAATCGCCATGAACAATGGCTGGCGCTGGGAGATACCGCTGACGAACAGAAGCGGGAACGGCTATGTTTACAGCTCCGATTTCATCTCGCCGGATGAGGCGGAAAAGGAGTTGCGCGCTTCTCTTGATATGCTTGATTCCGCTACGCCTGCGCGTCACCTTAAAATGAAGGTCGGGTGCGTAGAGCGGCATTGGGATAAGAACTGCCTTGCCGTCGGCCTTTCGCAAGGGTTCATCGAACCGTTGGAGGCAACAGCGCTTCATCTTGTACAGGCAACTGTCGAGGGGTTCATCGATATTTTCGAGAAGTCCGGGATCGATGATGCGGCCCGGCGCTTGTTCAACAACCGCATCAATGCGCGCTTTGAAGGCGTGCGCGATTATATTGTCTGCCATTATCAGGCGAGCCGGCGCACCGACACCGAGTATTGGCGCGCTAACGCCGCCAACACGAAGCGCTCGGCGTCGCTCGCGGCCATGCTCGACTGCTGGCGGCGTGGCGGCGACATTCGCGAGGAAGTCCGGCGTCAGGACATTGCGAAGTATTACACCGATATGTCGTGGACGTGTCTCCTGGGCGGCTATGGAAACTATCCGCAAGATTTGCGTCCAGCGACCGCCGAGGAGCGTCGCTTTGACATGGCCATCATCGACGATTTCATTGGCCGCTGCGCGTTGAACTTTCCGGACCACAAAGCAGCGCTTGCTGCGCGTCAGGATGCGCTGTGACGGCGGCGCTCGCGCTTTCGCCGGATAGCCGTGTCACTGTTGAATCGGTTGGAGCCGAGACGATGAACGTTGTCGTAATCGACAACTGCCTTGCGGCGCCCGAGGCAGCCGTCGATCTGGCCGCATCGCTCCCCTATCTGCCAATCGGCCCTTATTATCCGGGGATTCGCGCGGCGCTTGGGTCAACGATTGTTTCCGGATTTGCCGATGCGTTGCGCGAGACGATCGAGCAGCATCTTGGCGTTGCCGCACGCGATTGGGCGGGCGAGTGTTTTTTTTCGATCGCCACAACCCCGCCCGCAGCGTTGATGCCGATCCAGCGCTTGCCGCATTTTGACGGCCTTGAGGACACGCGCATTGCCGCCCTCCTCTATCTTGCCAGAAGCGATTTTGGCGGCACGTCGTTTTATCGCCATCGCGCGACCGGCTTCGAGACGGTCGATGCGGCGCGCTATCCGCGCTATGGCCCGGCGCTGAAGGTCGATGTCGAGCGATACGGACTGCCGCCGCCGGATTATATTGGCGACGGCGCGCCGATTTTCGAGGAGATCGCGACGTTCGAGCCGGTCTACAACCGGATGCTCGTCTATCGCGGCAATGCGCTGCACTGCAGCCGCATGAAGAACGCTGGACAGTTGACGCCCGACCCGCGGCGCGGGCGGCTGACGCTCAATTTATTTCTGCAACCTCGCGCCGCTTGAGGCCTCCCGCGCGCCCGATTGTTCCGCACAAAGCGGACGTTGCGGCATGGGCGTGAGAGGCCAGGTCGTTGTTCCATGCGGGGTCCAGCGATTTTATCCGTACTATCCGCATTCTGCGGCAGCGCGCTGCGCCGCCGGCGTTTACCCTATTCCGTACACAGCCAAGCGGCCGCAGCACGGAGCAATCCGGAATGTCAAAGAGCCGCCGCGGCAGTCAAGCCGCGACTGACGGCGCCGGAAAAACCGGCATCGACAGTTTTATAGTGGGACTTCAGCTCTCACCGATCAAGCCGCTATTTACGGGAAAATTTAGGGCGCAATTCAACTTATTGGGGAGGTATTGCTTTATTCGCCGACCGATCGGTCGGTGAATCGGTTGATAGGGTTAATGGCAGAGGGGGGCGCAGGTTGCGCCGCTATTCCCCAATCATCTGCGTCGCGAGCGTTTCCTTGACTCCGGGCGGGGGCAACGCGCTATCCGGCACGAAGAAATCCGGGAACAGCTTGCGCGAGGGATCGACGCGATATTTCTCGAAGTCCCGGACGCCGTGGTCGTAGAGGAAATTGTCGTCGATCAGGAAATTGCCCGTGAATTCGCGCGCGGGCTTTGTGAAGATCAGATGCGCAGCGTCTGACAAAATCTCGACCGTGCGCGAACCCTTGATCATCGCGTCGCCGCCGAGCGCGAATTCGACCGCAGCGGTTGCAATCGCCGTGCGCGGCCACAGCGCGTTGAAAGCAATGCCGTCGCTCTTGAATTCCTCCGCCATGCCGAGCACGCATAGCGACATGCCATATTTCGCCATCGTGTAGGCGACATGGCCGCCGAACCATTTCGGGCTCATGTCGAGCGGCGGCGACAGCATCAGCACATGCGGGTTCGCGGACTTCTTCAGGTGCGGCACGCAAGTCTTGGAGACGAGAAACGTGCCGCGCGCGTTGATCGAATGCATCAGATCCCAGCGCTTCATGTCGGTCGCTTGCGTCCCCGTGAGCGAGATCGCCGACGCGTTGTTGACGCAGATATCGATGCCGCCAAACGTCTCGACCGTCTTGGCAACGGCCGCCTGCACCTGATCTTCAAAGCGGATATCAACCATCAGCGGCAGCGCCTTGCCGCCGGCCTTTTCGATTTCCTCGGCGGCAGTGAAAATCGTTCCGGGGAGATGTTTGTGCGGCTCGGCGGTCTTCGCCGCGATTGCGACATTGGCGCCGTCGCGCGCAGCGCGCAGCGCAATCGCAAGGCCAATGCCGCGAGAGGCGCCGGTGATGAACAGGGTTTTGTTTTTGAGGGTTGTCATTGGTGCGCTCCGTTGGTTCGAATACATTCTATAGAGTGAAACCGCCGCTCGGAACTCTTGTCGCCGTCACCCCGGACGGCGAAGCCGATCCGGGGTCCATCTTCTGAATTATCAACGCGAACAAAGGCGAATGGTGGGAGCTGGACCCCGGATGCTCCGCTTCGCTGCGCTCCGGGGTGACGGTTTTTCTAGCTATTTGACACGCAGGCATTCCATTTGACCGTGATCACATCAATCACCGGCGGAACATTGAACCGCATCGGCAAGCCGATCATGCCAGTGCCGGATGTAACAAATACCGGCCCGCGCGGCGTCTCGGCGAGCCCATAGCGTGCGACGCGGCAGATGCCCGGCATCAGCGCGCAAGTGACGAACGGGATGTTGATCTGGCCGCCATGCGTGGGGCCGGCGAACAGGAAATCGACCGACTGACGCGGCAACAGCTCCATGAGCGTCTGCGGATTATGGGTGAGGACGAGGCGCGGCGCGGCGCCCCGCTTTTCAAGCAGCGTGCGGTCCTGCTGTTTACCCCAGAGGTCGCTGAGGCCGACAACCTCGATCGTCGCCCCATGGATCGTGAACTCGCGCCGTTCGTTATCGAGGAGGATGACGCCGATCTCCTCAAGCGACGCGGTCAACGGCTTGCCAACATTGGGGCCGGGAAGGCCGATGTCATGATTGCCGAGCGCGCCGACAACGGGCGCTGAAATCGCGCCGAGCGCGGCAAAGGTCTCGGCGAATTTCTCCGGCTCGAGGTAATAGGTGAAGTCCCCGGCAATCAGCACAAGGTCAGCATCCGCCGCTCCAACCCGCCGCGCGATGCGCGCAATCGGAATGGCGTTGCCGAATATCCCCTCATGCGTGTCGGAAAAAACCGCGACGCGAACGCTGCCCGCTTGCGGGAGGCAGCGGCCGAGGCTTGCCTTGTGCTCGACGGTGAGAAGGATTCGCGGCTCGATGAAGCGCGCATAGGCAAGAATGGTCAGGGCGCCAAGCGCCAGCGCCGCAAGCGCGCGCACCCGCCCGCGCCGCCGCGCTATGACAAACGCGAGCAGCAAGGCTGCCGGGAAATAGAGATAGCTCGCATAGTAGAACGCGAGCTTGAACGGTCCGAACAGGCCGAAGTCGATCATAGGTCGAGCTTGCCCTTCAGGCCGTTGGCGTAGAGTTCGTGCGCAGCCACTCAGCGAAACCCTCTTCACTCAATTCGCTTGACGCCATCGCCAAAACTTTCAGCACCGCGTCCGTTTCGGCAGCGACGAGTTCTGCGCCGTTCAGCGCCAGAAACGTCGCGGCGGCCATAAACCCGGCGCGCTTGTTACCGTCGATGAACGGATGGTTCTTGACGATGCCGAACGCGTATGCCGCCGCGAGATCGAACACGTCGGGTTCGCCATAGGCGGCGAGGTTTTCCGGCCGCGCGAGCGCGCTTAGCAAAAGGCCCTGATCGCGTACGCCCGCGCTGCCGCCATGTTCAGCAAGCTGCTCGGCGTGAATGGCCGTGAGGGCTTCCGTGCGAAGCCATATCCAGTCGGTCATGACGATCGCCGCCTATTTCGCCAGTTCTCGAAGCGTATTGCGATAACGGTGTGCAATCTTGCGGGCGACTTCAAGCTGGCGCCCGACCTCAGGATCGTAAACGCGAAGTTCGATGCCGTCCGGCGTTTCCACAACATGAAGGTCGTCGCCCTCGCCGACTCGCATTTTGGCAAGCGTCTCTTTGGGCAGCACGACGCCGAAGGAATTGCCAATCTGGCGGACCTTGACGATATTGGCGCGTGGCTTCGCCCCGGCGAATGCTGTCGCGTCTTCTGCAAAGCCCTTGTCTTTCGTGCTCATGGCAGACCTCTCGAGATTATAACGTCCGTTATAATAATAACATCCGTTATAACCTGTCAACCCACCCCTCTCACCCCGTTAGCGCCGCCGGATCGAGCCGTGCGAGAACACCCGCGCCTGCCGTCACGGACGCCGTAAGGCCCGTCGCCTCGGTCAGATAGGTGTCGGCGAAGAACCGCGCGATCGCGATCCGCGCGTCGAAATAGGGTCGGTCAGCGCCCGGCTCGTTCGCGGCGAGCGCCGCGGCGAGAGCGCCCTTGGCGAGGTAATAGCCTCCGGCGACGTTGCCGAACTGTTTGAGGTAGGGGACGGCGCCGGAGAGCGCGTGTTCCTGATCGGCCTTTGCCGCGTCTAGCAGCCAGTCCGTCGATGCGCCGAGCGCGTCTGCCGCTTCGATCAGGCGCGCTCCGATGATTTTCACCTCGTCGCGCTTGGCCGCCTTGGCGATCGTCGCGACTTCGCGCGCGTCCTGGATGAAGACTTTCGCCGCGCTGCCGCCGTCCCCTTGCAATTTACGCCCGACGAGATCCATCGCCTGAATACCGTTGGTGCCTTCATAAATCGCCGCGATGCGCGCATCGCGCATATGCTGCGCGGCGCCGGTTTCCTCGACATAGCCCATGCCTCCATGCACCTGCACGCCGAGCGAGGTCACGTCGTTGGCGCGATCAGTCGACCAGCCTTTCGAGATCGGCGTCAGCAATTCTTCCAGCGCTTTGGATTTCCGGCGCTGCGCCTCGTCCGGCGCATGGCGCGCGAGATCATAAGCGACGGCGTTCGCATAACAGATGGCGCGCGACGCTTCGACGAGCGCCTTCATCGAATAGAGCATGCGGCGCACGTCCGCGTGTTCATAGATCGGAACCATGCCGCCTGACTTCGCGCTGGCGAGCTTTCCCTGCCGGCGCTCCTGCGCATAGGCGAGCGCGCGCTGGAGCGCCGCTTCCGCAACGCCGACGCCTTGGATGCCAACGTCGAGGCGCGCGGCGTTCATCATCACGAACATGTTTTTCAGGCCCTTGTGCGGCTCGCCAAGGAGCGTGCCGACGCATTCGCCTTGTTCGCCATAGACCATGACGCAGGTCGGCGAGCCGTGCAGGCCCATCTTCTCTTCCAGCTTGATGCATTTGACGTCGTTGCGCGCAGCCAGCGATCCGTCGGCGTTCACATGGTGCTTTGGCACGATGAACATCGAAATCCCGGCCGTGCCCGGCGGCGCATCGGGAAGGCGTGCGAGCACAAGGTGAACGATATTGTCCGCCAGATCGTGATCGCCATAAGTGATATAAATCTTCTGCCCACTGATCTTGTAGGTCCCGTCGCCAGCCGGCAACGCCTTGGTGCGCAATTCGGCGAGATCGGAGCCCGCCTGCGGCTCGGTCAGGTTCATCGTGCCGGTCCACGCGCCGGAGACGAGTTTAGCGAGATAAGTCCGCTTCTGATCGTCCGTACCCGCATGAACGATCGCCTTGGCGGCGCCGGTCGTCAGCGTGGTGCCGATCGCGAACGACATGCAGGCGCCGTTGAGCGCATCGACCAGCGCGACCGCGAGCGTTTGGGGCAAGCCTTGTCCACCCCATTCCTCCGGAAATGCGAGAGAATTCCAGCCCGCCTCGACATACGCCTTGTACGCTTCGCGGAAGCCGGGGCTGGTCCGCACGAGGCCATTCTCGAGGCGTGCGCCGTTGCGATCGCTCGGCCAGTTCAGCGGCGCGATGACCCCGTCGCTGAACTTGGCGGCCTCAGCAAGGATCGCGTCCGCCATGTCGGCGTTGACGCCTGGGTAAGCCCCCGATCGCACAAGAGCGGGAAAGCCCGCCATGTGGTCGAGCGCAAAGCGGATGTCGCGAACAGGCGTGGCGTAGGGCATGGGCAATCTCGCAAAGGTTTCAAAATCGGGGATTGGCTAGCGGTATCACAACCGGGTTGACAAGCGGTGGCTTGACGACAGCAGGAAGAAGGTGGATTATTATCTTCCTTCTTCCTATGGATTGCAAATGTCGGCTCTCAACATCAAAGACCGGGCCGTCGCCGACATGGCGCGCAAGCTCGCCAAGCTCAAAGGCAAGTCGATCACGGAGGCGGTCGCCGATGCGCTCGCTGCTAGCCTTGATAGCGAGACCGCGCGATCCGAAGCCGCAGTCGCGGCGCGTGACCGCGAGGTTCAGGAAATTCTGGCGAGCTATCGCGCAAAACGTGATCCGAATACGCCGACCTATGAGCAAATTATGGACGAGATGTACGATGAGCGCGGGCTGCCGCGGTGATCGCCGTCGATTCGTCAGCGATCATCGCAATACTGCGCGATGAGACGCCGGGAGCCGCCCTTCTTCAGCGCCTCGGCGCAGCGGGTGGAGGCGTCATTTCCACAGCGACAGTGCTTGAGCTGCAGCTCGTGCTTGCTGACGATAAAGCCCTTGAATGGAACAAGGTCGAACGCCTCTTTGTGCTCTACCGGGTCGCCGTCCGGCCTTTCGACGATTTGCAGCTGACGATCGCTCGCGAAGCCGCGTTGCGGTTCGGGCGCGGACGCCATCCGGCTCGCCTCAATTTCGGCGACTGCTTTGCCTATGCGCTTGCAAAAAGCGAGGGCGTTCCGCTGCTCTATGTCGGCAAAGACTTCGCCTTGACCGATGTCGAGGCGGCCTGATCCATGGACGCACCGCATACAGACGAAATCCGGAAAGCCGCCGCCATCATACGCGGCGGCGGCCTCGTTGCCATGCCGACGGAAACCGTTTACGGGCTTGCCGCCGACGCAACCAATGATCGAGCGGTTGCGCGTGTCTTTGCGGCGAAAGGGCGCCCGTCGTTCAATCCGCTGATCGTTCATGTTGCCGATCTTGCCATGGCGCAGCGCTATGCTGAATTTCCGGCCCTTGCGACATGCCTCGCGGCGGCATTCTGGCCGGGCCCGTTGACGCTCGTTCTGCCGCGGCGCGAGGGCAGCGGCCTGTCGCTGCTCGCGAGCGCGGGGCTTGACACAGTCGCCCTTCGCGCGCCTGCACACATGCTCGCGCAAGCGCTTATCGCTGCTGCAGAGCGCCCGCTCGCGGCGCCGAGCGCCAACCCCTCCGGCGCGATCAGCCCGACAACCGCCGCGCATGTTCGCGAGGGCCTCGGCGATAAAGTCGATTTCATTCTCGATGGCGGACCCTGCGCCATCGGCGTTGAATCGACGATCGTCAAGATCGACGGCGATCGCGCGACCATGCTGCGGCCCGGGGGTCTTGCGCGGGGAGACATTGAGCGCGTGACTGGCGGCCGGCTTGATCTTGCATTTACCGGCAGCGTCGAAGCGCCCGGCCAGCTTGCCAGCCACTACGCGCCGCGCGCGCGCCTGCGCCTCAATGCGCCGCGCCCTGACGCCAATGAAGCGTTTCTGGCGTTTGGCGCGATGTGTCCGGCGCGCGACAACATGATGAATTTGAGCCCCGCCGGCGATGTCGTTGAAGCCGCCTCCAACTTCTTTGCGCACCTGCACGCGCTTGATCGTCTTTGCACGGAAAAACAATTGACCGGCATCGCGGCCGCGCCCGTTCCGATGGCCGGTCTTGGCGAAGCGATCAACGACCGCCTCGCCCGCGCCGCAGCGCGGCGCTAGCGCGGCTTCCTGAACCGCAGCGCGAACTGGTCCGTCCGTCCGCGGATTGCCGGGTCGAATACCGTAACAGTGCGCGGATCGTCCGGGTTCGCGAGAAACGCGCTTTCGGCTTCGAGCCCAAAGCCCGCA
>JBJXFO010000156.1:0-13377 GCA_046154725.1 Parvularculaceae bacterium | reverse complement strand
AAGAGGACGCGCACGATTATCGCTATTTCCCGGACCCCGATCTGTTGCCGCTGGAGTTCGACGCCAACTTCGTCGAGCGCATCAGGGTGACCCTGCCCGAGCTTCCCGACGCCAAGAAACACCGCTTCGCGAACGATTACGGTCTGTCGACCTACGATGCGGCAGTGCTCTCCCAGGACCGCGAAAAGGCCGATTACTTCGAAGCGGTCGCCAAAGGCCGCGACGGCAAGCTTGCCGCGAACTGGGTCACGACCGAGCTGTTCGGCGCGCTCAACAAGTCCGGCAAGGATATCGGCGCCTCTCCAATCGCGGCTGACGATCTTGGCGCGCTCGTCAGCCTGATCTCGGACGGCACAATTTCGGGCCGCATCGCCAAGGATGTTTTTGCCGTCATGCTGGAAACGGGCGAGGGGCCAGCAAAGATTGTCGAGGAGCGGGGGTTGCGGCAGGTGACCGATACCGGCGCTATCGAGACAGCGATCGATCTCATCATCGCAGGCAATCCGGATCAGGTTGCGGCGGTCAAAGAAAAGCCAAAAACCTTCGGCTGGTTTGTGGGGCAGGTGATGAAGGCGACCGGCGGCAAAGCCAACCCCGCCGCCGTAAATGACATTTTGAAGCAAAAGCTTGGCATAGAGTGAGCGGTGACCAAGTAATCGTCGCGCCTCAATGCCGCCAGAACAATGGAGAGAAAGAATGCGTCACTACACAGCCTTTCTTTTATTGGCGCTCGCCGGATGCGCCACAACGGGCGACAGCCCCGTCGATGCCGCCGCCGCCGCGCGCCTTGCGCAGTATGACCGCACGGGCGAGAAAGACACGTGCCTCGGCCTTCCCCGCATTTCGCAGATCACGGCAGTCGATGAGCGTACGCTGCTCGTCAGATCCGGGGTCAGCACCTGGTATGTCAGCGATCTCCCCGGCCGGTGCAGCGGCGTCGTCAGTCGCGGGAACCGGATTGAGTACACGACATCGATTGGCCAGCTTTGCCGCGGCGACATCTTGCGCATCGTCGATAACGGCGGCGGCTTTATTGCCGGGTCGTGCTCGATGGGCAGCTTTGAACGCCTCAACGAAAAGCCCGCCGCCGGATAACCGTCGCGCGCCACCTGCCAGCGCAGCGCCGCGATGAGCGCCCTCGCGCAACAGTCCGGTCTGTCGGCGATATGTTCGCTGCGCGGTGTCGTTCTCGCGGCGCTCGCGTACTCCGCCGTCAATGCAATCATCACGCTCGCCGCCGGCCCCGCGCTCGCGCTTGACGACGTAAAATTGAACGTCCTCGCACAGTCGCTGCAGGGCGGCTATTTGCCCGACAACCCGCCTTTGTTCGAGTGGATGCTGGTCGCGGTGCAACGCTTGACGGGGCCAACGCTGGCAAGTTTTGCCATCGTCAAATATTTTCTGCTGACGGTGACCGCTGCGTTTACCTTTCTCGCTGTGCGCGAGGCGACCGGCGACAGAACAATTGCGACAGTTGCCGCGTTGCTGTTGCCGCTCATCCCGCAAATCGGCTGGAGCTTTCATCAGACGCTGACGCATTCCACCGCGCTGATCGCGGCGGTCGCCGTCTTCTGGTTTGCGCTGCTGCGACTTGCACGAACCCGCACTGTTTCCGATTATGCGATCCTTGGGATCGCCATCGGACTGGGCGCGCTGTCAAAATATTCATTCCCCGGCGCTGCGGCGATAGCGATCGCGGCGGCGGCGGCAGTCAGTCCATGGCTTCGCGCTGGCGTCATCAATCCGCGGCTCGCCGTATCGCTAATCGTTGCTGTATTGATTGCAAGCCCGCATATCGCGTGGCTGCTTTCAAGCGATGTAGCAATTGGAGACATGACCCGCGCACGCCTCGTTGGCGGCGCCGAGTATTTGTCGCGCCTTGGCGAAGGCCTTCCAGCCGCCCTGTGGGCCGTCATTTCATTTTTTGCACCGCTTGGCGCTGTGTCGTTTGGTGTTGATCGTTCACCGTTGAGAATTGCACGCGGCAGCGCCAGCGCTCTCTTCGTCAACGCGACTGTGCTGGCTATCGCCGCGCTCGCTTGCGGCGTCCTGGTCTTCGGCGTCACAAATATTCAGGAGCGCTATGCAATTGCGTTTCTATACCCAGGCTATCTTGGATTGATTATTTTGGTGTTCCGGACAAGACCGGCTGAGCATTTGGCGCCGACGCTCCTCGCTTTCAGTCTTGTAGTCGCCGTCACGGCTGCGGCTGTGAGAACGGCTGCGGTGTTGCGTCCCGGGGCGCCGTTCTGCAGCAAGTGCCGCGAGCAGATACCCTATGACAGCCTTGCGGCGGCGCTTGGCGACGTCGACGGAACGCTTGTTTCTTTCGACGACCATACTGCAGGAAATCTGCGCCGCCTCTATCCGTCGCTCCGTATACTGTCATCTCACTTGCCGCTTTACACGCCTCCCGTGATTGACGGATCCGGCCGCTGTTTTTTCATCTGGTCCGCCGATCTTTCGCCGCCGCCGCCGCCCGGTGTAACGACAGCGCTAACCACGTCAGCTCTTTTCCATGCAAGCGGCGTCTGGCGAAAAACAATGAATGGCGAGCCGCAGGCGCGCGCAACACACTGGTCGATTGCGACCGTTGACCCCGCTTCCGAGTTGGGAAATTCGCTGTGCAGGCAATAAGCGCCGCGTGCCGGCGTGAAACACTTTGTAAAGACTATCTTCACGAAATATTTATCACGCGCCGCTCTTCTTGCCGAATGGTCAACACGGGCGGGGGCGCCCAGCCATTGTGCGCTATGAGGGCGATTGATGTCAGTAACAGTGAAGTCGATTGCGTTGGATTTGCCGCCGCCAGCGATGGATTGCGAAGAACTATACCGGCTCGGCCTTGAAGCGTCGGTCGCGGACGATGACGGCAGGCTCGATCTGATTACCGCCCACAAATGGTTCAACCTCGCGGCAATGCTCGGAAATGCCGAAGCGCGCACCTATCGCGCTGAACTCGCCCGCGAGATGGCGGCGGATGAAGTTGCCGAGGCGCAAAAACTGGCGCGAGAATTCCTCGCAACGCATCGCCCGCGGATGCCCGGCTAGGGCGCAGCACGCTCGCCCGGCGCCTTAAGAAAATATCAGCGCTTCGCGATTAATGGTGAACACGGAGGGTTGCCGGGATCCTTGTCCACAGCATGTGGCGATCGGCGCCGAGCGGGGTAAGCGGGCGCCATGAGCGTCTTTTCAAAATTATCCGACCGTATCGGGCGATTGTCGTTCCGCAGCAAGATGGGTCTTGCGACGATGGCGGCGTGCGCCGCGACTGCGTTGATCGCGTGCGTCGCGTTCATGGTCAATGAATCGCTCACCTATCGCATCCGATTTGACCGCGAGCAAAAGACACTGACAGAAGTGCTCGCAGCGAACGTCACGGCAGCGGTTCTGTTCGGCGATGACGCATCGGCGCGCGATATTCTCAGCGCCACGGATCTGACCCCGCAAGTCGATGCGGCGTTCGTGCGGATGCCGACGGGCGAGATTTTCGCCGCCTATGCGCGCAACCTCGATGCCGCTGGCGCCGCGCAATTGATTGACCGGCACAACGGGCCGAAGTTTCAGAGTCCGATCAAGATTGACGATGAGGCAGTTGGTGAGCTGGTGTTGCTGACCAACCTCGAGGAGTTCGAGAAAACGATCTGGCGGTACGGTCTGATTGCCAGTCTCGTGTTCGTGGGATCGACCTTTTTCGCGGTATTTTTGGCGCGCTGGGAATCGCAGGCGATGGCGACGCCGATGCTCCAGCTTCGGGAAACCATTCAGGCAATCCGCGGAACGCGCGACTATTCCTCGCGCGTGCTGTCGTCAAAAGATGCGGACTTCGGCACGCTCATCGATAATTTCAATGCAATGCTTGAGGAAATCGAAAGCCGTGACGAGCGGCTTGAATCGCTTGTTGGCGACCTGATTGCCGCCAGAGATTCGGCGCAGTCCGCCAATACGGCAAAATCGCAGTTTCTCGCCAATATGAGCCATGAGCTGCGTACGCCGCTCAACGCCATCATTAATTACGCGGAGATCATTCAGGAGGATCTGACCGCGAACGAAAGGCAGAACGTCATTAGCGACGTCGGCAAGGTCCAGACGGCGGGCCTTCACCTGCTCGGGCTGATCAACGGCATCCTCGATCTGTCGAAGATCGAAGCGGGGCGGATGGAAGTTGAAGCGCATTCCTTCGATGCCGGCGCAATCTTGCGAGAAGCGGTCGATACGATCAAGCCTATCGCCGCGCGCAACGGAAATCGGCTGGTCGTCAACATCGATCGATCTGTTGCTTCCGCTTACACCGACTCGGTGAAGTTTCGTCAGTGCGTTCTCAATCTGCTCAGCAACGCCTGCAAATTTACCAAGGACGGCGAGGTGTCCATCACCGCTGCTGCATCGCGCCTTGGCGATATTGAGATGATCAAAGTCACGATTGCCGACACGGGGATCGGCATGACGCCGGAGCAGCAGGCGTCCCTGTTCAAGGCGTTTATGCAGGCCGATCCCTCAACAACGCGCAAGTATGGCGGCACAGGCCTTGGCCTTGCGATTACGCAGCGGCTTGTGACCTTGCTCGACGGGCGCATTGACGTGACAAGCGAAGCCGGGCGCGGAAGCACGTTCGTGTTGTCTATTCCGCGCCAGTTCGGCAACGCGCCGTTGCGGGCCGAAAGCACAGCGCCTGAGGTTGCTCAGAATTGGCCGTCATCTGCCACAGTAAAGACCGCACTGATCGTCGACGATGACCGCGACGCGCGCGATCTGCTCGATCGACTGGCGCGCCGGATGAACTATCAAACGATCACCGCCGAAAACGGCGCACAGGCGCTTGAACTGGCGAGGGCGCATCGGCCTGAAGTCATCCTTCTCGACCTTCACATGCCGGTCATGAACGGCTGGACCTTGCTCGAGACGCTGCGCGCCGATGAAGATCTCGCGTCGATCCCGACAATCGTTGTCAGTGTTGACGACGACGCCCGCAACTGCTTCGCGCTTGGCGCCGGCGACTTCTTTACCAAACCGGTCAATCGCCTCGAATTTGAACGGGCGCTGCTTTCGTATTCGAAGCTGGCGTCTGGCGATATTTTAATCGTCGAGGACAATGATGACGCCGCCGACCTGTTGATACGCGCGGCGCGCAATATCGGTTTTGAGGGTGTTCGCGCCCGGGACGCCGAGGAAGGCCTCAAGATCCTCGAAGAGCGCTCCGTCATTGGCGTTATTCTCGACCTGACATTGCCGGGCATGGACGGGCTTACATTCCTCGACAGATTGCGCACATCTGAAGAATGGCGTTCCCTCCCGGTGATCGTTTTTTCCGCGCAGGAACTGGACGCCGAGCAGCGCGCCGCTTTCGATGGCAAGGCGCAAGCCTATCATGTGAAAAGCGAAGTGTCGCCGCGGACCGTGCTCACGGAATTCATGAGCCATTCCGCGGCGCGGCCGCCAATCGCTGTTGCAGATCGAGATGGGGGCCGGAAATGCGCATCCTAGTTGCGGAAGACAATCTCGAAAATCAGGAGATCATTCGCCGCCGCCTGGAGCGTGCGGGTCATGACGTGTCGATTGCCGTCAACGGCCTCGATGCGGTCGAGCGCGCGCGCGTCGAACTGCCGGATCTCATTTTGATGGACATCAGCATGCCGATCATGTCCGGCATCGAAGCGACGCAGGCGATCCGCCGGACACCCGGTATTTTGAACACGCCGATCATTGCGCTCACGGCGCATGCCATGGAAGGCGACGCCAAGCGCTGCCTCGCTGTCGGCTGCGACGCTTTTACTACGAAACCGGTTCGCTTCGCAGAACTGGTTCGCCTTATCGAGGATGTGGCCGCCAAGCATGCAATAGGGGAGGCGCGCGGTGAGCGCGCATAGGATCAATGACTGCTGAGCAAGACGCGAAATGCGTTATTTTTGTCGTCGACGACGAGCCCTTCAACCGCGATATTGCGGCGCGACATCTGAAAAAGATGGGTTATGAATCCCGTCTGTTCGCCGACGGCGCGAGCGCGCTTGCCGCGCTCGGCACGCTGACGCCTGATCTTATGCTTCTTGACATTCACATGCCGGGCATCAGCGGGCTCGAGGTGCTTGCCAAGGCGCGGCAGACGACCTCGAAAAGCGAGTTTCCAATTCTTATGGTCACCGCCGATTCCAATCCGGAATCGGTCGTTCAGGCGTTTGAACTCGGCGCCAATGACTATGTTCCAAAGCCCATTGATTCGCGCACGCTTGGCGTCCGCATTGATACCCACATGCAGCTCGGGGCGGCAATGCGCCAAATTCGCGCCTTTGCGGAAGGGGCCGAGAAGATTGTCGCCGAGCAGGCAATAGATCTGCAAAAGCGAAATGACGATCTGGTGCGCGAAATCCGGCTGCGCATGCAGATCGAGTTGCAGTTGCGGGAAGCAAAGCGCCGGGCCGAAGCGGAAAATCGCGGGAAATCAGAATTCCTCGCGCTGACAACGCATGAGCTCATTACGCCAATTCATGTGGCGCTCGGCTTTGCAGACCTTATTGCGACCGATCGCCAGGAGGCCGTGAGCCCGGCGCAATGCCGCGAGTATGCAGGCCACATCGCTGTCAGCGCGCGCCAGCTTCTGACGGTCGTCAAGGACATGCTGGCGCTCGTGAAATATGATATCGGCGCGCTCAGCGTCAACGAGAGCGAACTGGAGCTTCACGATCTGCTGCAGCGTTCAGTTGCTGAAGCGCGGCCTAACCACACGGAAGCCGGTGTTGCAGTCGAGATCGATTGCGACTGCCGGATTGAAGTGCTCGGCGACAAATATCTCATTGGGCGCGCATTTGCGAACCTTGTCTCGAACGCGGTCAAATTTTCACGCGCGGGGGCGACGTGCAAGATTGCGGCCTCGGTGCGTGCCGACAACGGGATCGATGTTTGCGTAACCGATGACGGCATCGGCTTTGACGTCAGCCGCCTTGACGAAATCGCCTCGCCATTCCGGCAAAGTTCCGGCGGCCTGACACGCAGTCACCAGGGACTGGGGATCGGAATTCCGCTCTCTCTTGCGGCATTCAAACTTCACGACGCGTCGGTCGCGTTCGACAGCGTTGTTGGAAAGGGCACTTCGGTGCGCGTCGGATTTCCGCCGAAACGGACGCTTTCGGCAATGAACACAGCCAGCAGAAGCATAGCAAGCGGGGCCGGACAATGACGGGTTCGACGAGACAGACCATGAGCAATCGTTCGAAGGCAAAGCGCGCGCTGATGTCAGGCTCGGCCTTTGCGGCCGCGCTATCTTGGGGGCTGGCGGCTGCAGCTGATACGGCTGAGGGCGCCGCCGATGACTATACGAGCTTCTCGCTCGAAGATCTCATGGCCGTCGAGGTGACAACAGCGTCAAAACGCGCCGAGCTTGTCAGCGACGCGGCGGCCGCCGTTTTCGTTCTGACGCGCGATGACATTTCGCGGTCCGGCGCGGTAACAATCGCTGACGCGCTGCGCCTTGTGCCCGGCGTCAATGTTGCGCAGATCAACGCCAATTCGTGGGCGGTGACGGTGCGCGGCTTTAACAGCCGCTTTTCGAACAAGCTGCTTGTCATGATTGACGGCAGAACGGTCTACACCCCGCTCTTTTCGGGCGTGCTGTGGGATCAGCAAAACACCGTACTGGAAGACATCGAACGCATTGAAGTCGTTCGTGGGCCGGGCGGCGTCCTTTGGGGGGCAAACGCGGTCAACGGCGTCATCAATATCATCACGCGGTCGAGCCGCGATACAAAGGGCGTTTTAGCGAAAGTGTCAGGCGGCGATGAGTATCAGGCGCAGGCGCTGATCAGGGTCGGGGGGGCGCTCGGGGATAGCGGCGCGTTCCGTGTTTACGGAAAATTCGAGTCCTTCGATGCGAACGAGGCTGCAAACGGGATCGAAGCCAATGACGACTGGCGCAATTTCCGCGGCGGCTTCAGAACGGATTTCGATTTGAATGCGCGTGACACGCTGACGATGACCGGCGAAGTGTCGGTTATCGATTCCGGCGAAACGCTCGATGTTCCTTTGTTGACGGCGCCGTTCCTCGAGCGGCGGAACGAAGACATCAGCAGGCTTGGCGCGCATTTGCTGGCGCAATGGACGCGCGATCTCGGCGATGGCGAAGAATTGTCCGTGCTCGGGTATCTCGATTACTCGGACATCGAAATTCCGCAAGGTCAGGAAAAGCGGTTGACGTTCGATGTCGCAACCCAGCATTCCTTCACGCTGGGAGAGAGTCACAATCTTCTGTGGGGCGTCGGCTTCCGAAACATCAGCGACGAGATCACCAATAGCGAATTTGTTGCCTTCTCCGATACCGCGCGGTCGGTTCAGATCTACAACGGCTTTCTTCAGGACACGGTGAAGGTTACCGGCAATTTCGATGTCGTCGTCGGCGCGAAGTTCGAGCACAATGATTACACCGGGTTTGAGTTCCAGCCTTCGGCGCGGTTCTTGTGGCGCGCGCGCGAGGATGTAACGCTCTGGGGCGCCGTGTCGCGCGCCGTGCGCACGCCCTCGCGGGCCGAAGATGACATCCGGTCGATCGCCGGCGTCATCCCCCCTGGATTTCCTGGCAACCCCGGTCCCTTGCCGCTGGCCTTGCAATTCACCGGCGACCGGAACATCGATTCCGAAACGCTCATTGCTTACGAGCTCGGCGCCCGCTTCCGGCTCGCGGACAATGTCTCCTTCGACGTGACGGGATTTTACAACAAATATGCCGACCTTCGCGGTTCGCGGATCGGCGCGCCTGTTGTAACGCCTGTGCCGACCTTGCACGTCGTGCTGCCGCTGACGATCGACGAGCTTGTCGATGCCGATACGCACGGGGTTGAAGCCGTATTTGACTGGCAGGTTGCGCCGAATTGGCGATTGCAAGCGACCTACGCCTATTTGAGCGTCGATGGCGAGGCCCCGCTTTCCCCGGACGTGCGCGCCTCCGCGCCGGGCGGCGCCGACCCAACGCACACTGCGAATTTGCGATCGCTATTTGACATCACCAAACGCGTGAAGCTCGATACCGCCGTCAGGTTTGTCGACGATATCGACGGCTTTGCGATCGACAGCTATGTCGCAATCGATACGCGCCTTGCTTGGCGGCCAAACGACAAACTCGAAATTGCCGTGACGGGTCGAAACCTGACCGACGGCGCACATTTCGAGTTTGGCACCGATCCATCCTTTTCAACCGTGCCAACAAGCGTTGAGCGTAGCGTCTTTGCTTCCCTGAGCGGCAAGTTTTAGGGGAAAACCAGAATGCTCAGGTCAATTCCCTTCGCAAAGGCGTTGCGAAAGCCAAGGCTGCGCCTGCTTCGCGCAGTTCTGGCTGCGGCGCTCATTGCAGCGCCAGGCGCGAGCGCGCAATCGTCTCAAGCTGAATCGGTCGATGCTCTGCATGCGGCGTTCTTGTTCAATTTCGCCAAGTTCACGACCTGGCCGTCCGTCAGTGATCTCGACACGTCGATCAAATTCTGTATTCAGGCCAACAAAGTTGGCCAGAGCGCGTTCGCCGGTTGGGGCAAGAAGCGCATTCAGAACCGGCCGGTGCGCGTCGCCTTCTTCGACCAGTTCAGCCAGAGCGAACTTGCCAACTGCTCGATCATGTTCATCGGCGAGGTTCCTGCCGGGATCGATATCGACAAGCTCAGTCAATTTGCCGCGACGCATCATATGCTGCTCGTGTCCGACATGGAGGGTTTCGGGGCTCGCGGCGGGCAGATCGAGCTTTATCAGTTGAACCGCCGCCTGCGGTTCAAAGTCAATCTCGGCGCCATGGAACAGGCGAAACTGTCCCTTGGCGCCGGTGTCCTCAACCTTGCGGAAATTGTCCAGACTGCGGGAGTTCCACAATGAACGCTGCAGCGATGAAGACGCTCGTCGTCACCGACAACAAACTATCGCTCAGAATTTCGCGCGAACCCGAACATGTCGGGCGATGCCAGCGCCTGCGCTACAAAGTCTATTGCGTCGAGCGCGGATGGTACAATGAAGTGCGCATTTCAAAGGGCCACGAAATTGACGCCTATGACAATCGCTCTAACCACGCGCTGCTGACGCGCGAAGATAATGGCGATCCGATCGGCGTCGTTCGCCTTGTGTTGCCGGCATCGGAGGGCGCGGGGCCAGATTTGCCGATTCAGGAAATTGACCCCAATCCGCTCGACTTCGCCGAAGAGGCGATCGACTTTGCACACCTTGGCGAGGTATCGCGATTTGCGGTGACGCGCGAATACAAGAACTGGCATCCCGACGGGCCGCCCCACAAGGACGAGTCGCGTCAGGCGTCGGAGCGGCGCTTCTCGCTGTTTTCGGTCATGCTGATGCGGTCCGTTGTCTTGATGTCACGCCAGAACGGCGTCACCTGGCTTTGCGCGACGATGGAGCCGGCCTTGTTGCTTCACCTGTCGCGGCTCGGCATCAAGTTCAAGCCGCTCGGCGAGCCGAAGGAATATCACGGCCTTCGCCAGCCTTGTTATGCGCTGCTCGCGCGGATTGATGAGGAAATGAAGCGGCTTCGCCCGGATGTTTATCCGATGGTGTTCGGCGACTGACACGGGGCCGGCGCTCAAGGTTTCCCTTGCGCGGACTAGGAGGGCTGAGAGCCGCGGGCATGCCGGGCATGTTTGGCCCGGGCAAAGACGACTGCTCGTCTGTCGCATGTGGGAGAAGTCATTTCGAAGGCGGTTTGAAATTGCCAGGCCGCTTCAGCCTCTTGCAATCGGGCGAGAATAACCCGCCCTTAAATCGGAGCGCCTTATGCTTTGCGTCGCGGCGGCGGACCTTGGTGACGTGTGTTGGCCTTTATCTCTGGTCCGGGCTGCCCATATTAACCGTATCGCCATAGGGCGATGCGCGTGGCGGGGTCTATTCGGGTCCCGTCTGACAGGTGAGATCGAACAGAGAGCTCCATGAAGGACCCAAACGACATTTACATGAATACCCTCGTCCCGATGGTCGTCGAGCAATCAAGCCGCGGCGAGCGGGCCTACGACATTTATTCCCGCCTGTTGAAAGAACGGATCATTTTCCTTTCGGGACCAGTCCACGACGCGGTTTCGACCTTGATCGTCGCTCAGCTTTTGTTCCTCGAGGCTGAGAATCCGAAAAAAGAGATCGCCTTTTACATCAATTCCCCGGGAGGCTCGGTCTCCGCCGGTCTCGCGATGTACGACACGATGCGCTACATCCGCCCGGCAGTTTCGACCATGTGCATCGGCATGGCGGCCTCGATGGGGTCTCTGCTTTTGACCGCTGGAAACAAGGGGATGCGCTATTCTCTTCCGAACTCGCGGATCATGGTTCACCAGCCATCGGGCGGGTTTCAGGGACAGGCGTCGGACATCGAGCGGCATGCGCAAGATATCATCAAGATGAAGCGTCGCCTCAATGAGATCTATGTCGAACATTCCGGCCAACCCTATGAAGTCATTGAGAAAACGCTTGATCGGGACCATTTTATGTCGCCCGAGGAAGCCGTTGGCTTCGGACTGATCGACAAGGTGCTCGACAAGCGCGCGTCGGCGGACGAATAGGCCGGCTGGCGGATTGTGGCGCGCCGGCAAGAGTTACTGTCGCTGCGAAAAGTCGGCTTGATTGGCGGGTTGCGGTTGTGATCGAATGCGAGAAGAGGATAGCGGTCCGGCCGGCAGCGGTAATTGGCGCAGAATGTGCACCACTGCGGGAGACAGCGCAGGCGGCGCCAAAGGGCAAAGCCTGCGCCGGATCGGCACCCCGGCGACGCGCGGCTGCGCGCCGGGCTCCCTCAAGGAGTGGTAGAGCGTGAGCAAAGTGAGCGGGAAAAGCGGCGGCGGCGACGGCAAGAACACTCTCTATTGTTCTTTCTGCGGCAAGAGCCAGCATGAGGTCCGGAAGCTGATCGCCGGGCCGACGGTATTCATCTGCGATGAATGCGTCGAACTGTGCATGGACATCATTCGCGAAGAATCAAAATCCTCGCTGGTAAAAGCCGGTGAGGGCGTTCCAAGCCCGCAGCAGATCTCCAAGGTGCTCGACGATTATGTGATCGGCCAGAAGCAGGCAAAACGCGTCCTCTCGGTCGCCGTTCACAATCACTACAAGCGCCTCAACCACGCGGCCAAAAATAACGACGTCGAACTGGCGAAGTCGAACATTCTCCTCCTCGGGCCGACCGGATCGGGCAAGACGCTTCTGGCGCAAACGCTGGCGCGCATTCTCGATGTGCCGTTCACGATGGCCGACGCAACGACGCTCACCGAAGCCGGCTATGTCGGCGAAGACGTCGAGAATATCATTCTCAAACTTCTTCAGTCAGCGGACTATAATGTCGAGCGCGCGCAGCGCGGCATTGTCTATATCGACGAAGTCGACAAGATCAGCCGCAAATCTGACAATCCTTCGATCACCCGCGACGTGTCGGGCGAGGGCGTGCAACAGGCGCTTTTGAAGATCATGGAAGGAACGGTCGCGTCCGTTCCTCCGCAAGGCGGAAGAAAACATCCGCAGCAGGAATTCCTGCAGGTCGACACGACCAATATACTCTTCATCTGCGGCGGCGCGTTTGCCGGCGTTGAGCGCATTATCTCCAGCCGCCAGGCGGGAACATCGATTGGTTTTGGCGCCAAGGTCGCCTCGCCCGATGATCGCCGCGTCGGCGACGTGTTGAAGGCGATCGAGCCCGAAGACCTGTTAAAATTCGGCCTCATCCCTGAATTCGTAGGCCGCTTGCCGGTGATCGCGACGCTTGAAGACCTCGACGAGCCGGCGCTGATCCAGATCCTCACGCAGCCGAAGAACGCGCTCATCAAGCAGTATCAGCGCCTGTTCGAGATGGAAGACGTAAAGCTGACTTTCACCGAAGACGCCAAGGCCGGCATTGCCCGCCGCGCGATTGCGAGGAAGACCGGCGCGCGCGGGCTTCGCTCGATCATGGAGAATATTCTCCTCGATTCGATGTTCGAGCTTCCCTCGATGCAGGGCGTTGCCGAAGTTGTCGTCAATGGCGAGGTTGTCGAAGGCCGCGCCAAGCCGCTGCAAATTTATGAGGACCGCGGCAAGGAACTCGTCGAAGCCGACGCGTCAGCCTGATCCTGCCTTAGACCCTGTACAATCTGTGCCGACGGCCCGGTTTCACTTGGCTGTGCTGACGCTTACCAGTTGCGCCAGATCGACTGTATTCTTCCTCGCGTAGCCGGGAGGTGTCGGCGCCCCGGGTTGAAACCCTTGCGCGGCACGCCACATAGCGTCGGCGTTAGTCGCCAAGGCGGGCGGCGTGTCGCGGCCAACAAAGTGGCGGGAGCTTTCTTTTTTCTCCCCGCCGGGCCCGACACCCGTCATACTGATGGGACGGGCGCGGATGAGGGCGCTCTGTTGAGGCCCATTGGTCAAGGAATGTTGATGTCTGATACC
>JBJXFO010000155.1:0-5013 GCA_046154725.1 Parvularculaceae bacterium | reverse complement strand
TGACGGGTGTGGCGCTCCTCGATCTGACGATGACTCGGTCTCGCAAACAGAATCATGAATCAAATCGCGGCTTCCCGCCACAGCCGTCGCTCAAACCACGTCGTAGGGTGAATAAGACGGGCTAGCTGACCTGCGCGGGGGATAGAACCTCCAGGCGGAGCGCCGCAGCACGCTCGGATCAAGGGAACCCGGAAGACCAATACTCCGGTAGCGTAAAAAAGCGCCGTTTCGTCCGCTTGGCGGATGCGGCCGCGAGGATTTTTTTCCGGTGCGTCTTTCACGGCGCGCGCCGTTGCGCGGCTGCCGCATTTCGGGCCATTGCTGCGGAGAAATGCAGTCCGAGCGCTGGAAGGGGAGCCCCAATGAAAACCTCGATACTGATAGCGGCGACGTTGATTGCCGCGGCTTGCGCCCGGACCAGTGCCGCCGAGGGACAATCCGCGCCCGCATCATCGACAGGGCTTGCCGCCGCCGCGTCGGCAACCTTCAAGCTGAAAAAGCCGTTGCCGCCGGGCGCCATCATCTTGCAGCGCGGCGTGATCCCCGATCCCGGCATCATCGGACAAGGCCCCGCTTTCTATGTGATGTTGCCCGCCGGCTGGACCGGACGCGGGGGAGTTGAAGTTTCGCAGCGGCTTTGCGCCGAACCTTTCGGCGTGAAATGGTCGGCGGCGTCGGCCGACGGGCGCTCGAGCGTGGTGATTTTCCCGACCGAGGTCTGGCAGTCGAGCAATACCGGGCTGCAATCCGATTGCACGCCCGCCGCTTACACAAATGTGCGGGACTATCTTGCCGCGCGCGCAGGTCAGATGTTTCCGGGCGCGCGCGTTCTTGACTACCGCCAGCGCAACGACTTCGCTAAAGCCGCGCAAGAGCGGGCGCAGATCATGACGCAGATGTTCGCGGGAAGCGGGCTGCAGATGCGGGCCTGGGCTGACGGGGGAGAGGTGCTCTTTGCGTATACGCAAAACGGCGGCGAAATGCGCGGCGTGATTGGCGCAAGTTCGATATTCTACGGCAACGAACTGAACAATCCCATGGGCGGCGAGCCGTTGCGCACGCTCACTGGCGCAACTGTCGGCACGTTCGGCGCCGTAGCGCCTGAGGGGCAGCTGGATTTCACGATGATCGAGGCGGTTCGAAAGTCAGTGACGCCGGATCCGCGCTGGCTTCAAGCCTATTTCGAGTTTCAGGTTAAACTTGGAAAGATCAACGCTCAGGCGACTGATCAGCGTGCGGCGATGATCGTTGCTGGCGGCGCCGAGGCGACGCGCCAGAACATTGCGACATACAAGGCGATGGCAAGCGCCAGCATTCAAAACAGCCGCGACAGCGTCGCCAATCAGACCTGGAAGCCGTCGGAGAGCGGGGGCCCGCGCGAGTTGGTCCCCGGCGATCTTTCCGGCGACCGGATACAGCGCGAAAGCATAGAGGCTGTGCGCGGGGTCGAGACCTACGCCGACCCCGTGGCTGGCGGGAACGTGCAGCTTGACGCAACCTATGATCATGCGTGGCGCATCAACAATCAGGACGCCTACATCCTGACGAACGACCCGAATTTCAATCCGGGCCAATACGACATTCAGGCAACGCAGATGGGTGCAGTGCAGTGAATTCGGGAAGCGATTGTGGTAAGGCCTCGGGCGCGGGCGAGAGTTTTGCGGGGGATGCGTCGATGAAACGGATTGTAATGGCGGGGCTCGTCTTCGTTGCGGCTGCGTGCACGAAATCGTCTGCCGACGTCTCTGCGTCGCAAGAAAGCGCCTTTATTGGCCGGACAGCGGACGGGCAGGATGCGCTCGTCTCCACCGATGGCCTTATGCCGGGCGCGCAGCGGATCGCGATGGCGCCGGCCGGGCAAAACGGCCCGGCAGGAAATTCCGCGACCCGGGGCCGCGCGTCGCGAAGCAATGTCTTGCGCCTTGAGCCGCAAGTCATCCTCGATGCGACCGGCTTTGCGCAGCCGATGGCGGCGGCGACGATCTTTGTGCCGCATGGCTGGCGCACCGAGGGCGGCGTTTATTGGGCGCGCGATTTTGCCTGCACCAACGGCTATAATTTTCTGTGGACCGCCGCCTCGCCCGACGGCGCGATGTCGATCGGGATTGTTCCGCAGACAGCCTGGGACTGGAACAACTCGAATACGCCGGCGACGCGCCCGGGGTGTGAACTGGCGGCGGTCAAATCGGCGCGCGATTATTTGCAAGGCGTCGTCGCAAAAAATGTCCGGGGCGCCCGTATCCTCGACTATCGCGAGCGGCCGGACCTTTCCGGCCTGTTCGGGCCGCCGACCCGCACCGCGATGCCGATGGGCGAGGCGCGCACCTGGACCGAGGCCGGCGAGGTCTTCTTCGCGTTTCAGGACAAGGGCCGCGACATGCGCGGCTCAATCGCTGCGGCGGTGCAGTTCAGTCTGATGACAACCGACTTGTCATCGACCTTCGGCAACGACCCGACAATCAATCCGCAAAATCTTGGCGGCATGCAGATGCGTACCGAAGCGTTGACCGCGTTCGCGCACCCCGGCTACGCGGCGACCGCGCCAAATGGGCAATTCAACTTCGCGTTCTTCGAGGCGCTCAGAAAGTCGATCAGACCCAATCAGCAATGGTCGCAGGCAATCGCGGGTCATAACGCCGTCATCGGCCAGGTGGCGCTCGACGAGGCGCGCAAGCGGTCGAAGATGATCTCGGAGACAAACGACTATATCTCCAGGCTTCGCCAAGACACATGGAACGCGCAAGCGGAAAGCGCCGACCGGCGCGCGCGCGAATTCGGCGAGCTTATCAAAGGGGTCGAGACCTATCGCGACCCCGATGCGCCGGGCGGAACGGCGGAACTCTCCGCGACGTACAGCAATGCCTGGCGCCTCAATGACGGAACCTATGTGCTGACTGACGATGTGAATTTTGATCCGTGGAGAGACCTTCAACTCGAAGGCAAAAAACTGGAGCCTCAACAATGAAAAAGTTGCTTCTGACGTGCGCCGCAATCTTCATCTCGGGAACGATGCCGGCCCTCGCGCAAGACAGTTTTGGCGGCAATGCCCAGCAACCGCCGCAGCAGCAGGACCAGTGGGGCGGCCAACAGCCGCCGCCGGCTTCCGATGACGGGCAATATGGCGGGCCGAACAATGGGCAATATGGCGGGCCCAACAACAACGCACCGAACAATGGCAATTGGAGCCAGCAGCCCGATCCGAACAATGGCGGAAATTGGGGGCAGCAGCCGAACCCCAACAATGGCGGTTGGGGCCAGCAGCCCCCGCCGGTCCAGAACCCGGGACCTAATGGCGGCGGCGGCGCCAATCTCGATCAGCTGATGCAGATGGAGCGCCAAGACTACGGCGTCCCGGCGACAAAGCAATTGCATAATGGCGCGATGCACGGCCCGACGCCGGCGAGCATTCCCGGCGGACAGCTGATCACCACCAAGGGTCTTGCCTCGCTCGTGCAGGGCAAGCAGGCGCCCTTCATGCTGTTTGACGTGCTCGGCGGGCCGCAAACGCTGCCCGGCGCCATTCCGGCCGTCGTGCTCGCGCAGCCGGGATCGTTCAACGACCAGGTCTCGCAGCAGTTTGGCCAGAATCTCCAACAGGCAACAGGTGGGCGCAAGGACACGGCGCTGGTCTTCTACTGCCTGTCCACGCAATGCTGGATGTCTTACAATGCCGCGCTGCGCGCCATCAATCTGGGGTACACGAATGTTCTGTGGTACCGCGGTGGCCTCGAGGCCTGGCAGCAGGCGGGCTTGCCCGTCCAGCAAGCCCAGCAATTCGGGCCGCCGCCGCAGCGGGCGCCGCAACAGCCGCAACAGAATGGCTGGCCGAACCAATAGGCGCGTTGCCCGAAGGAACGATTGTTGACGCACTCCCGTTTGCGGCGGAAAAGACCGGTTCCGCGAACGGGAGATCGTTATGGCCAGATTTGCAAACATCCTTGAAACGATCGGGCGCACGCCCGTCGTTCGCGTCGGCAAGCTCAGCCCTCCGGGCATCAATCTTTACGTCAAGATCGAGGCGTTCAATCCGCTCGGCTCAGTCAAGGACCGGCTTGCGCTTGGCGTAATCGAAGCGGCGGAAAAGTCCGGCAATCTCAAACCCGGCCAGACGGTCGTTGAGGCGACGAGCGGCAACACCGGCATCGGCCTTGCCATGGTGTGCGCCCAAAAAGGCTATCCGCTCGTCATCACGATGTCGGAGAGTTTTTCGGTCGAGCGCCGCAAGCTGATGCGCTATCTCGGCGCGAAGGTCGTGCTGACGCCGGCCAAAGACCGCGGCACTGGCATGGTTGCGAAGGCAAAGGAGCTCGCGGACAAAAACGGCTGGTTCATGACGCGCCAGTTCGAAAACCCCGCGAACGCCGACATTCACGAAAAGACGACGGCGCGCGAAATCATCGACGACTTCAAAGGCGAGCGGCTCGACTATTGGGTGACGGGCTATGGCACCGGCGGCACGCTCGCAGGCGTCGCGCGCGTGTTGCGGCGCGAGCGGCCCGAGACAAAGATCATCGTCAGCGAGCCCGATGTCGCCGCGCTCATCTCCGATGGCGCGCCACAAATGCGTCGGGCCGACGGATCGGGGCAGGGCAGTCACCCCGCTTGGTCGCCGCATCCGATCCAGGGCTGGACGCCGGACTTCATCCCGCTCGTCGCGCAGGAAGCGATCGACACAGGCGCGATCGACCGCGTGCTGAAGGTCTCCGGCGCCGACGCGATCAAATGGGCAAAAGCGCTCGCGCAACAGGAAGGAATTTTCTGCGGCATCTCCTGCGGCGCGACCTTCGCGACCGCGATCGAAGTCGCGGCGAGCGCGCCGAAAGGATCGACGATCCTCGCCATGCTCCCCGACACCGGCGAGCGCTACCTCTCAACGCTGCTGTTTGCGGGCGTTGAAGCGGACATGGATGAGGACGAGAAAGCGCTGTCGGCGTCGACGCCGGGGTTCAGGCTTTAGCGCCATCGCAAAATTCGGTTGCCGGACACTCCAGGAGGCATGGGTAGGGTGCATTG
>JBJXFO010000146.1:0-70108 GCA_046154725.1 Parvularculaceae bacterium | reverse complement strand
ATGGGGGCTTGGCGCCGATGCACGCCCCGGCGTTCGCGGGTGTCGCTTCGCTCGACCCGCCCTACAAGTATTCGATGCCCTCTTCCCTATCAAACGCCGCGCAAGATCTCATTGACCGCGGCGAGCCTGCGGCGGCGCTGTCGCTGTTGTCGCAAGGCACGGGCGCCGACGTCCTTGCGGCGCGGGCGAGTGCGCATCTTGCCTTGGGCGATGCGGAAGCGGCGCTGTCCAGTGCGACCGAGGGGCGGCGCCTCGCGCCGGACAACGCCGCCGCCGCCTTCAATATAGGTCGTGCGCTGATGATGCTGGCCGAGCCGGAGCGTGCGGTCGAAGCCTTTGCGGCGGCCGAGCGCGGCTTTCCCGGTGTCGCGGAAATCAGCGCGCGGCTTGGCGGCGCGGCGTTCGTCGCCGGTGACAACGAGCTAGCGGTTGCAGCACTGTCGCGCGCGCTTGATCGCGCACCCGGCCACGCGGACGCCTTTCATCAGATGGCGCAATTGTTGTTCCAGCGCGACGATCCCGCTGTCCTCGATCGCTTTCTGGACGCGGCCGTCGCACGCGGCGGGGCGAGCGCGTTTCGCGCCGCTTCAACGCTTGCGCGCCTTGGGCGGCGCTCTGAAGCGCTTGCCGCGCTTCTAGCCGTTTCGCCGGAGAGCCGGCCAAGCCCCGCCGTCGAAACGCTCGCCGCTGAAATCTGCCGCGACGAGGGCGACCTTCCGCGCGCTTTCGACCATGCGCGAAAAGCGCTTGCGCTGAGCCCCGGCGACCCCGACGTCGCCCTGCCGCTCGCAAAGCTGCTGCTGATTGACGGCGCCTTTGCAGAAGCGGAAGCGCTGGCGCGGGCGGGGCTTGCCGCCTCGCCGCAGCACCAGCTTTGGCTCGCCCTGTTGTGGACAGCGCTCGCCGCGAGGGGTTTGCCAGATGCCGCCGGCATGATCGACCCGGAGCAAGACGTGGCGATTTTTGATCTCGCGCCGCCGCCGGGCTATGCGTCGATTGCCGCCTTCAACGCAGCGCTCAGCGTTGAGCTCGAGCCCCTGCATGCGAGCGCCGGGCCGCCGATTGCGCAATCCGTACACGGCGGATCACAAACGCGCCGGCCGCTGCAATCCCTGAAGACGCCGGCAATCGCCGCATTCTTCAAAGCAATTGTTGCGCCCATCGACACCTTCATCGCCCGCATGCCAAACGAGGCGCGCCATCCCTTTTACGGCCGCACTGACAAAGGCTGGCGCGTCAACGGGGCGTGGTCGGTCGCGCTGAAGCGCGGCGGGCGGCACGCGTCGCATGTTCATCCCGGCGGCTGGATCAGTTCGGCTTACTATGTCGCCGTCCCGCCCTCAGCCAGCGACGCGCCGGAGAATGCCGGATGGTTCACCATCGGCGCGCCGCCCTTTGCGGCGCGAGGGCTCGGCGCGCCGCTGCGCGTCATCGAACCCGTGCCCGGCCGCCTTGTGCTGTTCCCGTCCTACTGCTGGCACGGCACGGTTCCGTTTGCGGGCGAGGATCGCCGCCTGACTGTTGCATTCGATTGTGTTCCCGCCCGCACAGAAGCGGCCGCCCGGGCATGACCAGTCCCGCCGCCGCACTGAAGTCGATCTTTGGTTTTGACGCATTTCGTCCGGGTCAGGAGGAAATCGTCAACGCGGTGATCGCGCGGCGCGACGTGTTGGCGATCATGCCGACGGGCGCCGGCAAAAGCCTGTGTTATCAGTTGCCGGCGCTGCTCGACGACGGGCTGACGATTGTTGTTTCGCCCCTGATTGCGCTGATGGACAACCAGATTGCGCAATTGCGCGCGCTTGGCGCCGGCGTCGGGTCTATTCATTCTGGCCGCGACCGCGACGAGGCTGTTGCCGACTGGCGCGCGGCGGCCTCTGGCGCGATCCGCCTTCTGTATATGGCTCCGGAACGCCTGATGACAACGCGGATGCAGGACGCGCTGGCGAAGGCCAATGTCGTTCGCTTCGTTGTTGATGAGGCGCATTGCGTCAGCCAGTGGGGTCACGATTTTCGCCCCGACTATCTTTCGCTTGCGTCCCTCAAGGCGACATTTCCTCAAGCGGCGATTGCCGCGTTTACGGCGACAGCGGACGATCGCACGCGGCGCGAGATTGTCGAGCGGCTGCTGCGGCCGGGCGCGGCGGTTCATGTGCGCGATCTGGACCGGCCGAACATCGACATCGCGATTGAACGCAAGGACCGCTCCAAAGACCGCATTCTTGCGCTGATTGCGGAACATCCGGGCGAGCAGGGCATCGTCTATTGCCTGTCGCGCAAGGACGCTGAAGACGTCGCGAACCGCATCGCCGCAAGCGGGCGGCGCGCCGTCGCCTATCACGCGGGGCTTGAGGCGGGCCTTCGAACCCAGCGGCTCAACGCGTTCCTGACCGAGCCCGATCTGATCGTTGCGGCAACCATTGCCTTCGGCATGGGGATCGACAAGCCGGACATTCGCTTCGTCATCCACGCGGATATCCCCTCGTCGATCGAGGCGTATTACCAGGAGATCGGCCGCGCGGGCCGCGACGGCCTGCCCGCGCGCGCCGTCCTGCTCTATGGTCCGGGCGATCTGATGCGCCGGACACGGATGATCGACGGGTCGGCGAGCGACGCTGCGCGGGCTGCCCAAAAAAAGCGCCTCGAAGACCTTGGCGCGCTGTGCGAGATGACCGGCTGCCGCCGGCAGGCGCTGCTCGCGCATTTCGGTCAGGCGGCCGGGCCTTGCGGCGCGTGCGACAATTGCCGGACGCCGGCGGGTCTCATCGACGCAGGCGCGGAGGCCCGGCTCTTCCTCGACGCCGTAAAGGCCACGGGCGAGATGTTCGGCGCCGGTCACATCATCGACATTTTGCGCGGCGCTGACACGCTGAAAATCCGCGACCGCGGTCATGATGCGCTTGCCGCCTATGGCGCCGGCGCCAAATGGAAAGCAAATGACTGGCGCGCGCTCGTTCGCCAGATGAGCGCGGCTGGCCTTTTACGTATCGACGCCGACTATGGCGGCCTGTCGCTGGGCCTCCAAGCGTCCGGTCTCCTGCGCGGCGAGACGCCATTTGCGATGCGCCCTGAACCGCGCACAGCGAGGCGCCAGGCTGTCGCTGCAGCCGAAGTTGGCAAGGACGGCCCTCTTTTTGCGGCATTGAAAGCCAAGCGCCGCGAACTCGCGAGCGACCGCGGGGTCGCCGCCTATGTCATTTTCAGCGACCGGACATTGCTCGACATGGCGGCGAAGAAGCCCAAAGACCTTGCCGGGTTCAACGCGGTCTTCGGCGTCGGGCGCGCAAAAACCGAGGCGTTCGGGCGCATTTTCACGGCTGTCATCGCGGAGCACGAAAGCCGGACTGCCGCAGCCTGACGCGGCGCGGCAACGCCCTGTCGCGCGCCGCTTGCCGGCGCCTCGTTTGCGCGGCATCGTCCGCCCGCCAAAACGCTAAACCGCCATCAGAGGGGTTCCCATGAAGAAGTCGGTTCTGTCTGCTTCCGCCGCGCTTGCCGCAACACTCCTTGCGTCGCCCGCTTTTGCTGAAACCAAAACCTATCAGCTCACGGATTTCACGCGCGTTTCCGCCGCTACGGGCGTTGCGGTCGATGTAGTTGTCGGCGGCGACTATGCTGTCAGCGCCACAAGCTCGGCCGAAGGGCTTGAGCGACTGGAAATCACCGTCGCCAATGGCGAGTTGCAGGTGCGCCGCCGCAACAAGGGCTTGCGCTGGCGGCGCGGCGATGAAGTTTCTGTCGCTGTCAGGATGCCGGCGCTCGACGGCGTCGATGTGTCGTCCGGCGCTTCGGTTGACGCAACCGGCGTCGATGCCGGCGCGTTCGCGATCGATGTGTCGTCAGGCGGCAGCCTTGATGTGGCGGGGCGCTGCGATGCGCTGACCGTCGATGTCTCGTCAGGCGGCAGCGTCGATGCGGACACCCTGCTCTGCCGCAGCGCGAACGCCTCGGCCTCATCTGGCGGCAGCGCGGATATCTTCGCCTCGGAAAGCGTCAATGGCGACGCGTCATCCGGCGGCTCGGTCGATGTTTCCGGCTCGCCGAAATCGGTCGCCAAGGACACATCGTCGGGCGGCAGCGTCGACGTCGATTAAGGGAAGGCGGCAGGCGAAAGGAGCAGCTGGCAAAATAAATTGCCTACTGCCTGTTGCCGATTGCCTCTTTTACGGCCTCGATCGCCGCACCCGCCATCGCCCCGTCCGGGCCGCCGGCTTGCGCCATGTCGGGGCGCCCGCCGCCGCCCTGGCCGCCAATCGCCTTTGCGCCGGCGCGCACCAGATCAACCGCGGACAGACGATCTTTCAAATCGTCCGTGACGCCGACGGTCAGCGACGCTTTTCCGTCGGCGACGCTGATGAATGCTGCGACGCCGGAGCCGAGCTTTTGTTTGGCCTGATCGACGAGACCTCTGAGGTCTTTTGCTTCGACGCCTTCCAGCACCTTGCCAATAAACCTGACGCCGTTGATGTCGATGGCCTCATCGGCCGGCAACGCGCCGCCGCCGCCGCCGCCGAGCGCAAGTTTTTTCTTCGCGTCGGCAAGCTCGCGTTCGAGCCGCTTTTTGTCGGCGACCAGCGCCTCGATGCGCGCCGGCAAGTCGGCCAGCGGCGCCTTTGCCGCTTCTGCCGCCGCGCGCGCGAGCGCTGCCTGATCCTCAAGATAAAGGCGCGCAGCCTCACCTGTCAGCGCCTCGATGCGCCGGATGCCGGCGGCAACGGCGCTTTCGCCGGTAATCTTGAAGAGCGCGATATCGCCGACGCGCCGCACATGCGTGCCGCCGCAAAGTTCGACAGAATAAAACCGCTCGCCTTCCTCGGCGCCCATGCTCAGCACACGGACGTCATCGTCGTACTTTTCGCCAAAAAGCGCGACCGCGCCCGAGGCGACCGCGTCGTCATAGGGCATGATCCGTGTCGTGACTTCGTTGTTCTGGCGGACGACGGCGTTGACGCGGCGTTCGATCTCGGCGACTTCCGCGGCCGTCAGCGCCTTCATGTGCGAGAAGTCAAAGCGCAGGCGGTCGGGTGCGACGAGCGAGCCTTTCTGCGCGACATGCGGGCCGAGGACGTCGCGCAGCGCCTTGTGGAGAAGGTGCGTTGCCGAATGATTGGCGCGCGTGCGGTCGCGGCGCGCAGCATTGACGGCGAGCTTGACGGCGTCGCCTCGCTTGACATCGCCTTTCGCAATCCGTCCGGCATGACCGTGAACGGCGCCGGCGCGCTTTCGGACGTCCGCAACCTCGATGACAAGGCCGCTGTCCGACACGATCGTTCCCGCATCGCCAACCTGGCCGCCGGATTCGGCGTAAAACGGCGACTGGTTGACGACGATCTCGACCTCGTCGCCAGCTTTGGCTTCGGCGGCTTCAACCCCGCCCTTGAGAATGGCAAGGACTACGCCCTCGGCCGCCTCAAGCGCATAGCCAAGGAAGTCGGTTGCGCCCGCGCGCTCGCGCAGGTCCATCCAGACCGTCTCGCTCGCCGTATCGCCCGAGCCAGCCCAAGCCGCGCGCGCGGCCGCTTTCTGGGCGGCCATCGCTGTTTCAAAACCGGCAACATCGACGCCGACCCCGCGCCGGCGCAGCGCATCCTGCGTCAGGTCGAGCGGAAAACCATATGTGTCGTAGAGCTTGAACGCCGTCTCACCGGCAAGCGCTTTGCCGGGCGGCAATTTGCTGAGTTCATCGTCAAGCATTTTGACGCCGCGATCGAGGAGCGAGCGGAATTTATCCTCTTCCGCGCGCAGGGTCTCGCGAATGAGCGCCGAGGCGCGATGAAGCTCCGGATATGCGTTGCCCATTTCGGCTTCCAGCACGGGCGCAAGCCGCGCGAGCAACGGGTCTTTCGCGCCAAGGCCGTGCGCATAGCGCATCGCGCGCCGCATGATCCGGCGCAAAACATAGCCGCGCCCCTCGTTCGACGGCGAAACGCCGTCGGCGATCAGGAACGACGAGGCGCGTAGATGATCGGCGATCACGCGGTGCGCCGACGCATCGTCGCCTCTGGCGGGCCGCGCCGTCAACTCGGCCGAGGCGGCAATGATCTTGGCGAAGAGATCGGTTTGATAATTGTCGTGCACGCCTTGCAAAACGGCGGCAATGCGCTCGAGCCCCATGCCGGTGTCGATCGAGGGCTTGGGGAGCGCAACCATATTGCCGCCCGCATGACGCTCGAACTGCATGAAGACGAGGTTCCACACTTCGACAAAGCGGTCGCCGTCGGCGTCTGCGGACCCCGGGGGGCCGCCCGCGATCTTGTCGCCATGGTCGAAGAATATTTCCGAACAGGGGCCGCACGGCCCGGTGTCGCCCATTGCCCAGAAATTGTCATTCGTCGCGATACGGACGATGCGCGCATCGGGCAGGCCGGCAATCTTGCGCCACAGCAACGCCGCTTCATCGTCGGTGTGATAAACGGTGACTGTGAGGCGATCTTTCGCGAGGCCGAAATTTTTGGTGATGAGGGTCCACGCCGCGTCGATCGCTTCTTCCTTGAAATAGTCGCCAAAGGAGAAATTGCCGAGCATCTCGAAAAAGGTGTGGTGACGCGCGGTGTAGCCGACATTGTCGAGGTCGTTATGCTTGCCGCCGGCGCGCACGCACTTCTGCGACGACGCCGCGCGCACATAGGGGCGTTTTTCGGCGCCGGTGAAGACGTTCTTGAACGGCACCATGCCGGCATTGACGAACAGGAGCGTCGGATCGTTCTGCGGGACGAGCGGCGCCGACGGCGCAAGCGTGTGGCCGCGCGCGCGAAAGAAGTCGAGGAAACCGGTGCGGATATCGTTCAGCGACGTCGTCATGGGCAAACCAGCATTCCTGCAAACATGGGGCGTTGGGCGACGCGGCGGAGGTTCCGGCGCCAACCCGGAAGCGCCAAATGAATTCGCCGCGCTGCGGGACTGCCTCCCAAAGCGCGGCGTGTTCTCTTAGAAGCAACAGAACGAAGGGTAAAGTGAGCCTCGCGCCGCCACGGCCCCCGCGTCCCGGAAGGCCGGAAGGCAGGACAGACCTCCGAACTCACCCCATGCAAAAAACATTGAGCTTGTTGCCGTCGGGGTCGCGGAAATAGCCGGCGTAGAAATTGTCGCCGCGCGGGCCGACGGCCCCCTCGTCGATCGCGCCCAGCGCCAGCGCCTTCTTGTGGATGGCATCGACCTTGTCTTTCGTGTCCATCACGAGCGCGACCATAGTGCCATTGCCCCATGTGGCGGGCTTGCCGTCGTGCGGCTTGATTACGCCGAGGCCGGGCTTGTCCATGCCATGGCCCCAGGCGATGAACGTATCGCCTTCCATCATCCGCTTGGCGCCGATTTCGCCGAGCAGTTCGTCATAAAATTTCGAGGCGCGTTTGATGTCGTTGGTTCCCAACGTCACATAGCCAATCATTTTAGGTCTCCCGTATCAGGTTGTAGGTTTTAGGTTGTCGGTTGTGGCTCAGTCCGATGTTCGGGTCTTTCGACACAACCTACCACCCATAACCGACAAGCTCGCTTACGCTTCTGCTGCTTCATCACTCTCGTCGTCACCCTCGCCCGCCAGCAGTTCGGTCGCAACGAGGCCGGCATTCGCCCTGACTTCCACGGCGATCGCCTGCGCAACGTCGGGATGCGCTTTCAAAAAATCCTTGGCGTTCTCACGGCCCTGGCCAATGCGCTCGCCCTTGTAGGACAGCCATGCGCCCGACTTCTCAACGACGTTCGCCTTGACGCCGAGATCGACAAGCTCGCCGACATAGGAAATCCCTTCGCCATACATGATGTCGAATTCGACCTGCTTGAAGGGAGGGGCAACCTTGTTCTTGACGACTTTGACGCGCGTCTGATTGCCGACAACGTCTTCGCCTTTCTTGATCGCGCCGATGCGGCGGATATCGAGGCGCACGGACGCATAGAATTTCAGCGCATTGCCGCCGGTCGTCGTCTCGGGCGAGCCGAACATGACGCCGATTTTCATGCGGATCTGGTTGATGAAAATGACGAGCGTGTTCGACTTCGAGATCGAGCCTGTCAGTTTACGCAGCGCCTGGCTCATCAGCCGCGCCTGGAGGCCTGGCAGCGAGTCGCCCATCTCGCCTTCGAGTTCGGCGCGCGGGGTAAGCGCGGCAACCGAATCGACAATCAGCACATCGATCGCGCCGGAGCGCACCAGGGTATCGACAATTTCAAGCGCCTGCTCGCCGGTGTCCGGCTGCGAGATCAAGAGTTCGTTGAGATTGACCCCCAGCTTCTGCGCATAAATCGGATCGAGCGCGTGTTCAGCATCGACGAAAGCGGCGACCCCGCCGTGCTTTTGCGCCTCGGCGGCAACCTGCAAGGCGAGCGTCGTCTTGCCGGAGCTTTCCGGCCCGTAAATTTCGACAACCCGCCCACGCGGCAAGCCGCCAATGCCGAGCGCGATATCGAGGCCGAGCGAGCCCGTGGAGATTGCTTCGATGTCGCTCACCTCGCGGTCGCCGAGGCGCATCAGCGAGCCTTTGCCGAACGCCTTGTCGATCTGCGAGATCGCCGCCTCGAGCGCCTTTTTCTTGTCCACGCCTTCCGCCTCCACCAGCCTCAACCCGGGTTTCGTCGCCATTGCCGCCGCCTCCGTGCCCGACAGGCCCAAGCCCGTCAATTGCGGGTTCGTACCCTATTTGTTCCTTTTTGGCAATATCGTATATTCAGTTGAAAACATTAGACTATCCGCGCCTGTTCGTAGATCGTTCCGCGGATGCAACCTCCGTTATTCCCGGAATCAGGCGCAAGGTCACCCGCTCGGCATCGCCAGAATCACCCGCCATACCGCCAATTGCCATGCTGCAAAGAGGCCGGCGCCAGCAAAGAGGGCGTAATGTCCTTTGCGCCAGATCGACCAGCCGGAGCGAAGGACGACCGGCACAACGCCGACAGCTGCTGCAAGGGCGCCAAGCGCGGCAAGGTGCGCCGTGACGATCGCGGCGATCAGGGTCGCTGGCGGCCAACCCGCTGCCTGCAAGTCGGGGAGATCCTCGCCCGAAAGCGCCGCGCTGACGGTTGCCAGAACGATAATGAACCCGAGCCAGAGGAGTGCGATGCCCGCGTGCCCGGCTGACAGCCATACGCCGAAACCGGACGTTTCGACGTCGCGTCCTTGCCGGCGCCAGGCGCCGGCCAAGGCCATCAATGAGAGCAACCCGATCAGCCCAAGGCCAGCGTTGAACGCATTGGACGATTGCAGGAACGATACACGATCAGCGGTCGTCGTGCCCATCCCGACAGCAATGCGCACAGGCGCGCCCGACGCGTCGCGATAGACATAGAGCCGGTCGCGCGAGCGATCCGCCCACAGATCGTCGGCCAGCGGATAATAACGCTTCTCCTGCCCGCCTGACGCGACGACAATCGAGCCATCATCCTTCGCGGCAATCTTTATCTCGGAGCCAAGGGCCGTGATTTTTTCAAACCGTGTCCAGACGCGCCGGTTGGGAAGATAAAGGCCCGCTGCGGATTTTGCCTTGGCGATCATGCCGGGCGTTGCTGTGACCGGCCACACTGTCGGATAGCTCTCGGCGCGCGCAAACTGTTCGATGACGGCCCTGCTGACGAGATGGGGAAGACGCGGGGCTTCCGCGCCGTTGACTGCCACGAACACGCCGACGCCGAGGGAGGGCGCAATGGTCATGTCGCTGATGAACCCTGTCAGCGTGCCGCCATGGCCAAACGTGATTGCGCCCGCGATCTCCGTTTCCATGAAACCGTGCGCAAAGTCTGGCGCAAACGCGCGGTCGCGAAAGCCGCGGATGCGCATGCGGGCAAAGGCTTCGGGCGACAGCAGGCGTTTGTCGCCGGCAACGCCGCCGTTCAGCAAAAACTGAAGCCATCGCCCGGCATCGTGCGCATCAAGCGCGATGCCGCCTGCCGGATGCAAGGGATCGAGCGCATCGTGCACGAGGACGGCGGGGGCGCCTTCATCAAGTTTGTGCGGCGCGGCAAGGCGCGCATCGAGCAACGGATCGTTTTGCGCCTTCCCGGCGATCACCGCCGGGTCGTGCTGCGTCGTCGATGTCATGCCGATCGGCGCGAGGAGGCGCGTTGCGACAAAGGCGTCAAAGGGCATGCCGGAAACATCGGCGACGATCTGCGCGGCAAGGTCCGTGCCCCAATTGGAATAGGACGTGCGCGCGCCCGGCGCGGCGCCGCGCGCGGGGCGCGCGCGGGCGAGCGCCTCGTCGATCGAGCGTCCCGATCGCGACTGGAAAAAATCGCCAAACGTGTCTTCAAAACCTGGCCGGTGCGCCATCAGATCGCGCAAGGTCACGGGCGCCATGCCGCGCTCGCCGACTTTCACGGTTTTCAGATAGCCGTCTACATCGGCGTTCAGGTCGAGCTTGCCTTCATCGACCAGCATCATCACCGCGGTCCAGACAAACGTCTTCGAAATCGAGGCAATGCGGAACAGCGTCTCGGGCGTTGCCCGCACATTCTTTTCCGCATTGGCAAGGCCATAGGCTTTTACAAACACGCGGCCGCGCGTTGCCACTGCAACCATCATCCCCGGCGGATAGTGATCGGCGAGCGCTGCCGCGACATAGCCATCGAGAAACGCTTCGATCGAGGCTGGGTCCGATAGCGTCGCCCGGCCTGCCCCGCCGGCATGGAGCCGCGCCGGCCCTGACTGCTTCAGGAGCGGCGCGGCGTCCCGTGTGCTGAGGTCGAGACCCGTTGCAGCAGCTTTCGGCAGCGGAGGCGTTTTGGCATCGGGGTCGAGGTCAGGATCGGGCCGCTCGGGCTTCGATATGTCAGGTAGTGTTGCCCCGGTCTCAGGGCCGCCGTCTGGCGGGGCGTCGCGCGCCGGCGCGGCTGGAGTTTGCGATACCGCCGCCGCCGGTACGATGACTTGCACCGCGATGACGATTGCAAAAAGCGCCAGACCTATCCTCACGCAGCCCCCTGCCCGGCAACTTGCTGCCCACATTGCGCCATGGCGCGCCGCCGCGACAGTAGCGCGCAGTTCAAGCCAACGCCAACGCCAACGCCATCGCTAACGCTAACGCTAACGCTTCGAGCCTGATCAGCCGCGTTAAGCTTCGGCAAGCTGTCTTGCAGGTTTCGCGTCAAAGTGGAATTTTGTCATCGAACGCGGCTACTGCCTCGCCAGTCCCCGAAAGGAGCGATTCGCTCATGTCCCGTTTTCTTGCTGGTCTTGCCGCTCTTGTTGTCCTTGTTGTCGCCATCGTGCTGCTTGCGCCGGGCCTTATTCCCGCGAAGTCTTACAAGGGGCGCCTTGAGGCGGCCGCGAGTGCGGCGCTCGGGCGCGCGGTCACGCTCGGCGATGACATCTCGTTCAAGATCATTCCGAAGACGGCGTTTTCCGTTTCCGATCTCGTCATCGCCAATGCCGAAGGGTTTGAGGGCGATCACCTCGCGCGGGTCGAGCGCGCCGACATCGGCGTCGAACTCATGCCGCTCTTTGGGGGCAAGGTCGATATCTCGCGCTTCGTGCTGACGCGGCCCGATCTCAACCTGCAAAAGGCAAAATCCGGCGCAGTGAACTGGAACCTTGCCGCGGCGAGTGCGCAACCCGCACCAGAAGGCGGCGCCGCGCAGACGCCGCGCGAATTGAGCCTCGGCGATGTGCGCCTCGTCGATGGACGCGCGGTCTACGCCGACGCCGCAGCGGGGAAGACCTACACGCTCGATTCGATCAATGCGGATGTGCGACTCAAAAGCCTTTCCGAGCCGCTCGAAATTGACGGCGCCATGAATTTTCAGGGCGCGCCGGCGACGGCCAGGGTCGTCATGACGACGCTTGCCGATGTGCTCGCGAAAAAAGGCTCGAATCTCAAGCTCGACCTGACGCTCGGGGGCGCAACGATTGGCGCGGACCTCGCGCTCGCGGGCGGCGATACACTCGCTTACACCGGCCCGGTCGCGATTGACGCGCCCGATCTCCCCGCGCTTGCACGTCTCTTTGACGTCGAACTCGCTGAAGCGCCGGGATTTGACCGATTGTCCGTATCCGGAGAAGCAACCGGCGCGCCAAGCTCGCTCAGCCTTGCCGCCGCCAAAATCGGCTTTGACGCAATCGACGCCGAGGGCGACATGACGCTCGACTGGGCGAGCGCCAAGCCAAAGGCAACCGGCGCTCTCACCATGGGCGCGCTGGACTTGCGCCCTTACATGCCGCCGCCGGCAACAAGCGCCGCGGGCTTCCCGGCGTGGTCTACCGACAAGATGGATTTCACCAGCCTGCGCAATATCGACGCCGACCTCGACCTTAGCGCCGGCCAGGTGTTCCTCAACGACATCGAGACGGGCGCGGCGCGCATGCGCCTTCGCATCGCGGACGCGCGCATGACCGCCGACATCCCGCAGATCGGCTTTTACAAAGGCGGCGGGTCCGGCAAGCTCGTCGTCGATGCGGCGAAGGCGACGCCCTCGATTGCCGGCGATTTCAAGATGGCGTCCGTCGACGCCAATCCGTTCACGGTCGATCTGATGAAGATGGACCGCCTGCTCGGTCTTGGCGGGTTTACGCTGCAGTTCAATGCGACAGGGTCAAGCCAGAAAGCGATCATGGACTCGATTGATGGCAAGGGCGGCTTCGACCTTGCCAACGGCGCGCTGAAAGGTATCAACATCGCCAAGATCGCCAACGCGGTGACGCGCCTTTACGAAGGCGGCCTGACCAATCCTGCAGCCATCACGGCGGCAATTGCCGAGGCGCAGCGCCCCGATGAAAAGACCGATTTCTCCAAATTCATATCCGCCTTCACGATCGTCGACGGCCAGATGCAGGCGCCGACAATTTCGCTTGAAGGGCCCTATCTGACGATGAACGGCGTCGGCAAAGTCAACCTTCCCGGACAGACCGTCGACATCCGCCTGCTGCCGCGCGCCTCGACGTCAGCCGACGGCAAGGAAGGCCGCAAGATCGCGATCCCGATGAAAGTTGGCGGCACCTTTGCCAAGCCGACAGTTGGCGTTGATGTCGAGGCGCTCGTTCGTGGCCGCGCCGAACAGACCGTCAAAGGCTTGCTCGACAAGGCGCTCTCGCCAAAAGGCGCAGGCAGTGCCAACGATCCGGGCAAAGCGCTGCTCGACGGCATCCTCGGCGGCAAGAAACCGGCGGCCGACCCTGCAGCCAAGGGATCGACAACGCCAGCAGCGGCGACCAAGGAAGATACCGCCAAATCGCTCGCAGGCGAAGCGCTGAAGGGCCTCTTCGGCAGAAAGCCAAAGCCAGCCGAAGAACCCGCGGACGAGCCGAATTAAACTCTCGGGTCTTGGGATCCACAGGACGGGCCCGTCGCTGACGTGTTGAAAATTACTGTCCCCGCGATCTGATTCTGTACCGCGCGCCACTAGCCGGCGGGGACGAACACGGTAGATATGGGACAGGTCCGCTCGACTTCGCACCAGATATGGTTCCTTGGCCGGTTTACGCCGGTCTAACGATCCGATGCGGCGCAGTCGCGTGACGAGGGTTGAAATGGGCAAAGCAGCGCAGGTGAGACCATCGACACCGCTGCGGCGGGCGCTCGCGGCATCGACCGGCCTGCTGGCGCTTGGCGTCGCGTTTCCCGCGGCAGCTCAGGAAACAGCGGCCGCGGGGCCAAATCCCGTGCTGATCGGGCTACTTGCCGCAAGCGCTGTTTCGCTCGCGGCGCTTGCCTGGGCGTTCCGGGTATCGGCTGCGGCGCGGCATGCGTCGGCCTTCTGGACAAAAAAACTCGCCGAGAGCGAGGCGCAACTTGAAAAGTCCGATGCGGTCTTGTCCGCGCATCCGGGGCTCGTTCTGGTTTGGGAAGACGATTACGATTCGATCGAGCAGGGTTGGGGCACGCCGAAGATCCTCGGCGGCCCGGCGGCGCTCGCCTCGCTGATGTCGTTCGCCAAGGACATTGACGACCCGCTGGCGACGCCGGTCACGCGTCTGCTCAATACGCTCGGCGATCTGCCAGTGCAGGACGACAGACTTCCCGAAGACTTCAAGAAGCTGCGCGATCAGGTGCGCGACCTTCGCCAGCACGGGCTCGCCTTTTCCGGGGCGATCATGACGACCGAAGGCCGCGCAATCGAAGCCGACGGCCGTGTCGCCGGCGGCCAGGTGGCGTTATGGCTGACCGATCCCGCGGTCAGAATGGCGGAGGACGGCGGCATCCTTGGCAAAGTGCGCGAGAAAACCGCCGATCTTCATGGCGCGTTGGCCCAACTTGAGCGTGCACCCATTCCCGCGTGGCGCCGTCAGGCCGATATGTCGCTGACCTGGGTCAACGCGGCCTATGTCGAAGCGGTCGAAGCGCCGAGCGCCGCCGTGGTCTTGAAAAGCCAGATCGAACTCGATGGCTCATCACGAAAGATTGCCGAGCGCGCCAGCACCGAACGGCGCGCAATCGAAGGCCGCGTCGTCGTCAACATCAAGGGCGCCCGCCGCTCGCTGAAGGTGACCGAAACGCCGGTTCACGCCGCCGGCGACGCCGGCATTGCCGGTATTGCGATCGACGTGACCGAACTGGAATGGGCAAGGTCTGAACTCGACCGGCATGTCGAAGCCAATCGCGCCACGCTCGACCAGGTGCCGACCGCAGTCGCCATGTTCGGCGCCGGGCAGGAACTTGCCTATTATAACGCGGCGTTCAAGCGCCTGTTCGGTCTTGAAGACGCCATGCTCGCCGGCGCGCCGCGTCATGGCGAATTGCTGGACCGCCTTCGCCATCTCGGGCGGCTCCCCGAACAGGCGGATTTTGCCCAATGGAAACGCCGCCAACTTGCTCTTTATACTGAAGGGATGGCGGCGCCCGGCGCCGAGCGTGACGGCCGCGAGCCCGATGAAATCTGGAATCTGCCCGACGCGCGCATGCTGCGCGTCGCGCGCGCGCGACATCCCTTGGGCGGCGCCCTCGTCATCTTTGACGACATTACCGAGAAAGTGTCGCTCGAAGCGCGCTTCAACACGCAAATCAACGTACAGCGCGCGACGCTGAACAATCTGTCGGAAGGGGTTGCGGTCTTCGGCGCCGACGGCAAACTGCGTCTTTTCAATACCGCCTTCATGAAGATGTGGCGGCTCGACGACGCGATGCTCGTGGCCCGCCCGCATATCGACGCGGCCATTGCGGCGATGACCGAGCGGGTCACCTCGGGCGCCGAGGGGCTTGCCTCGGCGCGGCGGCGCGCAACATCGATGTCGCCGGACGATCGCGTGTCGGCGCATGATGAAATCATCGTGATATCGGACGGGCGGACCCTTGCCTTCGGAACCGAGCCCCTGCCCGACGGCGCGACCCTTCTTTATTTCCTCGACATCACCGACAGCCGCGAGCGCGAAAAAGAGCTCAAAGCCCGCAATGCGCTGCTTGAAGACATCGACCGTCAGAAATCAAAATTCGTCGATCACGTCTCCTACCAGCTCCGAACCCCGCTCGCGACGATTCTTGGCTTCACGGAAATGCTCGACGGGCAGATGTTCGGCGTTCTCAACGATCGCCAGAAAGACTACATCGCTTCGATCCTGCAAGCGTCGCACCATTTGCGCGATCTGATTACCGACATCATCGACCTTGCCGCAATTGACGCCGGCAAGATGACGATCGATGTCGAAGATGTCGGCTTGCGCGATTTGTTGAAGAACGCCGAAGCCTACGCCAAGCTCAAGTCGGAAGACGCGCAAGTTTCGCTCTCCGTCGCTTGCGATCCGGACATCGGCTCCTTGCGGGCCGATCCGCTCAGGCTCAAACAGATCCTGTTCAACCTCCTCTCGAATGCTTTCGCGTATACGGGTTCCGGCGGCGCCGTGACGCTCGGCGCCGACCGTGCGCCGGGACTTGTTCGGATTTGGGTTGCCGACAGCGGCCGGGGCGTCTCGCCGGACGATCAGGCGCGCATTTTTGATCCGTTTGAATCCGCGGGCCCGTCCGCGGGCGCAGGGCTAGGTCTTTCGCTCGTTCAGCGACTTGTCGGCCTTCACGGCGGCTGGGTCCGCATGGAATCGAACCCCGGCGCCGGCACCCGCGTCACTTGCTATCTGCCAGCAGACGCTCGCCGCACCGAGATCCCGGCAGAACCGTCCGGCAATGTCGTCGTCGTGCGCGGGGGAAGTTCAAAGGGCAAGACGGGCAGCGCCGCAGAAAAGGGCGAGCCGAAAAAGCGGCCCGCGCGGCGCACTCCCCGGGCAGAAGCCGCCGAATAACCCCCTCGCCTCTTTTCGGCCGCGTTGTGACGGCGTAGTGGAAGGCGATGATGGTCCTTGAGTTCATTGTCGCGCTCCTCACGCCCGAAGCGCCATTCGTTCCGGCATATCTTGTTGCCGATGCCATTTCTGCTGACCGGCACGCGCAGTGCGTCCGGCTTGTCGTCGAGGACGCTGAAAAAGGGCGCGCTGGCGCGCAGCGCTGGTCGTCTGAAGGCGGCGGCGCGCCCGCGCAGCATTGCCTCGCGATCGCTGACCTTGCGGCGGGCTATCCAAGGCTCGCCGCCATCCGCCTCACCGAAATCGCGGACCGGGGCGACGCCGGAGACGCTGGCGCGCGTGCGCGCCTGCTTGCAGAAGCCGCGCTAGCCTGGCTTGAAGCTGGAGATACCGCGCAGGCAGATGGCGCGATCGCGAGCGCTATCGCCCGTGCGCCAGGCCTTGCCGATATCCTGTTCGTCGCCGCAAAAGTTTATGCCGCCGGCAATCGCTGGCAAGCCGCAGCCGACGCGATCAGCGCCGCGGAAACAAAGGGCGTCAAGGCGGCTGAGGGCTATGTGATTCGCGCCAGGGCATACCGCGCGCTGAGCCGGGATGCCGACGCTGCCGAAGATGTCGTCGCCGCGTTGTCGCTCGACGCGTTCAACATTGACGCCCTGACGCTGCGCGGCGACCTGCAACAGGCGGGAATCACGATCGAGGCGTTCTACGGCGACAACGCCCCTAAGTGATCGCGCACTGCGATGGACGGCCGCCGCAAATCACCGCAACCCTGATCGTTAGCAATCTGTTAACGCGCGGCGTTGCCTGATGCGGGCGATGCCATAGGGGCTCGAGGTTAAAACCATGTCTCACCCGCCCGCGACTGACGCCATGACTGTGCGTGAGCTTCAAGCGCTCGCGGCTCAGGCCGGAACAGCGGCCCCTTCGGCGCCTGCCCGTCTTCGTCCGTCACGGGCGTCGAGCCTTCATCTCATCGATCTACTCTCGCGCTGGGGCGGATCGGGTCTTGCCGTGCTTGCCGGATCGACAATCTTCATTGCCGTGACGATCGCGCGCGATACGCCGCTGCGCGCGGGCGTGTGGGCGCTGATGATGATTGCCGCGCTCTATTTCAGCAGGCGTTACCGCAATGAATTTCGCAACGGCGACAAGCTCGCCTCGCGCCCCTTTCGCTGGCGCGCATATTACACTTCGTCGCTCGCTGTCGTCAGCGCGGCATTTGGCGCCGGCGCCTTTCTGCTCGCGGTTCCGGCGGCAACGACCGCGCTCAGTGTCGAGATCCTGGCAATCCTTGCGGCAGGCGCGCTGACCGGCGCGGCGTTGCATTCCGCCTATCGCGCAAGCGCGCTCGCCGTAGCGCTGCCAGCCGTCGCCTTCATCGCGATAGCCGCATTGCGCATCGCCGGCCTTTCGGCAACGAGCCTCATCATCATCGCGGTTCTCGCCATAAGCGTCGCCGCGCTGATGATCGGATCGACCAGGATCGCCCGCACGGCCGAGCGGCGCTTTCCTCGAACAGCTCTCGTCCGCCGCGAAGTCGAACGAACCGGCAGCGCATCCCCAGCCTACGGCGCGATCACCGGCAAAGCCGCCGCGAAAGCCTGATCGGCTGGCCAATTCCGTTAGACACCCGCCGCTGTCATACGCTATGACCGCGCAAAAATCATAACCGCGAGATCACCGCGCGCAGGCTTAAAGACGCCTACGTAAACGGGATCAAGCGCTGGGGCGGCGGGAGGACCAATAATGGCCGAAGGCTTTCACACAACAGCCGATACGCAAACGCTGAAACGCGTCATCGATCTTGCCCGCGCGAATAGTGAATCGCCCAAGGCAAAGTCGGGCGGCCTCGCGCCAGCCTTCGAAAGTTATATTGAACAGCTCGTGCGTTTTGCAACCGGCGAAGACCGGCACTGGGACGAACCCTCAGACCTCCTCACGCGCGCTCTCGAAGCATTTCGCGCCAGTGACAAGCGCGCGGCCGGCAGCCCGATTGTATCACTGCGCCTGCGCAAAGGTGCAGACTGGCGCGAGACGAGACTGGTGCTTGATATCGCTACGGACGACATGCCGTTCATCGTCGATAGCGTCACCTCCGCACTCGCCGAATCAGGAAAGCAGGTGTCGTTCTTCGTCAACGCGGTCGTTGGGGTTGAACGAAACGCCAAAGGCGCCCGGGTCAATGACGGCGATGCCGTGTTGGCCGAATCGATGATCCACGCGGAAATGGACCCGCCCGTCGATGATGGCGAGATCGCGCGCCTTGAAGCCGAGATCAGGACCGTTCTCGCCGATGTTGCGCTCGCGGTCAGCGACTACAAGCCGATGCAATCGCGCATGCGCGCAGCAATCGATCAATTGACGCGGATGCGCGCCAAAGCCCCCGACGCGGAAATGCGCGCGAGTTCGATCGAGTTTCTGAATTTGCTGTGCGAGGCGAAGTTCACATTTCTCGGCGCGCGGCGATACGCCTACTCGGCAAAGGCGGGCCGCTCGAAATTCGTTCGCGACGACAAAGCTGATCTCGGGATTTTGAGAGACAGCGCGCGGCGCATTCTGAAGACCACGTTTTCGGACGAAGGCGAGCTGTCGCCCTCCGTCGCAGCCTTCATGGCGTCGGCGGACCCGATCATCATTACCAAAGCCAACGCGCGCTCCACCGTTCATCGCCGCGCGCACCTCGACTATATCGGCGTCAAGCTCTTCGACGCGGAGGGCAAAGTAACCGGCGAGGACCGGTTTGTCGGCCTTTTGACGTCGGACATCTATAATCGTCCGGCGTCTGACATTCCGATCCTCAACATCAAAGTGAAGCGCGCTGTCGAGGGTGCAGGCTTCAAGCCAGGCGGCCATAACGCGAAAGCGCTTGTGCATATCCTCGAGACGTTTCCACGCGACGAGATGCTGCAGGCCGATGTCGATACTTTGCGAGAGACGGCGCTCGGCATCCTGCGGCTCTACAAGCGGCCGCGAACGAAAGTGTTCGTGCGCCGCGATCGTTTCGACCGGTTCGTCTCCGCGCTTGTGTTCGTGCCGCGCGACCGGTTCTCGTCGAGCGTGCGCGAGGAAATTGGCGCAACGCTTGCAAACGCCTATGACGGCCATGTCGCCGCATTCAACCCGCATTTCGGCGACGCGTCGCTGGTGCGCGTGCACTATATCATTGGCCTTGCGCCTGGCGCGCCCGATGGTCCGGCGATTGAAGATCTGACGCGTCGCATCCGCCTCATCACGCGAAACTGGTCCGACGGCCTTCTCGACGCCTTGCGCGCCGCGCATGAAGGCAAGACGCCGCAAGGGCTCTTCAAACGCTATGAATACGCGTTTGACGCGGCCTATCGCGAGCGTATCGACCCGGCCGAAGCGCTCGATGACATCGCCGTTATTGAAAGCATGGGCGCAGCGTCGACGACCGAACGCGTGCTGCGCCGCCATGGCGACGCTGGTCACGAGATCAATATCAAACTCTATCGCCGCGGCGAGCCGCTGCGGCTCTCCAGCCTCTTGCCGCCGCTCGAACATCTTGGCCTCAGCGTCGCGCAGGAAGCGACCTATTCCGTCAAGCCCGGCGACGGCGCGCCGGAGTGCTGGATTCACGACTTTCGCGCCGAAGAACGCATGGGCCGTGCGATTGATGTCGCCGCAGCAAGCAAACACATCGAAGAAACGCTCGACGCGCTCTTTGACGGCCGCACCGAAGACGACAGCTTCAACGCGCTTGTCGTGTGCGCAGGGCTTGCCTGGCGCGAAGTCTGGCTCTTGCGAGCGGCTGCTAAATACATACTCCAGGCGGGCGTTCCCTATTCGCAATCCTATTTCGAACAGACGCTCGCGCGACACCCGGCAATTGCACGCGCGTTGATATCGGCGTTTCACGCGCGCTTTAATCCCGCAGGCCCGGCCAAAAAAGACGCGCGCCAGAAGGAGCTGGACGCCGCCGTCGCGCGCGTAACGGCGTTGCTTGAAGATGTTCAGAGCCTTGACGAAGACCGAATTCTGCGGCGCATCCTGAATCTTATTCTCGCGATGGTCCGGACCAATTATTATCAGCGCGACGGTGAAGACGGCTTCAAACCCTACATCTCCTTCAAGATTGTCAGCGCGGCAGTGGAGGACCTTCCGGAGCCCCGGCCCTATCGCGAGATTTTCATGTCAGGGCCGCGCGTCGATGGCGTCCATTTGCGCTTTGGGCCTGTTGCGCGCGGCGGCCTCCGGTGGTCCGATCGCCGCGAAGATTTCCGCACCGAAGTCCTCGGTCTCGTCAAAGCGCAACGCGTCAAGAACGCCGTGATCGTTCCGACAGGCTCAAAAGGCGGGTTCTACCCCAAACAGCTTCCCGCAGGCGGCGATCGCAACGCGATCTTCGAGGAAGGCCGCGCGGCCTATATGCTCTTCATACGGAGCCTTCTCGATATCACCGACAATATCGCCGGCGGCAAAGCCGTGGCGCCCAAAAACGTTGTCCGCTGGGACGATGACGACCCTTATCTCGTTGTCGCCGCCGACAAAGGCACCGCAACCTTCTCCGATACCGCCAACGGCATTTCAGCTGAATACGGGTTCTGGCTCGGCGACGCCTTCGCGTCTGGCGGATCGGCCGGCTATGACCACAAAGTGATGGCAATCACCGCGCGCGGCGGCTGGGAGGCAGTCAAGCGGCATTTCCGCGAGATCGGCAAGGACATCCAGAAAGAGCCCTTCACCGTCGCCGGAATCGGCGACATGTCAGGCGACGTTTTCGGCAACGGCATGCTTTTGTCGAAAGAAATTAGGCTGGTTGCCGCGTTCGATCACCGCGACATTTTCATTGACCCGGCGCCTGATGCGGAAAAATCCTTTGCCGAACGCAAGCGGATGTTCGATCTGCCGCGCTCGTCCTGGCAGGATTATAACAAGGCGCTGATTTCAAAAGGGGGCGGCGTGTTCTCGCGCTCGGCGAAATCGATCCCCCTCAGCGCCGGGATCAAAAGGCTTCTTGGCATCGAGGCGGATCAGGCAACGCCGCAGGAATTGATGCGCGCAATCCTCAAGGCGGACGTCGATCTGTTCTGGCTCGGCGGCATCGGCACCTATTTCAAAGCCGGGCAGGAAGAAAACGCGCGCGTTGGCGACCGGGCTAACGATGCGATCCGCATCGATACCGGCGAGATGCGCATGAAGGTCATCGGCGAAGGCGCCAATCTCGGCTTGACGCAAGCCGCGCGCATTGCCTTCGCGCAAAGCGGCGGCCGCATCAACACGGACGCGATCGACAATTCCGGCGGCGTTGATTCCTCCGACCACGAAGTGAATATCAAGATCCTTCTCTCCGCGGCAATCGAACACGGCGAGTTGAAAGCGGCTGGCCGCAACGCGCTGCTGAAAAAGATGACAGAAGATGTCGCATCGCACGTATTGCAGCACAATTACGACCAGACGCGCGCGCTCTCGTTGATGCAGCTTACGGCGGCGGCGGACAATGACGCTTATGCTCGCTTCATGACACACCTCGAATCGCGCGGCCGGCTCGACCGCGCCATTGAGGGGTTGCCCGACGAAAAGACCCTCGCCGCGCGAAAAATGCAGCGCACAGGTTTGACGCGTCCCGAACTCGCTGTGCTTCTCGCATACGCGAAGATGGAAATATTCGAAGAACTGGTGACGTCAAAAGCGCCCGACGATCCAATGCTGGAACGTGAGATTTTTCTCTATTTCCCCGAAGAGACTCACAAACTTGAAAAGGCGATGACGGCGCACAGGCTTCGCCGCGAGATCATCGCGACACGCATCTCGAATGAAATTGTCGATACATGCGGCGCGACGTTCATGCACTCGCTGATGGAAGTCTCCGGCGCCAGCTATGCCGATGTCGCCCTTAGCTATGAAGCCGCGCGGCGCATTCTGGAACTCAAGGGTTTTGGCGTCGGCGTCGATGCGCTCGACAATACCGCGCCTGCTGGCCTGCAAACCGCGCTGTATTCGACCGCGGTTACGCTGCTTGAAGAGCAGGTCAACAAGATCATCTCCAATGTCGAGGCTGGAACGGTTCTCGCAAAGCGCGGCGTCAAGGGCGTCGTCGATCAGTACAAGGAGCCGATTCAGGCGTTGAAAGCCGCTTTGCCTTCAATCCTTCCCGCCGACGAGGCGCGCGCGCTCAAAGCGCGCGCCGACGACTGGCGGTCGCAAGGCGCCCCCGATGCGCTCGCCAACCAGGCGGCGCTGATGCCGGCGCTTGAGTTCGCCTTCGATATTGTCAATCTGGCGCGCGCAACTGGCTGGTCGACCGAAGCAATCGGCGCGGTGTTTTTCGCGGCGGGCCGGCAATTCCATACAGCGGCGGCGCGCAACGCCGCCAAAGCGTCCGTTCCTGACGGCCACTATGACCGCATTGCAGCCGATCGCCTGAGCGATGAATTGTCATTGAGGCAGGGCGATCTCGCGATCGCGATCGCACGGCTTGCCAAAAAGGAGCCGTCGCGCGGCGACAAAGCGTGGCTGGACGCGCTACTTGCCGGGTGGCGCGAGAAAAACGCAGAAGCCGCGTCGCGCTATGACCGCTTTGCCCGCGAACTCGACATCAGTGCCGGCATGAGCATTGGCAAGCTGTCGCTGATGAACCAGAAGCTCAGTGAACTGATCGAACGGTCAGGCGCAAAATAGCCAGCGGGTTGTTTATCTAATTCAGTGCCGGAAATGCCGCATGCCGGTAAATACCATGGCGATGCCAGCTTTGTCCGCCGCAGCAATCACCTCATCGTCCCGCATCGACCCGCCGGGTTGAATGACGGCGGTCGCGCCCGCTTCGATTGCCGCTAACAATCCATCGGCAAAGGGAAAGAAGGCGTCCGACGCGACGACGGACCCTTTCGCGAGCGAGTGCAAAAGTCCGGCGGCTTTTGCCGCGTCCGCTGATTTCTGCGCGGCAATGCGGCTTGAATCGACCCGGCTCATTTGCCCCACGCCAATGCCGACCGTTGCCTCGTCTTTGACGTAAACGATCGCGTTCGACTTCACGTGCTTGGCAATTTTGAAAGCGAACAGGAGGTCGCGCAACTCCGCAGATGTTGGCGATCGTTTCGTGACGACTTTAAGGTCGCTTTCATGGATGCATCCATTGTCGCGCGACTGGAGCAGAAATCCGCCGGAAAGCGGGCGCAAGACAAGGCCCCGCCAGCTCGGGTCCGGCACGCCGCCGGCGGCAAGGACGCGAAGGTTCTTCTTGGCCCTGACGATCTCGAGCGCGTCGTCATCGATATCCGGCGCGATGATGACTTCGGAAAAGATCGCGGTGACCCGCTCGGCCGTCGCGCGATCGAGACGGCGATTGAGCGCGATGACGCCGCCGAACGCCGATACCGGATCGCAACGGAGCGCAAGGTCGAATGCGTCCGGCAGAGTTGCGGCCGAGGCGACGCCGCAAGGGTTCGCGTGCTTGATGATGGCGACGCAAGCGCGTTCGTCTCCGAGTTCCGCAATCAGTTCATAGGCGGCGTCAGTGTCGTTGAGATTGTTGTAGGAAAGCTCCTTGCCTTGCAGCTGGCGCGCGGTCGCAACGCCAAAGCGCGGCGCTCCGCTGGCATAGAAAGCCGCCTGCTGATGCGGGTTCTCGCCATAGCGCAACGACTGCGCGCGTACGCCCGAAACCGTGTACCGTTTGGGAAAGTCATCGCCAGTCTCAGCGGCGAACCACGCGCCGATTGCCGCATCATAGGCGGCTGTGCGCGCATAGGCTGTTGCGGCAAGGCGCTTGCGTGTCCCTGACGAAAGCCCGGAAGTCGCTTCGATTTCCGCAGCGACGGCGTCGTAATCCTCCGTGTCGACGACAATGCCAACATGTGCATGGTTCTTGGCGGCAGCGCGGATCATGGCGGGTCCGCCGATATCGATCGTCTCGACGATCGTTGCATAGCCCGCGCCGTTCGCGACGGTCGCCTCAAACGGATAAAGGTTGATGACGAGAAGATCGATCGGCTCGATGCCATGCGCCGTCATGGCGGCGAGATGTTCGGGATTGTCGCGCTCGGCAAGAATGCCGCCATGGACGCTCGGATGGAGCGTCTTCACGCGCCCGTCCATCATCTCCGGAAAGCCCGTCAACTCCGACACATCGCGAACAGCAAGCCCGGCGGCGCGCAATGCGGACGCCGTGCCGCCCGTCGAAACAAGTTCGATCCCTGCGGCGGAAAGGCGGCGCGCAAACGCCTCAAGCCCGGATTTGTCGGAAACGGACAGAAGCGCGCGGCGCACCGGCGTAAGGTCGGACATGGTGGCTCCGGATGACAGGCGATTCTCTTACCCTGCCCGGCAAAGCTGCAACAGTGATGGAAAGATCTCTGCGGCTGGAGGCCAGGTAAAAGCCCGCCGTCATGTAACCGCCGCTGATCGGAGCCGATCGGCGGTGTGGAAGAAAAAGAACAGGCAAACAAAGCTCTAAGCGCGATAACGCCGACTTGTTGCGCCGACAGTCATGCCTGCCCGGCGCCGTCTCTGGGGACGGCGCCGGCGCGCTGGCATGACATTGTAAAACTCCCTCCGGCGCCGCTCCCAGTTGATTTCGCCAGTCCGGTTTGCGATCCTCGCGACGTCGTGAGCGGCGCTCCGGGGGGCGCTGTAGGGGTCGAGTGCGAAGCACCTTCGATAATGGATGCGGGCGCGCCGGAATGGCGAACGGGGAGCGGCGGGCATGCGCGACGAGCGGGCGAAAACGGGCGCTGACGCAGTCCGGAAGAAATTGACCATACGCTCTTTGCTGAACCACGTCGGATTGCGCGAACGCGCGTCCTTTCAAGACGAGATCGTCGTCGGTCAGCAGCGTGAAGAAAAGAGCAAGGTAAAAATCAAGACAAGCCAAACGCTTGCTCAAAACATTGTCGCATTCGCAGTGGCGCTATGCATGTTGGCGCTCGCGGCTGGTTTTTGGGCGCTACTGGTCTGGCTCGCTTATTTTTTCGGGACCACACACGCGCGCGATAAGATTGCCGCGCAGTCCCCTATTCTCGGCATTTACGAGCCGGCGATCGATTGGGGCCGCTTGCCGAAATGGACTAATGCCGCAAACCCGCTTTTTCTGCGTGACGCCACTGCCAACGCTGAAAAATTCAGTGCAAGTCCGTTCGATCAATTCGCGCTTGGCTTGCACGAACGTGACAATGGCTCGTTGACCAAGGCCTATTACTTCCTGACGCTGGCGTCGGCGCGCGCCCATCCCGGCGGGCGAACGCTTCGCGACCAGATTCAACTAACGCCGCAGGACAATAAGGCGGCGATGGAGCGCTTCCGCCAGACGCTGACCTTCGGCGGCAGCGAAGCGAACCTGCTGCTCGGCATGCTTTATCTTGGCGACAAGGCGTTCGAGCTGGCGCGCGATCCGAACGTCACTCGCTGCGACGATGATGACGCGCGCGCGGAAAAGAAAAAGAAAAAGCCGCGCAATGATGGCATTAAACTGGAGCCGACCTGGCCGCCTTGCGAAAAGAATTTCCGCCTGCCGAGCGCGGCGAAGCTCCCGTGGCCCAATGACCTTCTGGCCGACACCTATAGCATCAACGAAAGTTATCTCGCCTTTGCGCGCGCTTCGCAATGTTTCAATGCCGAGGCCGGGCAATGGCTGAACGCGATGGAAAACAAGGGCTGGGTCGATCAGGTCACCGCGCAAGCCTTGCGCGCGCAGGCGAGCAATCAGGTCCAGAATGGCGGCAAGCGCGAGCAGTTCTGCAACGGGAATATGTGGATCGAACAACGCCCGAACGACGATGGGCGCCGAAGCGCCGCAGCAGACCCGGCAGGCTATTGCTCGCTTTCGGAAGGCGACGGTGCGTTGAAGGCGCAGCGCGACCGCCCGGGCCGCTCCGGCTATAACGCGGCTGACGACGCCGAAGAAGCGCCGCTCTGTTCGTCGAACGATTCGCGCAATCCGCTTTGCGACGATTCCGCCGCAGCTTTGCAGGCCTCCGATGAGGCGCGCGTTTGCCTGCGAATGGGGGACGCAATGGTGGCGGCGGGCGACGTGGATTTTGCCCTTCAATATTATCGCGCCGCGATCGCGCGCGGCCGGAAATATGGGGCGCAGGCGTCAGTCGTCGCCGGCGATCGGATGCGCGCGCTGTCACTGACGTGCGAATACACGACCGCCAGCCTCGCCAGGATTGGCCGCGGGGAGACGGTCCCCGATTTCATCAACCGCGATTTCATCAACATCGTCGATCGCCAGCGGGCGCTGAAAGCGCTCGGCAATTACAGCGGCGCCGCGGATGGCAAATGGGGCGAGCAGACGCGCGAGGCGGTGCGCAGTTTTCAGCGCGAGCTTGGGTTCGACGAAACCGGCGCCCTGTCGCCGCTTGAGACCGTCGTGCTGATTTGTCAGGCGGCCGAAGGCAAGGGCGACAGCGACTCGCAAAACCTGCTTGGCGTGATGTATCTGGCCGGTCTCGGCGTCGTGCAGAACACCGACCTTGCGCTACAATGGCTGAATACAGCGGCGCGGCGCGGCAATGCCGACGCCTATTACAATCTGGCGATCACCTATGCGACCGGCACCATCCTCGCCAGCTATCGCCTGTGCGATGCGCGGTTCAACGACGAACTGGCGGAAGCCTATTACCTTGACGCGCGCCGGCTCGGCCATCCGAATGCGCGGGTCGAGAGCTTCGCCGCTTTCAAGAGCCGGATTGTCAGCGAAACGAACACCAATCTTGAGATCGTGACGCCGAGTTGCGGGCCGGATCAGGCCAACACGACCACGGGGCAGAACAAGTGATGGCGCAGTCGACGATCAGGGGGCGGACCATGGCGCGAGAAGGCATCGGGCGTATCTTGCTGGCGATTTGCTGCGCGGTGCCGTTCTCCGCTGCGGCTCAGGGCCTTTCAAAGCGCGGGCCTGACCCAAAGCCCGCGCCGGGCCCCCCTTCCCTCGAGGAAGTGTTTGTTACGAAAAAAGCGCCGAGGAAAGCGAACGAGGCGGCAACGGTCAAGGAAGCTTATGCAAAAGTAAAAAACGGCGGCGTCATATTTATCACAGAAATGATGTCTGACATTTCAAACGATGGCGCCGCCCTTTTCATCGACCGCCCGGTGACAATCGCGCTCGATCCAACTCTGAAGACTGAGATGGCAATCGACAGCGATGACGACTTTGCGCGGGCGAGTCTCAATGGCGCCGCTGATGGCGCTTGCGTGATTGTCGGCCAATATGAGCTAGGCCCCAAAACAGGCAGACGCGAACCGCGCAACGAGGTGACGATCCGCGACCTCGAGTTTGCGCCGAGCCCGAATTCAAAACCCAGCACTTGCCTGCAATTGAATGACGGCCGGCTGTTTCTCGACAATGTGGCAATCAATGCCAGCAAATCTTCGGCGTTCACTACGGGCGTCAAAGTGGTTGGCGGCGAATTGGTGACGAATGAAATTTTCGCTGTCGATGCAAGCAGTATTGGAATCGACATACGCGGCGGCGCTGTAGAAATCGCCGACGGCGCTGATGTCAGGCACAGGGGCGCCGCCTTGCAAACTGCGCCGTCCAGGAACACACGCTGCGCGGCAGCGATCGGAAAAAGGTCGATTGGCGTCTTTGTTGATAATTCCCGTGATGCACGGGTCGGCGACCCTGTGGCTATCTTGCGCGAACTTTATGTCGATAAGTTCGAGTTTGGAATTTGCGCAGTGGGCGCTGGCGCTTTGATCGATCGCGGCCGCATTACCGCTTCAGCCGTCGGCATTCGCGCCGAGGACCGGATCCGGATTTCCAACGTCCGCGTTGGACAATCGAGCCTCGCGGCGCTGATCGCCTTGTCCGATGAAAGCGAGATCATCGACAGTAAATTCTACGACAGCGCGGTCGGCGTGTTTCTTGATAGCAAGAAACTGCCGACCTTCAGGGGCAACCAATTCGTCTTTAACGGCGTAGGCATCTATTACGCCAAGCCGATTAAGGATCAGCGCTCATTGCTTGAAGTCCTCCTCAAGCAATCTTCAGCCGACACCAAAGCTCTGGTGGCGGGTTTTACGGATAACGAGGTGGCTTGCAATCGCGAAGCCGGCGTCTTCCAAAAGTATCGTCTGTTCCGCAAGGCGCATCGTAACCGGTGCCGCTATAATTCGTCCGAGGAATGCGCCGGGGAAAAGAAAAACAAGGTTTGCACCGAGTTTCGTAATCGACTCAATAGCGAATATCTCGATGTGACCGGTTCTTATTGCGCTCTTGGCGGGTGACAGCTGCGCCGCCAGACGCACGCAATTTGGCCTTTGGCCGGATGATTGTGTTTCATTCCCTCGATAAATCCAGATAGGCGCCGATCTGCGACACGCGCCGTGTCGAGGGACTGCCCATGAACCGGTTTGAAGACACGCCCTCGACGCCGCGACAGCGCGCGATTGCGCTTGGCATCCTGCTCGCGGGCGTCGTCTGCATGGGGATGGGCCAGACGATTATTTTCGCGGTGCTCCCCCCGCTCGCGCGCGATCTTGGCATGGCGGATTTTCAGGTGCTGTCGATCTTCATGTTGTCCGCGCTGTTCTGGGTGCTGATTGGTCCCTTCTGGGGACGGCGCAGCGACATCTACGGGCGCCGCCCGTTCATCGTGATTGGTCTCTCTGGTTTCGCGGTGTCGATGACGGCGTTTGCAACCGTATTGCATTTGGGCCTGGACGGCGTTCTGGCCGGCGCAACGCTCTACGCGCTGCTGCTTGGCACACGGTTGATTTACGGGACGATCGGCTGTGCGACGCCGGGCGCGGCGCAAGCCTATATCGCTGACCGCACGCCGCCCGAGCGCCGCACGGCGGGCATGGCCGCCTTCTCTGCCGCGTTCGGCATTGGCGCGATGGTTGGCCCGGCGTTCGCCGGCGCCGTTGTCGCGATCGATCCGGTGGCGCCGCTTTATGCCGTTGCGGCAGCCGCCGCCGCCTCCGTCGTCGCGGTCTGGTTCTTTCTGCCCGAACGCATGGCGCCCGTTGAGCGCATCGTACGGCCGACATTGTCCCCGTTCGACAAGCGCATCCGGTCTTATCTCATTTATGGCCTTGCGACCGCGATCGCGACGGCGATCCCGATCCAGTTCATCGGGTTTTACTTCATCGACCGGCTGGGGCTTGAGAGCACAGAAGCGCTGCAGCTTGTCGGCGTTGCGCTGTCGGCAGCGGCGATGGCCTCGCTGTTCTCGCAATTAGTCCTTGTGCAGAGATTCAACATGCCGCCGAAGGCGCTGATGCGGCTCGGACCGATCGTCATCTGTGTGGGGCACGCGATTATCGCGGCCTCGACCATGATCGGCCCGCTCGTGTTTGGCATGCTGCTCGCGGGGCTTGGCGGCGGCATGCTGACGCCCGGCTATATCGGCGGCGCGTCCTTGTCCGTGTCGAGCGAGGAGCAAGGCTCGGCCGCGGGATTGTCGAACGCCGCCGGGGCATCGGGCTTCATCTTCGCGCCGATCCTCGGGCAGTTTATTTACGCGATCAGTCCCGGCTTGTTATTTGTTGCAACGGCGACGATCGCGGCAGGATGCGCGGTCTATGCGTTTGTTGACAAAGGTCTTGCGCGGCCAGCGCCGACTCCGCCAGCGCCGGCGGAACCGGATTTTCCGGTCTAGTCGTCCGTCGCCCCTGTACGGCGCATGCGCGGAACTTTTTCTGGAAAAAGTTCGGCGTCGAGATCTACTTTGGAGAAGGGGCCAACGACGTTTGGCCAATTTTGGCCCGCCGCGCGTTGACCAAAGATCAGATAAAACCACTCGCCGGCATTGGTTTCTGCCGCCAGCAGTCGGTCGTCAAAACCGACTGCAACAACCTCCGAATCGCCTGACGCAGGTATCAGTCGGGCGCTGGCCCCTTCGCCAAGGTCAACGTGAATGGTTGGGCCTTTGCCGTTCTCGTCAACGTGCAGGATGAGGTTATTCACAAGCGGGGCTTGGCAAGTCCACCCGTCAAAAAAACCCCAGCCGCGCTCGCACGCGTATTTAAAGTCTCCCATCATACTTTCTTCCGAACAGGCGGAAGTCGTCAACGCAGCAAGGACAGCGATGGCGACAAACCGAGCATTCGGAATCGCGATCAAGTAGCTCACAATTTCTTCTCAACAATCGGCAGGGCGACCCGAATGTGCAGCTCCTTCAGCTGCTTGTCGGTCACTTCGTTCGGGGCCTGCATCATCAGGTCCTGCGCCTGCTGGTTGAGCGGGAAGGCGATCACTTCGCGCAGGTTTTCAACGCCGGCGAGCAGCATGACAATGCGGTCTACGCCCGGCGCTGAGCCGCCATGCGGCGGCGCTCCAAAGCGGAAAGCGTTCAGCATGCCGCCGAATTTCGCCTCGACAACATCGGCGCCGTACCCGGCGATCTCGAAGGCTTTCAGCATGATGTCCGGCTTGTGGTTGCGGATCGCGCCGGACGACAGTTCAACGCCATTGCATACAATGTCGTATTGAAAAGCGGTCATGCCGAGAATCGTCTCCTTGTCGCCCTTGTCGAGCGCGAGGAATTGTCCGTGATCGAAATTCGGCATCGAGAACGGGTTGTGCGAGAAATCGATCCGCTTCTCGTCCTCGTTCCATTCATACATCGGGAAGTCGACGATCCAGCAGAACTTGAACTGGTTTTCGTCAATGAGCTTAAGTTCAGAGCCAACACGCGTGCGCGCCTGCCCCGCAAATTTATAGAAATCGTCCGGCTTCCCGGCGACGAAGAAGACCGCGTCGCCAACCTTGAGACCAAACTGCGCGCGGATTAACTCTGTCCGCTCAGGGCCGATGTTCTTGGCAACGGGACCTGCGCCGCCCTCCTCGCCCTCGCGCCAAAAGACGTAGCCGAGGCCCGGCTGGCCTTCGCCTTGCGCCCAGCCGTTCATGCGGTCGCAGAACGCGCGGCTGCCCCCGCCCGGCGCCGGAATGCCCCAGACTTCAACCTTCGGGTCCTTCTCCAGCATCCCCGCGAAGACCTTGAAGCCCGAGCCGCGGAAATGGGCGGACACATTCCCCATTTCGATCGGGTTTCTGAGGTCGGGCTTGTCGGAGCCGTATTTGCGGATCGAGTCCGCGTATTTGATGCGCGGGAATGGTGGCTTCGTTACCGCCTTGCCGTTTGCGAATTCCTCGAACACGCCCGAGAGCACCGGCGCGATCGCGTCAAACACATCGTCCTGCGTGACGAAGCTCATTTCGAAATCGAGCTGGTAGAATTCGCCGGGGCTGCGGTCGGCGCGCGCGTCTTCGTCGCGAAAGCACGGCGCAATCTGGAAATAGCGGTCGAAGCCCGCAACCATAAGCAATTGCTTGAACTGCTGCGGCGCTTGCGGCAGTGCGTAAAACTTGCCCGGATGCATGCGCGAGGGCACGAGAAAGTCGCGCGCGCCTTCGGGGCTCGATGCGGTCAGGATCGGCGTCTGGAACTCGGTAAAGCCCTGATCGATCATCCGCCGGCGGAGCGATGAAATAACCGCCGAGCGGAGCGCGACGCTTTTGTGCAGTTTCTCGCGGCGTAAATCGAGGAACCGGTACTTGAGACGGACTTCTTCCGGATAGTCAGGCTCGGCAAAAACCGGCAGCGGCAATTCTTCGGCTGCCGACAACACCTCGATATCGGTGAGGCGCACTTCTATGCCGCCGGTTGGCAAGCCGGCGTTCGCCGTTTCCGCTGTCCGCGCGACAACCTGGCCATCGACGCGAATGACGCTTTCCGCGCGCAGACGTTCAGCAATCGCAAAGACCGGCGAATCCGGCTCGACGACGAGCTGGGTGAGGCCGTAATGGTCGCGCAGGTCAATAAACAGGAGGCCGCCATGATCGCGCTTCCTGTGCACCCAGCCGGAAAGGCGGGCCGCCGTGCCGACGGCCTCGGGGCGCAAGTTGCCGCAAGTATGGGTGCGATAGGCGTGCATTAGAGGCGTCTCCGGGGGTTTCGGCGCTGGAGTGGCGATCCCTCCCCGCCTTGTCAAGCGAGGCTAGCGCGTGACGTCATTGCGTGACGGGGCCGCCGGGCGCTGTTAGAGAACAGCGCATGAAAATCATCACGACAACGGACGAATTGCGCGCCTTCTCCGCAGAGCTTGCCGAACGGCCTTTCTTCGCGGTCGATACCGAGTTCATGCGCGAGAAGACCTACTGGCCGATCCTCTGCCTTATCCAGGCGGCGGCGGATGGCGCGGAGGCAATCATCGACCCGATGGCGCCGGGCATCGACCTTCAGCCCTTCCTCGACCTGCTGAGCGACCCGCGTGTGACCAAAGTCTTTCACGCCGCGCGGCAGGACATCGAGATTTTTCATCTCTTGATGGGCGCGGTGCCGGCGCCGATCTTCGACACCCAGATCGCCGCTATGGCTTGCGGCTTTGGCGAGCAGATCGGCTATGAGCCGTTGGTGCGGACGTTGCTTGGCGCGTCAATCGACAAGGCCAATCGGTTCACCGACTGGGCGCGCCGGCCACTCTCGGCGGCACAGCTGACCTACGCATTGTCGGATGTAACGCATTTGCGAGACGCCTACGTAATCTTGAAGACGCGTCTGGAAGCCGAGGTTCGACTTGGGTGGGTTGAGGAAGAAATGTCGGTGTTGCGCGATCCTGCGCTTTACCGCGTTGATCCGAAAACAGCATGGACGCGCCTGAAACTGCGCGGGCTCCGGCCCGGCGATGTTGGTCCGCTGATTGCGCTCTCGGAGTGGCGCGAACGCGAGGCGCAGGAGAAAAATGTGCCGCGCGGGCGCGTTCTCAAGGACGAGGCGCTGTTTGAACTTGCGCGCATAAAGCCATCGACGCCGGAAGAACTGGGCGCCGCCCGCACGATCCCCCAAGGCTTCGAGCGCTCGCGCACCGCGCAGCAGATCCTCGACGCCATCGCAGCGGGGAGAAAAATTCCGCGCGCCGACTTGCCGGTCATCGATCGCGATGATCGCCGCGCGAACGCGCCGCCGGATGTCGTTGAACTGTTGAAAGTGCTGCTGAAACGCCAGTCGGAGAAGTACAGCGTTGCGGCGCGCCTGATCGCGACCGGCGAAGATCTCGACCTGATCGCGCTGGGGCGGACCGATGTGCCGGCCCTCGAAGGTTGGCGGCGCGAGGTGTTTGGCGATGTGGCGACAGCCATGCTTGAAGGCCGCGTTGCGCTCACTCTCCGCAATGGCGCCATCGAATTGATCGAGACCGACAAAAAAACCGGCGCGTGAAGCAGCGGCTTTTCATTCGCCTAAGGATGATCCTTATTCCTCGCCGTCATCCACCATGACCGGGCCGGAATCCTTGCCCTTGGCCGACACGTCGCGATCGACGAACTCAATCACCGCGAGCGGCGCGTTGTCCCCGTGGCGGAAACCCGCCTTCATGATGCGGATATAGCCGCCATTGCGCTCGAGATAGCGCGGGCCGATCGTATCGAACAGCTTCTTGGCTTGCGTCTCGTCGCGCATGCGCGACGTGGCGAGGCGCCGAAGATGAAGCGCGCGCTTCGGGTCTTTTTTCGCGTTCTTTGCCATCGTCACGTATTTCTCGACGATCGGCCGAAGCTCTTTCGCTTTCGGCAAGGTCGTCGTGATCTGCTCGTGCTTGATCAGCGCCGCCGTCATATTGGCGAACATCGCCTTGCGGTGTTCGTGCGTGCGGTTGAGTTTGCGGAATGCAAAGCCGTGGCGCATGGGGTCAATCTCCGATTGCGAGCGACGCTGTGCGCCGCCGCCAAATTTTTATTGCTCGTACTTCTTGGCCAGGTCTTCGATATTTTCCGGCGGCCAGTCGGGCACGTCCATGCCGAGATGCAAGCCGAGGCTCGCCAGCACTTCCTTGATTTCGTTCAGCGACTTGCGTCCGAAGTTCGGTGTGCGGAGCATTTCCGCCTCGGTCTTCTGGATGAGGTCGCCGATATAGACGATGTTGTCGTTCTTCAGGCAGTTCGCCGAACGAACCGACAATTCAAGTTCATCGACTTTCTTCAACAAAGCCGGATTGAAGGGCAGCTCTTCTCGCATGCCGCCGCCGAGATCCTTTTTCGGCTCGTCGAAGTTGACGAAGATCTGCAACTGATCCTGAAGGATCCGCGCGGCATAAGCGGCCGCGTCTTCGGGCGACACCGAGCCGTCCGTCTCGATATCCATGACGAGACGGTCGTAATCGAGCACCTGGCCCTCGCGCGTGTTCTCAACGCGATAAGCGACACGGCGCACCGGCGAATAGAGGCTGTCAATCGGGATGAGGCCGATCGGCGCGTCTTCCGGGCGATTGCGATCGGCTGGCACATAGCCCTTGCCGGACTGAACGGTCAGCTCCATCCGCAGGCTCGCGCCTTCGTCCAGCGTACAGATCACCTGGTGGCGATCAAGAATATCAACGGCCGAGTTCGGCTCGATGTCGCCGGCGGTGACGGGGCCGGGCGTCGACTTCTTCAGCACAAGGCGCTTTGGTCCGTCCGCGTGCGTGCGAAGCGCCAGCTGCTTCACATTGAGGACGATGTCGGTGACGTCTTCGCGCACGCCGGTGATCGACGAGAACTCGTGCACAACGCCGTCAATCTGGATCGACGTGATCGCCGCGCCTTGCAGCGATGACATCAGAATGCGGCGAAGGCTGTTGCCGAGGGTCAGCCCGAAGCCGCGCTCAAGCGGCTGCGCGATCAATGTTGCGCGGCGCGCCGGGTCAACCCCGGTCGTCACTTCAAGCTTGTTCGGACGAATATGTTCTTGCCAGTTTTTTTCTACGACCATTCACGTGCTCCAGCGGGCGCTTGCCCGAAATCAGAATTGTCCATCAATCAACATTTGGCGTCAGGCGCGCCGGTTACACTCTGCGGCGCTTGCGCGGGCGGCAGCCATTGTGCGGGATCGGCGTTACGTCGCGGATCATATTGACCGTCAGACCCGCCGATTGAAGCGCGCGAAGCGCGCTTTCGCGGCCTGACCCCGGCCCCATCACTTCGACGTTCACTGTCTTCAAGCCGTGTTCCATCGCCTTTTTGGCGGCGTCTTCTGCGGCAAGCTGCGCCGCGTAGGGCGTTGATTTGCGCGAGCCTTTAAAGCCCATAGTGCCGGCGGACGACCACGACACGGTGTTGCCCTGCTCGTCGGCAATCGTCACCATCGTGTTGTTAAACGACGCATTCACATGCACGATTCCCGTCGTGATGTTCTTGCGCTCGCGGCGGCGAACGCGTTGCGCGCCGGCGCCTTTATCTGCTGCGGGAGCTTTCGCCATGTCGATCGTTCCTTATTATTTCTTCGCGGACGATTGTTTCTTGCCGGCGACGGGTTTGGCCGGTCCCTTGCGGGTGCGCGCGTTCGTGTGCGTTCGTTGACCGCGGACGGGCAGGCTGCGGCGGTGGCGCAAGCCGCGATAGCAGCCAAGGTCCATCAGCCGCTTGATGTTGATCGCCACTTCGCGCCGCAGATCGCCTTCGACTGAATGGTCGGCGTCAATCGCTTCGCGGATCTGCAGTATTTCGGCGTCAGACAATTCGTTGACTCGGCGCTGCGCCGGTATTCCGACCTTCTCGCAGATCTCTTTGGACTTCGCCGGACCAATGCCGTGAATATAGCGCAGAGCGATGACGACGCGTTTGTTCGTCGGGATGTTGACGCCAGCAATACGGGCCACGGGCCTACCTCTTTTCTTTCTTATCCGCTGAAGGGTAAAAACCCGCTGGCGGCCGCATTGCGCGGACTAAAAACCATTAAAGCCAATTCGAAACGCACAATCCGGTCAGCCTTTCGGGGGTAACCGATAGGCCGAGCGGTCCAAGCGCCTGTCTGGCGAAGGGGCGTAGGTATACCCGCGCCGCCCCCGCCGTCAACTCGATTTACGCTCCTTTTGACCGCGTTTGCGCGGCGAATTCATCGAGGATCACGTCGATCGCTACGGCGACCGACGCGACGGTCCCCATGCCGTCAATCTGCCGCAACTTCCCCTGCTTCTCGTAGAACGGGATCAACGGCGTCGTCTCTTCCCGATAGAGCGCCTGGCGCTTGCGAAACGTCTCTTCGTTGTCGTCGGGGCGCACGGCTTTGCCGGACGCGATGGTTTCCTCCACCCGCTTCCGCATCCGGCTGACGAGTTCTTCTTCGTTGACGACAAGTTCGATTACAACGTCGAGGGCGCGCCCCTGTTTTTTGAGGACCCGGTCGATCATTTTGGCTTGTCCGACCGTCCGGACGGCACCGTCGAGAATGAACCCGGCTTTGCAGTCCGGCTTTTTGATGCGGGGCGTCAGAAGCTTTTCGATGATCTCGTCGGAGACGAGGCTGCCCCCGTCCATGATCGCCTTGACTTTTTTGCCAAGCGGCGAGCCGGAATCGCGCTCGGCCCGCAGCATGTCGCCAGTCGAAATCTGCGGGATGCCGCGGCTTTCGACGATCCGCAGGGCCTGTGTCCCTTTGCCGGCGCCAGGCGGTCCAAGCAGGATCAAAATCATTTCTTGCCGCCGCGGAGCTTCGATTTCTTGATCAGGCTCTCATACTGCTGGGCAAGAAGGTGCCCCTGAATTTGACCAACCGTGTCGAGGGTCACCGAAACAACGATCAGGAGGGACGTGCCGCCGAGGTAAACGGGAATGCTGGGGTAAGCCGATCGCAGAAACTCGGGCAACAAACAGACGGCAGTCAGATAGAGAGCGCCGATCGCTGTAAGGCGGGTCAGAATGAAGTCGAGATACTCCGCCGTGCGCGCGCCTGGCCGGTATCCTTGTATGAACCCGCCATATTTTTTCAGATTGTCGGCGACGTCCTGCGTGTTGAACACGACCGATGTATAGACGAAAGCGAACGCAATAATGCCGATGCCGTAAAGCGCAATATAGAGCGGGCGCCCCGGGGCGAACAGGATCTGCGCGTTCTGCAGCCATTCCGGCGCATCCGGCCCGATCGCCCCGGCCGCGGTTGCGGGCAGGAGCAGCAGGGAGGAGGCAAAAATCGGCGGAATGACCCCCGACGTGTTGAGCTTCAGCGGCAGATGCGATTTCTCGCCTTGCGTCATGCGCATGCCGACCTGACGGCGCGGATACTGCACGACAATGCGCCGCTGCGACCGCTCCATGAAGACCACAAAAGTGATCAACGCCGCCGCCCCGACAATCACCAGAAGTACAATGCCAAAGGGAAGCGACTGCGCACCAGCCGTGCCGCGGCCAAGCGCGAGCAGGCCAGCAGCCGCCCTTGGCAATTCGGCAACGATGCCGGCAAAAATGATCAGCGAGATGCCATTGCCGATGCCCCGCGCTGTGATCTGCTCGCCGAGCCACATCAGGAACATGACGCCGCCGACAAGCGTTACGACGGCGGTGACCAGAAAAACAGGGCCGGGGTTATCGACGATTGCAAGGCCGCCGCCGGCATTCGACTGCAGACTGAACGCGATGAAATAGCCTTGCAGCGTCGCCAGCATGACGGTGAGGTAGCGTGTATATTGATTGATCTGACGGCGTCCCTGCTCACCTTCTTTTTTGAGCGCCTCAAGAGACGGAATGACCGACGTCATCAGCTGGACGATAATCGACGCCGAGATATAGGGCATGATATTGAGCGCGAAGATCGCCATCCGCTCAACGGCGCCGCCGGCGAAGATATTGAGCGTGCCGAGAAGCCCGCCCGTCTGCGACTGGAACTGCGCGGCGAAAGCGTCAGGGTTGATGCCCGGCAGCGGGATATAAGTGCCGAGGCGGTAGACGATCAGCGCGCCGAGCGTGAACAGCAGCCGCTTCTTCAGCTCCTCCGCCTTGGCGAAGGATGACAGATTGATATTCTGTGCAAATTGTTCGGCTGCCGACGTCATGGTGACCTGATGTCCCCGTTCGAGTGCCGGCTGTAAATGCGCGGCTAGGTGAAGGAAATAATGAGAGCGCGAACGACCCCGGTGACTGGCTTAGCGACTGCCGCCAGGCGAGCAAAGTCGCCGACACCCCGCGATATGGAGACGCAGGGGCCCCGGTGCAACCAATCTCTGCCCTACCCCTTCTTGCTCTTTTTGGCGCCTTTGGCCGGAGCCTTTTCAGCGCCTTTGCCTACCGGTTCGGGGCGGACGGCTTTCTCTTTGCGCGGCTCGGTCGCAGTCACGCTGCCGCCGGATTTTTCGACTGCGGCGCGCGCGCCCGTCGAGGCGTAGGCAACCTCGATTGAAACCTTTGACGTCAGCGCGCCAACGCCGAGAAGGCGCACGCCATCAAGCGCCCGGCGCACGACGCCAGAGCTGATCAGCGCTGCCGCGTCGATTGTCTGGCCAGCGTCCAGCAGACCGGCGTCGATCGCCGTCTGGATGCGGCCGAGATTGACCTCAGCGTAGCGCGCCCGGTTCGGCTTGTTAAAGCCGCGCTTTGGCATGCGCATATAGAGAGGCATCTGGCCGCCTTCGAATTGGCGGATGCCTTTGACGCCCGAACGGGCCTTTTGTCCCTTGACGCCGCGTCCGGCTGTTTTGCCTTTGCCGGAGCCGATGCCGCGCCCGACGCGCATGCGCGGCTTGCGGGCGCCGGGATTGTCGGAGAGTTCGTTGAGCTTCATGGTCACTCCAGAGGACTTGCGACGCGCGGGGTGACCGAGCGCCTCGCCCATTTATCGATCGACTATTCGATCACTTCGACGAGATGCGGCAACTTTCTGATCATGCCGCGCACCGACGGCGTGTCTTCAAGCTCGCGCACGCGTCCGATCTTGCCGAGCCCGAGGCCGACAAGCGTCGCACGCTGTTCTTTCGGGCGACGCGCGGGGCTGCCGGTCTGGCGAACCTTCAACGTCTTTTTTTCTGTCGGCGCCATGTTCAGCTCCTGAATAATTATGCAGCGTCAGCGCCGGTTGCCTCGCCGCCGCCAGTACGGCCAGCGAGCAGCTCGGATACCTTTTTGCCCCGCTTTGAGGCAATCGTGCGCGGGCTCGTTTGCGCTTGCAGCGCCGCGATTGTCGCGCGCACCATGTTGTAAGGGTTCGACGACCCGAGCGATTTCGCAACGACGTCCTGAACCCCAAGCGTCTCAAACACGGCGCGCATCGGGCCGCCGGCGATGATGCCCGTCCCCGGAGGCGCGGCGCGCAGCACCACTTTGCCAGCGCCCCAGCGCCCGGCGGCGTCATGATGAAGCGTGCGGCCCTCGCGCAGCGGGATGCGCACGAGGCTGCGCTTGGCTTCCTGCGACGCCTTGCGGATCGCCTCTGGCACTTCGCGCGCCTTGCCCTTGCCGTAGCCAACGCGGCCTTTTTGATCGCCGACCACAACGAGCGCGGCAAATCCGAAATTCTTGCCGCCCTTCACGACCTTGGCGACACGGTTGATGGCGACGAGCTTGTCAACGAACTCATCGCGCTCTTCGCGTTCCGCATTGCCGCGGCCGCGGCCTCTGCCGCGATCGCCGCGTTCCCGACTGTCTTCGCGCGCCATTCTTTTCTCCATCAACCCTAAAAGTTCAGTCCGCCCTCGCGGGCGGCATCGGCGAGCGCTTTGATGCGCCCGTGGAACATGTAGCCGCCGCGATCGAACACGACGTCTTTGACGCCAGCAGTGATTGCCCGCTCGGCAAGCGCTTTGCCAACCTTGGCGGCAGCCGCCTTATCGGCGCCTTTGCCAATCTCGGCCTTCAGCGCTTCATCGAGCGAGGATGCCGACACCAGCGTCTTGCCGGCGGCGTCATCGATGATCTGCGCCGAAATATTCTTCGACGACCGGAACACAGACAGGCGCGGGCGCCCGCTCGAAACGCGCTTGATCTTGGCCCGGTTGCGCAGTGCGCGCTTGTCTTTCTGAATCGCCTTCGTCGCCATCGCCTGAAATCCCGATCTGTCGCGCCGGCTGGTATGCCGGACGCTCGCGTTACTTCTTCTTGCCTTCCTTGCGGAAGATGAATTCGCCTTCGTAGCGCACGCCTTTGCCTTGATACGGCTCAGGCGGACGCATGCGCCGGATTTTCGCCGCCGTCTCGCCGACCAACTGCTTGTTGATGCCGGAAATAATGATTTCCGTTGGCTTCGGGACTTCGATCTTGATCCCTTGCGGCGGCGGGAAATCGATATCGTGGCTGTAGCCGAGCGCCAGATTGAGGTTTGTCCCTTTCAACGCCGCGCGATAGCCGACGCCGACAAGTTCCAGCTTTCTCGAATAGCCCGTCGTGACGCCTGTCATCAGATTGGCAATCATCGTGCGGCTCATGCCCCACAGCGACCGCGCTTCCTTCGATTTGTCGATCGGCGTGACCGAGACTTGCTCGTCCTTCAGCGCCACCGTGCACATCTCGTTGACGACGAATTTCAATTCGCCCTTCGGTCCCTTGGCGGTGACCGTCTGGCCGGACACGGAGACCGTGACACCCTTGGGCGCCGGCACCGGTTTCTTGCCAATCCGCGACATCGATCAAGCCTCCTCAATAAACCTGGAACAGGACTTCGCCGCCAACATTGGCCGCACGCGCCGCTGCATCCGACATGACGCCTTTGGGCGTCGAGACAACCGAGATGCCAAGGCCGTTCCGGACCGAGGGAAAATCGGAGACGGCGGAATAGACCCGCCGTCCAGGCTTGGATACGCGCTTGATATGCGTGATGACCGGCGCGCCTTCGAAATACTTCAGCTCGATCTCGAATTCAGGCTTCGAGCCTTCTTGCTCGACCCGCGCGTAACCGCGGATATAGCCCTCGTCTACGAGGACATCGAGCACGCGCCCGCGCAGTTTCGAGGCCGGCACCGTCAAGGCGCTATGCATACGCATCTGCGCGTTGCGAATGCGCGTAATCAGATCGCCGATAGGATCGTTGATCGCCATGTCTTGAGTTCTCCCTACCAGCTCGCTTTGACGAGGCCGGGAATTTTGCCCGACGAGCCATATTCGCGCAGCGCCAGGCGCGACATTTTCAGTTTGCGATAGAAACCGCGCGGGCGGCCCGTGATGAGGCAGCGGTTGCGAAATCGCGTCGGCGATGAGTTGCGCGGCAGTTCAGCAAGCTTGATCGCCGCGGCGAACCGATCTTCCGCCGGCTTGTCGAGGTCCTTGATGAACGCCTTCAGGCGCGCGCGCTTGGCCGCATATTTTTTGGCCAGCCGCTGACGCTTCAGATTCCGCTCGATCATCGATGTTTTAGCCATTCAGTCCTCCGTTAGGCTGGTTTCCGGCGAACCCGGACCTTGCCTATGTGTCGTCGCCGCAGCCACTAAATCCCCGGCGCTATTTGCGGAACGGGAAATTGAATTCGGTCAGAAGCGCGCGCGCTTCCGCATCAGTCTTGGCGTTGGTGCAGACGATAATGTCCATCCCGCGCATCTTTTCGACCTGCTCATAGCTGATCTCCGGGAACACCAGGTGTTCCTTGAGGCCAAGCGCATAATTGCCGCGCCCGTCAAAGCTTTTCGGCGACAGGCCGCGGAAGTCACGCACGCGGGGAAGCGCGACAGTCACCAACCGGTCGAGAAACTCGTACATGCGATCCTTGCGCAGCGTCACTTTGCAGCCGACCGCCATGCCTTCGCGCAGTTTGAAGCTCGCGATCGATTTTTTGGCTTTTGTGATCACCGGCTTCTGGCCGGCGATCTTCATCAGATCTTCGGCCGCCTGATCGACAGCCTTGCGATCGTTGACGGCGTCGCCGACGCCCATATTGATGACGATCTTTTCCAGCCGCGGCGTCATCATGACGTTCGTGTAGCCGAACTGCTTTTGCAGCGAGCCGCGGATCGTCTCGTTGTACTGCTTCTTGAGACGCGGATAATATTTCGAAGTTTCAGCCATTGATCACCTCACCCGAGCGGCGCTCGATGCGAACCTTCTTGCCATCGGCGCCGACCTTGAACCCGACGCGCGTCGGCTTTCCGTCTTTGCCAACGAGAGCAACGTTAGACACGTGGATTGGCGCTTCCTCGCGCAGGATGCCGCCGCGCGATGTCTGCGACTGTTTTTGATGCTTGGCGACGACGTTGACGCCGCGCACCAGAACGCGCTCGTCCTTCGGGATCACCTGAACAACTTCGCCTTCCGTCCCGCGATACTTGCCCGCGAGCACGACGACCTTGTCGCCCTTCTTGATTTTTGCAGCCATGACTACAGCACCTCCGGCGCGAGCGAGACGATTTTCATATGGTTCGCCGCACGCAATTCGCGGGTCACCGGCCCGAAAATGCGGGTGCCGACCGGCTCCTTGTTGTTGTTGATGAGAACCGCCGCATTGCGATCGAAGCGGATCACCGACCCGTCACGGCGCTTGATGTCTTTTGCGGTCCGAACGACGACCGCCTTCATGACCTGGCCTTTTTTCACGCGGCCGCGCGGGATCGCCTCCTTGACGGAGACGACAATAATATCCCCGACGCGCGCATAGCGCCGCTTCGACCCGCCGAGCACCTTGATGCACTGGACGCGCTTTGCGCCCGAGTTATCGGCGACGTCGAGATTTGTCTGCATCTGGATCATGTCGACCCTCCACGGACGTGTCGTCCGGCCTCACGTGTGAAGGCGGTTTTACCCGCCGGAAAAACCCTTAACCCTTGGACCCGACGCCGATGACTTCCCAGCGCTTGAGCTTCGACTTCGGCGCGCACTCCTGAATTCTCACGAGGTCGCCCGTCTTGAACTTGTTCTCTTCGTCATGCGCGTGGAAGCGCTTCGACTTTTTGATCGTCTTCAAAAGCACCGGGTGCTTTTCAATCCGCTCGACGCTGACGACGATCGTCTTTGCGCCCTTGTCGCTGACGACCATCCCTTGAAGAATGCGCTTTGGCATCGCTCTACCGTCCTATTTCGCCGCCAGCGCCTTCTGGCGCAGAATTGTTTTCACGCGCGCAATGTCCTTGCGCACTTCGCCGACCCGCGAGGTCTTTTCCAATTGGCCGGAAGCCCGCTGGAATCGCAGGTTGAACTGTTCCTTGCGGAGCAGAAGAAGACGATCCTTGAGCTGATCGTCAGTCAGGTCGCGCGCTTCGGTCGCTTTCATGGCGCTGTTCCCTATTCCCCGAGGCGCTTGATGATGCGCGTCTTGATTGGCAGCTTCGCCGCCCCGAGCGTCAGCGCGGACCGGGCAACTTCGTCGGTGACGCCGTCCAGTTCAAACATCACGCGGCCAGGCTTCACCTTCGCCACCCAATATTCCGGCGCGCCCTTGCCCGAACCCATTCGGACTTCGGTTGGCTTTTTCGACACCGGCACATCCGGAAAAATCCGGATCCAGACGCGCCCGGCGCGCTTCATCTCGCGGGTGATTGCGCGGCGCGCCGCTTCGATCTGGCGCGCTGTCAGGCGTTCGGGTTCAACGGCTTTGAGACCGTGCGAGCCGAAATTAAGTTCGGTCCCGCCCTTGGCGTTGCCGCTGATCCGGCCCTTGAACTGTTTTCTGTACTTCGTGCGCTTTGGCTGAAGCATGTTATTTCTCCAAACTCCGGCTTACTGGCGCGCGTCGCGGCGGGGAGGCGCAACGCCGCCCGTCTGAGACTCAACGATGCGCGCTTCCTGCGCCATCGGATCGTGCTCCATGATCTCGCCCTTGAAAATCCAGACCTTGACCCCGATTGCGCCATACGGCGTACGCGCGGTCGCAACGCCGTAATCGATGTCGGCGCGCAGCGTATGCAGCGGCACGCGGCCTTCGCGATACCATTCCATCCGCGCGATCTCGGCGCCGCCGAGGCGGCCAGAGACGTTGACGCGAATGCCAAGACCGCCCATCCGCATCGTCGTCTGCATCGAGCGCTTCATCGCCCGGCGGAATGCGACGCGGCGTTCAAGCTGCTGGGCAATGTTTTCAGCAACGAGCGTTGCGTCGATCTCGGGCTTGCGGATCTCGACGATATTGAGCGCGGTATCCGACTTCGTAAATTTTTGAAGCTCGCCGCGCAGTTTCTCGATGTCGGCGCCCTTTTTACCGATCACGACGCCGGGGCGCGCTGTATAAATCGTCACGCGGCACTTCTTGTGCGGGCGCTCGATGATAACGCGCGAAACGCCAGCCTGCTTCAGAGTCTCGTGCAGATAGGCGCGGATCTTGATGTCTTCATGAAGTAGATCGGCGTAGGTGCCCTTCGACGCAAACCAGCGCGAATCCCACGTGCGGTTGACGCCAAGGCGCAGCCCGATCGGATTGACCTTCTGGCCCATTACGCCGTCTCCTCAACTTGTTTCACGACAATCGTGATTTCCGCGAAGGGCCGGAAAATCCGGCCCATGCGGCCGCGGCCGCGCGGCGACCAGCGCTTCAGGACCATGTTTTTGCCGACGAACGCCTGATCGACGACCAGAGAGTCGATATCGAGATTGTGGTTGTATTCGGCGTTGGCAATTGCACTCTCGAGGCAGACTTTGACGTCCTTCGAAATGCGCTTGCGCGAGAACTGCAATTCGGCGAGCGCCTTGTCGACTTTCTTGCCGCGGATCATCTGCGCGACAAGGTTCAGCTTCTGCGGAGAGACCCGCAGATTGCTCGACTTTGCCATCGCCTGATCGGGCGCCACGCGCCGCTCGTTCTTGGCCTTGCCCATGACTATTTCCTCTTCACTTTCTTGTCGGCGCCGTGGCCGTAGAAAGTGCGCGTCGGCGAAAACTCGCCAAGCTTGTGACCAACCATGTCTTCGCTGACATGGACGGGGATGAATTTGTGGCCGTTGTAAACGTTGAACGTCAGGCCAATGAACTGCGGCAAGACAGTCGATCGGCGCGACCACGTCTTGATGCCGCCCTTGTGATTGCCGCCCTGCGCTTCGTCGGCTTTCTTCACGAGATAGCCGTCGACGAACGGGCCTTTCCAGACTGAACGAGGCATAAAATTCTCCGTAACCCTTCCGAGGCCCTTAATTCATTTTCTTGCGCGCATGGCGCGACCGGACGATCATTTTCTGCGTGCGCTTGTTCTTGCGCGTCTTGCGGCCCTTGGTCGGCTTGCCCCACGGCGTAACCGGATGGCGCCCGCCGGACGTCCGGCCTTCGCCGCCGCCATGGGGGTGATCGACCGGGTTCATCGCAACGCCGCGCACGGACGGGCGATTGCCCTTGTGACGCTGGCGTCCCGCCTTGCCGACCGTTTCGTTCATGTGATCGGCATTCGAGACCGCACCAATCGTCGCCATGCATTCGCTCGGCGTCAGCCGCACTTCGCCGGACTGCAAGCGAAGCTGGGACAGCGCGCCGTCGCGCCCGACGAGTTGCGCGTAATTGCCAGCGGAACGCGCGACTTGTCCGCCCTTGCCCGGCTTCAGTTCGACATTATGGATGATCGTGCCGACCGGGATCGAGCGCAGCGGCATCGCATTGCCCGGCTTCACATCGACCTTATCGCCGGAGATGATCTTGTCGCCGACTTTCAGACGCTGCGGCGCGATGATGTAGGCAAGATCGCCATCGAGATACTTCACCAGCGCAATGAACGCCGTGCGGTTCGGATCATATTCGATCCGCTCGACCTTCGCTTCAATGTCATGTTTGCGGCGCTTGAAGTCGATGATGCGATAGAGGTTCTTGGCCCCGCCGCCGCGGCGGCGCATCGTGATGCGGCCGAGATTGTTGCGCCCGCCCGCCGACGAAAGGCCGACAGTCAGCGTTTTTTCCGGACGCCCTTTCCACAGCTCGCTGCGGTCGACAACAACGAGTTGGCGTTGCGACGGCGTCGTTGGATTGAATTTTTTAAGCGCCATGGCCCATCCCCCTCGACTAAATCCGTCCCGTGACGTCGATTGAATGCCCGGCTTCGAGCGTCACAATCGCTTTTTTCACGGTTGAGCGCGTATAGGGACGCCCACGGAACAATTTATTCTTGCCCTTGTTGCGCAACGTGTTGACCGCCTTCACCTTGACTTTGAAGAGGGCTTCAACCGCCGCTGCAATCTCAGGCTTTGACGCTTCCAGCGGCACGCGGAACACAACCTGATTGTGTTCGGATGCGATCGTCGATTTTTCCGTAATCACGGGCGAAATCAGCGTGTTGAAGTGACGCTCGGCGCCCGAGGTTGCACCGATTTTTTTCTCCGGCTTTTTCATTTGAGCCTCGCTTCAAGGCTGGCAACCGCCGCCTTCGTCAGCACCAGCTTTTCGCGGCGCAAGATGTCGTAGACGTTCGCGCCAACCGCCGGCAGCACGTCGATGTTCGGAATGTTCCGGGCAGCCGCGCCGAAATTGTCGTCAACCAGCGTGTCGACGATCAGCGCGCTGCGAAGGCCAAGCTTTTCAAAACGTTCGATCAGCGATTTCGTCTTCGCCACGTCAAGCGCGGCAGCGTCGATGATGATCAACTCGTTCGCAGCGACCTTCGCCGACAGCGCATGCTTCATCGCCAGCTTGCGGACTTTTTTGGGCAAATCAATCGCATGGCTGCGCGGACGCGGACCGTGCGCGGTGCCGCCGCCGCGGAACTGCGGCGCGGCCTTGTTGCCGTGCCGGGCGCCGCCGGTGCCTTTTTGCTTGTACATCTTCTTCGAAGTCATTCTGACTTCGTTGCGGGGCTTTGATTTGTGCGTGCCCTGCTGGCGCTTGGCCAGCTGGTAGATGACCATGCGATGCAGGATGTCCTTGCGCGGTTCGAGACCGAAAATCTCGTCCGCAAGGTCGATCGACCCGGCGCTGGCGTTGTCGATATTCAAGACGTCGAGTTTCATTGGTCGGCTCCCACGCCGGTAGTGTCTTGGGCCGCGTCCACGCTGGCAGCATCGCCTGCGACGGCGCCGGCCTGCGGCTTGATCGCCGCTGGTTTTGGCAAGTCTTTTGGCGGCGCCTCGCGTACCGCGTCGCGGATCATCACCCAGCCGCCCTTTGACCCGGGAACGGCGCCCTTCAGCAAAATCAGCCCGCGCGCTTCATCGACGCGAACGACCTCGATATTTTGCGTTGTACACTGAACATCGCCCATATGGCCGGCCATGCGCTTGTTCTTGAACACGCGGCCGGGATCCTGGCGCTGGCCGGTCGAGCCGTGCGAGCGGTGCGTCACCGACACGCCGTGCGTTGCCCTGAGGCCGCCGAAATTGTGGCGCTTCATCGCGCCTGCAAAGCCCTTGCCAATGGTCGTTCCCGTCACATCGACCTTTTGGCCGACAAGGAAGTGCGCGGCGGAAAGTTCTGCGCCAACGTCCACCATCATGTCGTTGGAGACACGGAATTCAGCGGTCTTCTGCTTGGGCTCGACATTGGCTTTGGCAAAGCGCCCGCGATCGGCCTTGGCGAGGCGCTTGACCTTGGCGGCGCCGACGCCGAGTTCCATCGCCGTATAGCCGTTCTTTTCGACCGTGCGATGGCCGACAACCTGGCAAGCGTCGATCTGCATCACCGTAACCGGGATGTGTTCGCCCTCCCCGCCATAAACGCGGGTCATGCCGATCTTGCGCGCAATCAATCCTGTACGCATCGCATTTATCCCTTGTTCGCCCTTCAGGCGCCGAGCCGGATTTCAACGTCGACACCGGCCGACAGATCGAGTTTCATAAGCGCATCGACGGTTTGCGGCGTCGGGTCGACGATATCGAGAACGCGCTTGTGCGTGCGCATTTCGAACTGTTCCCGGCTCTTCTTGTCGATATGCGGCGAGCGGTTCACCGTGAAGCGCTCAATGCGTGTCGGCAGCGGGATCGGCCCGCGCACTTGCGCGCCCGTGCGCTTGGCTGTGTTGACGATCTCCTTCGTCGACGCGTCAAGAACGCGGTGATCAAAGGCTTTGAGCCTGATGCGAATATTCTGTTGCATGTGGGTCTTTGCCTTTGTTTCCGACTAATTCCGCCAACGTTCAGAAAAACATGCGGAGCCGCACGGGGCGGCTCCGCAACTCGTAATGCGCGTTACTTCAGGATCTTCGCGACGATCCCGGCGCCAACCGTGCGGCCACCCTCGCGAATGGCGAAGCGCAGCTTTTCTTCCATCGCGATTGGCACGATCAGCTCAACGTTGATCTCGACGTTGTCGCCGGGCATGACCATCTCGACGCCTTCCTTCAGCGTCACGATGCCGGTCACGTCCGTCGTGCGGAAATAGAATTGCGGACGATAGTTCGTGAAGAACGGCGTATGCCGCCCGCCTTCTTCCTTCGTGAGAATGTAGGCTTCGGCAAGGAAGTTCGTGTGCGGCGTCACCGAACCCGGCTTGCACAGAACCTGACCACGCTCGACGCCGGCGCGATCGATGCCGCGCAGCAAGACGCCCACATTGTCGCCTGCCTCACCGCGGTCGAGCAGCTTGCGGAACATTTCAACGCCCGTGCACGTCGTCTTTGACGTCGCGCGCATGCCGATAATTTCAAGTTCGTCACCGACGTTGACGATGCCGCGCTCAACCCGGCCCGTGACAACGGTGCCGCGCCCCGAAATCGAGAACACGTCTTCGATCGGCAGCAGGAACGGCAATTCAATCGGGCGCTTGGGCGTCGGGATATAGGTGTCGACGGCCTCGATCAGTTTGCGGATCGCCTGCTCGCCAATTTCCGGGTCGCGCCCTTCCATGGCCGCTAGCGCAGAACCGCGAATGATCGGGATATCGTCGCCCGGGAATTCGTACTTCGACAGCAATTCACGAACTTCCATCTCGACGAGATCGAGAAGCTCGGGGTCGTCGACCATATCGACCTTGTTCATGAAGACAACAAGCGCCGGAACGCCAACCTGGCGGGCCAGCAAAATATGCTCGCGCGTCTGGGGCATCGGGCCGTCATTGGCCGAAACGACGAGGATTGCGCCATCCATCTGCGCCGCGCCCGTAATCATGTTTTTCACATAGTCGGCGTGGCCCGGGCAATCGACATGCGCGTAGTGGCGGGCCTTCGATTCATACTCGACGTGCGCCGTATTGATCGTGATGCCGCGCGCGCGCTCTTCCGGCGCGTTGTCGATCTGATCATAGGCCCTGAACTCGCCAAAATACTTCGTAATCGACGCCGTCAGGGTCGTCTTGCCGTGATCGACGTGACCGATTGTGCCGACGTTCGCATGCGGCTTGTTGCGTTCGAACTTTGCTTTTCCCATAGAACTTTCTCCGTCTCCTGACGACTTCCTGACTGGACTGGGCGATGCGGGGTCTTAGCCCGCCAGTTTCGCCTGCACTTCTTCCTGCACGTTTTTCGGAACCTGTTCGTAATGGTCGAACTGCATGGTGTAGTTCGCGCGGCCTTGAGTCTGCGAGCGCAGCGTATTGACGTAGCCGAACATGTTGGCGAGCGGCACCATCGCGTGGACAACGTTGGCGTTGCCGCGCATTTCCTGATTTTGAATCTGCCCGCGACGGGAGTTCAGATCGCCAATAACGGTCCCGGTATATTCTTCCGGCGCAACGACCTCGACCTTCATGATTGGCTCGAGGAGCGCCATGCCCAAATGTGACTTGGCTTCGCGCATTGCCGCTCTCGCCGCGATTTCGAACGCCAGAACGGACGAGTCGACGTCGTGGAAGGCGCCGTCGATCAGTTCGATCTTGAAATCAAGAATCGGAAAGCCGACGAGCATCCCGGCATTGCGAACGCTATCGACGCCTTTGATGACGCCGGGAACATATTCGCGCGGGATCGAGCCGCCGACGATTTTCGATTCAAACTCGTAGCCCGTGCCGGGAGGCTGCGGGAGGATATTCATTTTGAGGCGCGCGAACTGGCCGGTGCCGCCGGTTTGCTTCTTGTGCGTGTAGTCAATCGTGTAAGCGCGCGTGAAGCACTCGCGATACGCAACCTGCGGCGCACCAACATTGGCTTCAACCTTGAACTCGCGGCGCATGCGATCGACGATGATGTCGAGGTGGAGTTCGCCCATGCCCTTGATGATTGTCTGACCGGATTCTTCGTCGGTCGAGACGCGGAATGACGGATCTTCGGCTGCAAGCCGCTGCAATGCGAGGCCCATCTTTTCTTGGTCGGCCTTGGTTTTCGGCTCCACGGCAAGCTCGATCACGGGCTCGGGGAAAATCATCCGCTCCAGGATGACCGGTTTCATCGGGTCGCAAAGCGTATCGCCGGTCGTCGTGTCCTTGAGGCCAACAACCGCAATGATGTCTCCAGCGTAGGCTTCCTTGATGTCGATGCGGTCATTGGCGTGCATCTGCACCATGCGGCCGATGCGCTCTTTCTTGCCCTTGACGGTGTTTTGCAAGCCCGTGCCGGATTCAAGGTGCCCCGAATAGACGCGGCAGAACGTCAGCGAGCCAACGAACGGATCGTTCATGATCTTGAACGCAAGCATCGCAAGCGGCTCTTCGTCCGTTGAATTGCGGACAAGTTCTTCTTCGGTGTCCGGATGAATGCCTTTGATCGCCGCGACTTCGTTCGGGCTCGGCAAGTAATCGACGACCGCATCGAGAAGCGGCTGGACGCCCTTGTTCTTGAACGCCGACCCACACAGCACCGGATACCATGCACCCGCGCCGACCGCCTTGCGGATCAGGCGCTTCAGCGTCGCGATCGGAATTTCCTTGCCGTCGAGATACTCGGCCATCACGTCGTCATCGAGTTCAACGCACGCCTCAACCAGCGCCGCGCGATACTCGACAGCCTGATCCATGAGGTCGGCGGGGATCGCCTCATCATGGAAGCTCGCGCCGAGCGTTTCTTCTTCCCAGATGATCGCTTTCATCTCGAGAAGGTCGACAACGCCGCGGAACGTCTGTTCGATGCCGACGGGCAATTGCAGCGGAACAGCTTTGACGCCGAGGCGCTGCTTGATCGAATCCATGCAGAAGAAGAAATCGGCGCCGATTTTGTCCATCTTGTTGGCGAAGATGATGCGCGGCACGTTGTACTTGTCGCCTTGGCGCCAAACCGTTTCGGTCTGCGGCTCAACGCCCTGGTTGCCGTCAAGCAGGCAAACCGCGCCGTCGAGAACGCGGAGCGAGCGCTCGACTTCGATTGTGAAATCGACGTGGCCGGGCGTGTCGATGATATTGAGGCGCTTTTCTTTCCAGAAGCAGGTTGTCGCAGCGGACGTGATCGTGATCCCGCGCTCTTGCTCCTGCTCCATCCAGTCCATGGTGGCGGCGCCGTCGTGGACTTCGCCGCTCTTGTGGCTCTTGCCCGTGTAATACAGCACGCGCTCGGTCGTCGTCGTCTTGCCCGCATCAATGTGGGCCATGATGCCGAAGTTCCGATAGTCCTCGATTTTGTGCGTGCGGGCCATGGGGCTCGATCCTCAAACTCTGACAGTCGTTACCAGCGGTAATGTGAGAAGGCGCGGTTGGCTTCCGCCATCCGGTGCGTGTCTTCACGCTTCTTGACGGCGGCGCCGCGATTTTGCGAGGCGTCCATGATCTCGTTCGACAAGCGGTCAACCATCGTTGTCTCGTTGCGCGCGCGTGCCGCGTTGATGATCCAGCGCATCGCCAGCGCGATCCGGCGCTCCGGGCGAACCTCAACCGGCACCTGATAGGTCGCGCCGCCAACACGGCGCGAGCGCACTTCAATTGCCGGCATGACGTTATCGAGCGCATCCTTGAAGGCGTCGATTGGCGGGCGGCGCAGTTTGCCTTCGATGCGCTCCAGCGCGCCGTAGACGATCTTTTCGGCGGCAGATTTTTTGCCGTCATACATGACGTAGTTCATGAATTTCGACACGGCGGCGTCGCCGAATTTCGGATCGGTGTGGACTTCTCGCTTTTCTGCGCGGTGGCGGCGTGACATGAAAACCCTCGCTTATTTCGGACGCTTGGCGCCGTATTTCGACCGGCGTTGCCTGCGGTCCTTGACGCCCTGCGTATCGAGGACGCCGCGAATGATGTGGTAGCGAACGCCGGGAAGATCCTTCACGCGGCCGCCGCGGATCAGCACAACCGAGTGCTCCTGAAGGTTGTGGCCTTCGCCCGGGATGTAGCCGATGACTTCAAAGCCGTTGGTCAAGCGGATCTTCGCGACTTTTCTGAGCGCCGAATTCGGCTTCTTCGGCGTTGTCGTGTATACGCGCGTGCAGACGCCGCGTTTTTGCGGATTGGCCTGCATGGCCGGCACCTTGTTGATCTTCCGGCGCGGGCTCCGGGGCTTCCGGATGAGCTGTTGGATCGTCGGCATGCGCACTCCAAAGACGAGGCCCGCTGACCGGGTCCATTGTCCAAGCGAAAAACATCATCCTTTGCGGCGACGCCGCAAACGACGCGAAGGAGCGGAGATCCACAGAGTGGAGCGCCGCCCACGAAACTGAACTTTGTTCGGCTAAACTGACCGCGTTTCAGGAAGCCTGACTGCCGGCCTTTCAGCGGCGCTCTTCCTACGTGTGCGATTCCGATGGGTCAATAGGCCCTTGCCACAAAAATTCGCAAATCCTTAGCAAATCCCGGGCGCGCGCCCGCCTGCTCTACGGAAGACGCGACACCCGGCGGTTATTGCAGAAATCTTGAAGCGCGTTTTGCCCGCAGGCGGCGCGTAAAATCCGACAAGGGCGATGGCGGAAGCCGGCGCGCAATCATATCGGCGAGGGTCAACAGCGCGCCTTGCCGGCGGGCCGCGAACCTCCATCTGGCCCAGCGATCTTGCACGCGCAGCGCCCGATGTGCGGCAGGCCCCGGAATAACCGGGTCATGACCAGAGAGTTGATATCCGCGCGCAACCAGCATCGCCCCGGCTTTGCCCTCAATGAGGCCAACGTCCCGGGGGCTGAGTTGCCGGCGCCACTGCGCGATCAGCGCGGGGTCAGGCGCGGCATACGTCGTTGACGCGGGATAATCCAGCATGGCGGGGTCGTAGCCAACGCCGAAATAGGCGCAAAGCCGCGTCAGTTCCACGACGGGTTCCGCGATTAAATCCTCGTTCCTGAGCCGCAGGATGCGGCCAGGCGGCAGCCTTGCCGCCAGTTTTTCGAAGTCGCGCTCGGACGCGATCCAGTGATCGACGCCAAAGTACACGTTCCCGGCCCAGCCCATGCCGATCGCCGAGCGTGCGACATCGCGGGGATCGCGCACAAGGTGAATGAACTTAGCCTGGGGGAAGAAATCGGGGATGCGGCTAAAGTTCCGGTGGACGTTGATAGACAGCGTTTGTCCGGGCCGCGCCAATTGGCGAACGAGTTCGCGGATAAGCTCTCGGTGGCTTTGTCCCGGCGTTGGCTGAAACCCGAGTTTTTGAAAGACCCGATTGAACGATAACTCATGCAGGTAGCGATCAAGGTCCGGCGCACCATTCTTTTGCGGCGGCGTCTCGAACAAGAAATCCATCTCGCCGGGGTTTGACAGCTGCGGATGGTGATTCACCATAATCCGCAGCAAGGTCGTGCCTGACCGGAGCGCGCCGCAGATGAAGGACAGATCAGCGCCGTCTTGCGCCATGGGTTCAATCGCGGGGTCGGCGGTCATAGACGTCATCGCATTCAAGTCACGCGCCAGCTTGAACGAAGAACGGCGGCCCTGGGGCCGCCGTTCTCATTCCTAACGCTCTTGCATTACTGCGCGGCTTCCGCCGGCTGTTCTTCAACAACCGGAGACGCGGCAGTCGCCGGAGATGGTGCCGCAATTGCCATTGTCGCTCTGCGGCGTTCGCGTTCTTCGATCAGCGTCTGGTCGCGGCGTTCGGCCTCGACCTGGTGACGGGACATCATCCCGCCCGTGCCCGCCGGGATGAGGCGGCCGACGATGACGTTCTCTTTCAGCCCCTCAAGGTTATCGACCTTGCCATTGACGGCAGCGTCGGTGAGCACGCGGGTCGTTTCCTGGAACGACGCCGCCGAGATGAACGAGCGCGTCTGCAGCGAGGCTTTGGTGATGCCGAGCAGGACGGGCGCGCCCTTGGCGGGACGCTTGCCCTGTTCTTCAAGGCGAATGTTCGTCTCCTCGAATTCCATCTTGTCGACTTGCTCCTCCTTCAGGAACAGCGAGTCGCCGGTATCCGAGACCTCGATTTTTTGCAGCATCTGGCGAACGATCACTTCGATGTGCTTGTCATTGATCGGCACGCCTTGCAGCCGGTAGACCTCCTGAATTTCGTTGATCAGGTAGTTGGCCAGCGCCTCGATGCCGAGGATCTGCAAGATGTCGTGCGGCGCGGGATTGCCATCGATCAGGAATTCTCCCTTCGCGATGAAGTCGCCTTCCTGCACCGAAATGTGCTTGCCTTTCGGTACGAGATAATCGATCGGCTCGAGGCTCTCGTCAGACGGCACAATGCGGATGCGGCGCTTGTTCTTGTAGTCGCGTCCGAATTCGACCTTGCCGTCAACCTCGGCGATGATGGCGTGATCCTTCGGCCGGCGCGCTTCGAAGAGTTCGGCAACGCGCGGCAAACCTCCGGTGATGTCGCGCGTCTTGGCGCCTTCGGTAGGAATACGCGCGAGCGCATCGCCAACACGAACCATATCGCCGTCCTCAACGGACAAGATGGCGTCAACCGGCAATTGATAGCGCGCCTCGCTGCCCGTCTCCAAGCGCAGCGGCTTGCCCTTGTCGTCGGTGATCACCATCGCCGGTTTTAAGGCCGCCGCGCGCGGATTGGCGCGCCAGTCCATGACAACACGGCTGGCGATGCCGGTCGCTTCGTCTGCGACGACCTGCATGGAGAAGCCTTCCTGCAAATCCTCGAACTTCACCCGGCCGGCGAGGTCGGTGAGGATTGGCAGCGTATAGGGATCCCAGTCAGCCATGCGCTGGCCGCGCGTCACCCGCGACTCGTGGTCAATGCGCAGCTTGGTGCCGTACGAGACTTTGTACGACGCATGTTCCTTGCCGTCGGCATCGACGATTTTCACGAATGTGTTGCGGCCCATGACGATCAGGTCGCCATCAGAGTTTTTGACGACGTTCCGGTTCTCCAGCAGAACCTTGCCGTCATGGCTCGCCTCGATAAACGAGATGTCGCCGACTTGCGCCGTGCCGCCAATGTGGAAGGTGCGCATCGTCAGCTGCGTGCCCGGCTCGCCGATCGACTGCGCGGCAATAACGCCAACAGCCTCGCCGACATTGACGTGGCTGCCGCGGGCAAGATCGCGCCCGTAGCACTTGCCGCAAATGCCAACTTTGGCGTCGCAGGTCAGGACCGATCGGACGCGGACCTTGAGGACGCCCGAGCCTTGAACTTCTTCCGCCTGTTCCTCGTTGATCTCGTCATTCTTGCGAACGAGGATCTCGCCGGTTTTCGGGTGCGCAATGTCGAGCAGCGACGTGCGCCCGAGGATGCGTTGTGACAGCGTGACAATCGTTTCGCCGCCCTGGATGACGGCGTCGATCGTGATGCCGTTCTCGGTTCCGCAATCAAGTTCGCGGATGATGCAGTCCTGCGCCACGTCGACGAGGCGGCGCGTCAGGTAGCCTGAGTTCGCCGTCTTCAGCGCCGTGTCGGCAAGGCCCTTGCGGGCGCCGTGCGTCGAGTTGAAGTACTCGAGAACGGTGAGGCCTTCCTTGAAGTTCGAAATGATCGGCGTTTCGATGATCTCGCCCGACGGTTTGGCCATCAGCCCGCGCATGCCCGCTAGCTGCTTCATCTGCGCAGGGCTGCCGCGCGCGCCGGAGTGGGACATCATGTAGATCGAATTGATATCCACCTCGCGGCCCGTCTCCTTGTCGATGCGCTTGGCGGAAATTTCCTTCATCATCGCATCGGCGACTTTGTCGGTGCACTTTGCCCAGGCGTCGACAACCTTGTTGTATTTTTCGCCGCGCGTGATGAAGCCGTCCGCGTACTGCTGTTCATAGTCGCGAACGAGCGAGCGTGTCGCCTCGACTTCTTTTTGCTTCGCCACGGGGATGACCATGTCGTCCTTGCCGAACGATATGCCTGCCTTGCACGCTTCCTTGAAGCCAAGATCCATGATGCGGTCGGCGAAAATCACCGTCTGCTTCTGCCCGCAATGGCGATAGACGATATCGATCAGCCCCTGAATGGTCTTCTTGGTCAAGAGTTGGTTGATCACCTGGAACGGAACCGCACCGTCTTTCGGCAGCACTTGCGCGAGCTTCATGCGGCCTGGGGTAGTTTCGACAACTTCGCGAATTGGCCGGCCGTCGGGACCATAGGATTCCCAGCGCGCGCGGATCTTGGTGTGAAGGGTAACAACCTTGGCTTCGAGCGCGTGCTCGATCTCCGCCATGTTGGAGAACGCCATCCCCTCGCCCGGCTCGTTCGTCTTCTCGATCGTGATGTAATAAAGCCCAAGAACAATGTCCTGCGACGGAACGATGATAGGCTTGCCGTTCGCCGGCGACAGGATGTTGTTCGTCGACATCATGAGAACGCGCGCTTCGAGCTGCGCTTCGAGCGCCAGCGGAACGTGAACGGCCATCTGGTCGCCGTCGAAGTCGGCGTTGAACGCCGTACAGACGAGCGGGTGAAGCTGGATCGCTTTACCCTCAATGAGCTTCGGTTCGAACGCCTGAATGCCGAGACGGTGCAGCGTTGGCGCGCGGTTCAGCAGAACTGGGTGTTCGCGAATGACCTCATCAAGAATGTCCCAGACTTCGGGACGCTCTTTTTCAACCAGCTTCTTCGCCTGCTTGACGGTCGCGGAAAGGCCCTTCGCATCGAGGCGCGAATAAATGAATGGCTTGAACAGTTCGAGCGCCATTTTTTTCGGCAGGCCGCACTCGTGCAGTTTCAATTCCGGCCCGACGACGATCACCGAACGCCCCGAATAATCGACGCGCTTGCCAAGAAGGTTCTGGCGGAAGCGGCCCTGTTTGCCTTTCAGCATGTCGGACAGCGACTTTAGCGGACGCTTGTTGGTGCCGGTGATAACGCGGCCGCGGCGGCCGTTGTCGAACAGCGCATCGACCGATTCCTGCAGCATGCGCTTTTCGTTGCGGACGATAATGTCCGGCGCGCGCAGTTCGATCAGGCGCTTCAGGCGGTTGTTGCGGTTGATAACGCGGCGATAGAGGTCGTTGAGGTCGGACGTCGCAAACCGGCCGCCGTCGAGCGGAACAAGCGGGCGCAATTCCGGCGGGATGACCGGGACGATCGTCATAACCATCCACTCGGGCCGGTTGCCGGACTCGATGAACGCATTGATCAGCTTGAGGCGCTTGGCAAGTTTCTTCGGCTTCAGTTCCGAGGTTGATTCTGCGATTTCAACGCGCAGATGGTCTGCGATCGCGGGAAGATCGAGGGACACGAGAATTTCGCGGATGGCTTCCGCGCCGATGCCGGCGGTGAAGCTGTCCTCGCCGTATTCTTCCTGCGCCTTGAGGTAATCGTCTTCGGTCAGCAATTGATGCTTTTCAAGCGGCGTCAGGCCCGGCTCGATGACGATGAACTGTTCGAAATAGAGAACGCGCTCGACGTCTTTCAAGGTCATGTCGAGCATCAGCGAAATGCGGCTCGGCAGCGACTTCAGGAACCAGATATGCGCGACGGGCGCTGCAAGCTCGATATGGCCCATGCGGTCGCGGCGGACTTTGGTCAGCGTGACTTCAACGCCGCACTTTTCGCACGTGATGCCCTTGTACTTCATGCGCTTGTACTTGCCGCACAGGCATTCGTAATCTTTTACAGGGCCGAAGATGCGCGCGCAGAAAAGCCCGTCGCGTTCGGGCTTGAACGTCCGGTAGTTGATCGTCTCAGGCTTTTTGATCTCGCCATACGACCAGGAGAGAATTTTCTCCGGGCTCGCGATCGAAATACGGATCTGGTTGAACGTCTGCGCCGGCGCTGCCGGGTTGAACACGTTCATCATTTCCTGGGACATGGAGACCTCTTTCAGTTGACGGCTTTGCCGCCGGACAATTCAGGTTTAGATGCCGGCCGCCAAATCGGCGGCGACCTTAATTAGATTTTCAATTCTCGCCGCTGCGCCAAGCTTTTCAGCCCGCTTACGGATGACGCTTAAAGTGTTGGCGACGCGCTCCTGATCGGCAAGGCGCAAAGGGGCGTTATAAATAACCTCTGCGAGTGCATGTCGAATCCTTGGATCGATAGTTTCGTCGGCAAGCTCGCGCAGAACGAGGTGTAAAAGCATCAAGACCACCGTACGTTCATCGGCCGGCGCCTTCGCGGCGCCGAATGCGGCTTCTGGTTCGGCCAAATCAGGCGGGCTAACGCGTTTAAACTCCTTCAGCTGCTCTGAAGTAGGAACGAAACTGTCGGGGTCCTCGGCGGCAGCCTTCAGGATTTCCTCGTCAGTCATCGCATCAAGCCGGTCCCAATCCGTGGTTCCGCGGAGCGCCCGTACCTCTTCCAACGTGTAACGCACAATAACCATCAGCGTCTGTCCCATTCGCCGAAATAGCGCGCTTCTTCCGCATGCGCCGCTTTACGAGCGGAGATTATGCGCGTGAGCGAAGTCCCGCGTTCGACGCAGACAACCGTTAATAGTCTTTTTAGCGACATCCCAATCACGCGAAGTCGTTCCTCGCCGTAGCTTTCTCTATCGTCGATATCGACAAGGCGGTTTGCATCCTTAAAGACTTCCACCGCCTCTTTAAAATGCACTTCGTGCTTCTTGATGTTCGCCCGAAGTTTCTCCGGGTCCCATTCAAATTCCATCGGTTACGAATTCAGCAACTCGACGTTCAATCCGAGCGAGCGCATTTCCTTGACGAGGACGTTAAAGCTTTCCGGGATCCCCGCTTCAAAATTGTCGTCGCCGCGTACGATCGCCTCATAGACCTTGGTGCGGCCGGCGACGTCGTCCGATTTGACGGTGAGCATTTCCTGCAGCGTGTACGCCGCGCCGTAGGCTTCAAGCGCCCAGACTTCCATCTCGCCGAAGCGCTGGCCGCCGAACTGCGCCTTGCCGCCGAGCGGCTGCTGGGTGACGAGGGAATACGGCCCGATCGAGCGCGCGTGGATCTTGTCATCCACAAGGTGATGCAGCTTGAGCAGGTACTTGTACCCGACCGTCACCTTGCGCGTGAAGCGTTCGCCGGTGCGGCCGTCATACAAGATGACCTGACCGGACTCTTCGAGGCCGGCGCGCTTAAGCATCTTCACGATCTCAGGCTCGCGAATGCCGTCGAACACCGGCGTCGAAATTGGAACGCCGCGCGTCAGATTGCCCGTCAGCTCGCGCAGCTCGTCATTGCCGCGCGGCAATGCCTGGCCCTCGCCATAGATATCTTTGATCTTGGCGACGAGATCTTCGCGGGTCGCCTTGCCAGCGTCCCACTGTTCAAGGATCGCGCCGATCTGCTTGCCAAGACCACGGCACGCCCATCCAAGGTGCGTTTCAAGGATCTGACCAACATTCATTCGCGACGGCACGCCGAGCGGATTGAGGACAATATCGACAGCCGTTCCGTCTTCGAGGAATGGCATATCCTCAAGCGGCGCGATCTTGGAGATAACGCCCTTGTTGCCGTGCCGCCCGGCCATTTTGTCGCCCGGCTGAAGCTTGCGCTTCACCGCGACAAACACCTTGACCATTTTCATCACGCCCGGCGGCAATTCATCACCGCGCTTGAGCTTGTCGACCTTGTCGTTGAAGCGCGCTTCAAGACGCGACCGGCTTTCTTCGTACTGCTTCTTGAGCGCTTCAACTTCGACCATGGCGGCCTCGTCCGAGACGACGACTTTCCACCATTGCCCGCGCGAAAGCGGCTCGAGGCTTGCTTCGGTAACCGCGCCTTTTTCGAGGCCTTTCGGACCGGAGACCGCGTCCTTGCCAAGCAGCAAAGATTTCAGGCGGCCGAATATGTTCCGCTCAAGGATCGCGAGTTCGTCGTCGCGGTCCTTGGCCAACCGCTCGATTTCCTCGCGCTCGATTGCAACCGCCCGCTCGTCCTTCTCGACGCCGTGGCGGTTGAAGACGCGCACTTCAACGACCGTGCCGGAGGCGCCGGGCGGCAATTTGAGCGAGGTGTCGCGAACGTCCGACGCTTTCTCGCCAAAGATTGCGCGCAGAAGTTTTTCTTCCGGCGTCATCGGGCTTTCGCCCTTCGGAGTGATCTTGCCGACGAGGATATCGCCTGGGTTCACCTCGGCGCCAATCGCGACAATGCCCGCTTCGTCGAGATTGCGCAGCGCTTCTTCCGAGACGTTCGGAATATCGCGCGTAATCTCTTCCGGCCCGAGCTTGGTGTCGCGGGCCATGACTTCAAATTCCTCGATGTGGATCGAGGTGAAGACGTCATCGCGCACGATGCGTTCGGAGATGAGGATCGAATCCTCGAAATTATAGCCATTCCACGGCATGAACGCGACCAGCACGTTCTTGCCGAGCGCCAGCTCGCCAAGATCCGTAGACGGTCCATCGCCAACAATGTCGCCAGCGCGGATCACGTCGCCGATCCGCACCAGCGGGCGCTGGTTGATGCAGGTCGACTGGTTCGAGCGCTGGAACTTGCGCAAATTGTAGATGTCGACGCCGGGCTTGGTCGGATCGGTCTCTTCCGTTGCGCGAATGACAATGCGCTGCGCGTCGACCTGTTCGACGACGCCGGGACGTCTTGCGGCAACCACCGCGCCTGAATCGCGCGCGACAATCGCTTCCATGCCCGTGCCGACGAACGGCGCTTCCGCCTGGAGAAGCGGAACCGCCTGGCGCTGCATGTTCGAGCCCATGAGCGCGCGGTTGGCGTCGTCGTTTTCAAGGAATGGAATGAGCGCCGCCGCGACCGACACGAGCTGTTTCGGCGAAACGTCAATATACTTCACGTCCTCGCGCGGAACGAGCGTTGCTTCGCCGCCGACCCGGCAGTTGACGAACTGGTTGACGAGGCGGCCGTTCTTGTCGATTTCGGCGTTCGCCTGCGCGACCGCATAGCGCTGCTCTTCCATTGCAGAGAGATAGACGACGTCGTCCGTCACTTTGCCGTCGATGACCTTGCGGTAAGGGCTTTCGATGAAGCCGTATTTGTTGACCTGCGCGTGCGTCGCGAGGCTATTGATAAGGCCGATGTTCGGACCTTCCGGCGTCTCGATCGGGCAGATGCGGCCGTAATGGGTCGGGTGCACGTCACGCACCTCAAAGCCTGCGCGCTCACGCGTCAGGCCGCCCGGCCCCAAGGCCGAGAGGCGGCGCTTGTGGGTGATCTCGGAGAGTGGGTTCGTCTGATCCATGAACTGCGACAGCTGCGAGGAGCCGAAGAATTCACGCACCGCCGCCGCAACCGGCTTGGCGTTTATCAAGTCATGCGGCATTAGCGTTTCAAGCTCGGCCGATGACATGCGCTCCTTGATTGCGCGCTCCATCCGCAACAGCCCGATGCGATACTGGTTTTCCATCAATTCGCCGACCGAACGCACCCGGCGATTGCCGAGATTGTCGATGTCGTCGATTTCTCCGCGCCCGTCGCGCAGATCCGTCAGGGTTTTCAGAACTTTGAGAATGTCTTCCTTGCGCAAGGTGCGCATGGTGTCGTCGGTCTCGAAATCGAGGCGGATGTTCATCTTGACGCGGCCGACGGCCGACAGGTCATACCGCTCGGGGTCGAAGAACAGACCGTAGAAAAGCCCCTCGGCCGTTTCCAGCATCGGCGGCTCGCCGGGGCGCATCACGCGATAGATGTCGATCAGCGCCATCTCGCGGTTGGAGTTCTTGTCGGCCGCAAGCGTGTTGCGCATGTAGCCGCCGGTAATGATGTGATCGACGTCCAGCGTATCGAATTGATCGACGCCAATTTCGACGAGCGTCTTCAGGGTCTTCTCGCTGATTTCGTCGCCGGCTTCGGCAAAAATCTCGCCATTCTCGAAATTGACGAGGTCAGAGGCGAAATATCGCCCGATCATTTCTTCGTCAGTCAGCAAAAGCTGCTTCAGGCCCGCTTCGGCGAGTTCCTTGGCGCCTTTGGCGGTCAGCTTGCTGCCGGCTTCAGCGACAACCTTTCCGGTCTTGGCATCGACGAGATCGCGATCGAGTTTCACGCCGCGCGCACGCTCGGGCCGGTAGGGCATCGTCCATCCCGCCTTGGAACGAACATGGGGGACGCGCTTGAAAAACGAATCAAGGATTTCTTCCTGATCCATGCCGAGCGCATAGAGCAGCGTCGTCGCCGGCAGCTTGCGGCGCCGGTCGATGCGGACGTTTACAATGTCCTTGGCGTCAAACTCGAAATCGAGCCACGAGCCGCGATAAGGGATAATGCGGGCCGCAAACAACAGCTTGCCGGACGAGTGGGTCTTGCCACGGTCATGGTCGAAGAAAACGCCCGGCGAGCGGTGCATCTGGGAGACGATAACGCGCTCGGTCCCGTTGATGATAAACGTGCCGTTGTCCGTCATGAGCGGGATGTCGCCCATGTAGACTTCCTGTTCCTTCACGTCGCGAATCGATTTTGCGCCCGTGTCCTGATCGACCTCGAACACTGCAAGGCGCAGCGTCACCTTGAGCGGCGCGGCATAGGTCATGTCGCGCTGCTGGCATTCTTCGACGTCGAATTTCGGTTCTTCAAATTCGTAGGAAACGAATTCCAGAACGGCGGTTTCGGTAAAATCGGAGATCGGAAAGACTGACCGGAAAACTGCTTCAAGTCCGGCGTTGAGGCGATCGGCAGGCCTGATCCGCCGCTGCAAGAACTGTTCGTAGCTGTCTTTCTGCACCTGGATCAGGTTCGGCATCGGCGCAGCGTCGCCGATGCGGCCGAAGCTTTTGCGAATTCTTTTTTTCTCAACGAAGGATTGCGCCATCTGTGTTCCTTATGCGGGGCTGGCCCCCGCTTTCACGCCAAAAGTCCGCGCAGCTGCTCCGGAATCGTAAAGCACTGCACAAACGCAAAAGACCCCGCTGGCCGCGCGTCAGCGCCCGGGGTGTCTCTCAAGCAGAATTGTCAGTTCTCGATTTTCCGAAACACGTCGCCGCATCGTTTAGCCGTAGCGGGCGCCCCCGTTCACGGCGAACGGGGTTAATAGGGGTGTCCAATCGAAAGGGCAACCCTTTAAAACGAATATTTATCCCCGATCCGCTTGAGGCGAACCGGCCGCCGCGCTTAACGATATCGCGGGCCGTTAATCCAGGCGACGAGGCTATAGCGAGCGCCCTTCGTCACCGGTGCGACTCTATGCCTTACGAAGCTTGGAAAAGCAATGGCGAGGCCCCGATCCCGTCCGGCAGGGGTCGGTTCGCTGCTGAGGTCGAACTCGAGATCCCCGCCGTCATAATCTGTCGGTCGGCTCAGCTGGACTGACAGACTGAGTTTGCGAGTTGGTTCATGAATGCCGAAATCGGTGTGCCAGTCGTAGCCGCCCGCTACGTCGGCGTCGTATCGCGCGATCTGCAGCGCTTTCTCGATTCCCGTAATCTCGAAGGCGAAGAAGCGATCGTTAAACCCCCGGGCCAGATCCCAAACGCGATCGTAGAGCCAGCCAAATCCCTCGTCCCGCCGCGCCCAGGCGACCGTCGAACGGCGATAGCCGTCCTGCGCCAAGCCCCCGGACAAAAGTCCGGCGCCACCCTGGCGGTCACAATGCGCGACGAGGGCATCGACTTCTGAATCGCTCAGGACCCCCATTGCTGCGACCATCAATTCAAAACCAATAAAGCCGCCGGCCACGGTGCGCCCTCCTCGCATAAACAAAAAACGCCGGGCGATCTTGCCGCCCGGCGCTTCTCACATTCAATAGGTCTCTGACGTCAGGCGCTACTTCAGCTCGACCTTGGCGCCGACCGCTTCAAGCTTCTTCTTCAGCTCTTCGGCCTCAGCTTTGCCAACTGCTTCTTTGACGGTTTTGCCGCCAGCCTCAACGAGGTCCTTGGCTTCCTTCAGGCCAAGGCCGGTGATCGCGCGCACTTCCTTGATCACTTCGATTTTCTTGGCGCCGGCTTCAATCAGGACGACGTTGAATTCCGTCTTCTCTTCGACAACCGCCGCGGCGGCGCCCGGCATCGCCATCGCAACCGCGCCGGCAGCCGGTTCAATCCCGTACTTATCCTTCAGGATCGTTTTCAGTTCAGCCGCCTGCAGAAGCGTGAGGCCAACGAGTTCTTCAGCAATTTTGTTAAGGTCAGTCATGGTCAGGTCCTTGTTTCAATGGTTTCCGGTGGAACTTTGCTGGCCCGGTTTCAGGCCGCTTCTCTCTTTTCGAGCGTCTCTAGAATGCCGGCGATCTGCGCGCCCGGCGCGGTGATGGCGCCGATAAGGTTTGCGCCCGGCGACATGATCGCGGTGACGATCTGACCGAGGAGCTCTTCGCGCGACGGCATGGAGGCCAGCGCCTTGACGGCGGCGGCGTTCATGACTTCCGCGCCCATGGCGCCGCCGAGAATGACGAGCTTGTCGTTTTTCTTGGCGTAGGCTTCGATGACTTTGGCGGCCGCGACCGGGTCCTCGGAATAGGCAATCGCCGTCGGCCCCTGAAACAGGTCAGCGACCTTCTTTGACGCCATCTTCGACACGGCGATCTGGGCGAGCGTGTTCTTGACGACCTTCATGCTGGCGCCAGCGGTGCGGAGTTCGCTCCGCAGCTGCGTCATCTGGGCGACGGTCAGGCCGCCATTGGCCACCACAACAACCGCGTTCTTGTCGAACACGTTGCCGATCCACTCGATCTGATCCGCCTTCTGGGCTCTGTCCATCGGCTGATGGTCCCTTCACTGGCAGGTTCGCGACGAAGCGGCATGCCTCGTCACGTCGAAACAGCGCCCGATACGAGACCGTGCGGCCCCGCGCCAAGCGCTCAAACTGCCCCAGAAGGACGACAGCAGCCTCTCCGGAAAACCGGGGCCTTTGTCTTTCTTCTGTCTATGCAGGGAATTAAGTCCGGGTTCCCGTTTGAACCATGGACGCCCGCAGTCGTGGACAGGACGCGATACCGGCAAGCCGTTTCGCGAAACGCGCTTGATACACAGAAGATTTAGGATTGCAAGAGGACGGGGCCTCGGCCAACTGGCGGCTGGCGCGAAATTTGGCATAGCCGGGCGCGGAGGTGCAATCCGTGAACAACTCTCTGAGTGCTGAGGTTGACCGGGTCATGCTCGACAATCCGCCGTTCGGCGACGTCATGGAGTTCTGGAAACTGCCTGACGGGACGTTCGCTTCGCCAAAGCGGCCAGATACGTTTCCTCTTCGGGTTTCCGATGACCGCGTGGAATTGGACTGGTTGGAAACGCGGTCATATTTTGTGAGAGCGAAGGACTGAGGGCACGTTGCCAACCCGCCAGCAAAAAAGGCGGCGCTTCGCAGCGCCGCCTTGAAAAAACAGTCTGCAAGCGAAGGCTTAAGCGCCAGCCGACAGGTCAATCTTCACGCCCGGGCCCATGGTCGAGGAGACCGCAACCTTTTGAATGTAAGTGCCCTTCGCGCCGGCGGGCCGCGCCTTGGTCACCGCATCAATAAACGCCTTGATATTCTCGGCGATTGCCGCGTCGGAAAAGCTCGCTTTGCCGACGCCCGCATGGATCAGATTGCCGACCTTCGAGATGCGGAACTCGACCGAGCCGCCCTTTGCGTCTTTAACCGCCTGCGCAACGTTCGGCGTCACCGTGCCGACCTTCGGGTTGGGCATCAAATTGCGCGGCCCAAGCACTTTGCCGAGCTTACCGACGAGGCCCATCATGTCCGGCGTCGCGATGACGCGGTCGAAGTCCATAAAGCCGCCCTGGATTTTCTCAACCAAATCGGCGTCGCCGACGATATCGGCGCCGGCAGCTCTTGCTTCTTCGGCTTTTGCATCTTTCGCAAAGACCGCAACGCGCACTGTCTTGCCCGTGCCATGCGGGAGCGAGACGACGCCGCGCACCATCTGGTCGGCGTGACGCGCATCAACGCCAAGGTTCATGGCAATTTCGATTGTTTCATCGAACTTTGCAGTGGCGCTCGCCTTGATCATTTTGGCCGCTTCCGCGACCGAATAGGCCTTGTTGCGATCGACCGTCGCCAACGCCGCCTTATGCCGTTTTCCTGTTTTTGCCATTGTCTTAGCTCCTCACCTCAAGACCCATTGCGCGCGCCGAGCCCATGATGATCCGGGTCGCAGCGTCGAGGTCGTTTGTGTTGAGGTCCTTCAGTTTGGCTTGAGCGATTTCGCGGCACTGCGCTTCGCTTACGGAGCCCGCGACGGTGCGGCCGGCGGCAGCCCCGCCCTTGTCGATTTTCGCCGCCTTCTTGAGGAAGTACGCCGCAGGCGGCGTCTTCATGGCGAACGTAAACGACTTGTCAGAAAAGATGGTGATGACGACCGGGATCGGCATCCCTTTTTCCATCTGTTGGGTCTGCGCGTTGAACGACTTGCAGAATTCCATAATGTTGAGACCGCGCTGGCCAAGCGCGGGGCCGATCGGCGGCGAGGGATTCGCTGCGCCGGCCGGCACCTGAAGTTTCAGGGAGCCAGTGATTTTCTTCGCCATGGGGTCCTTCCAGAGGTTACGAAGGCCTTGCGGTGCGGCAGCGGCTGGACTTTGCCGATACCTCCCGAAAGGAACGGGGGCGTTAGCAGAGCGGTTTTGAAGAATCAACGCCGAAGTGGCGGATCGGCGCACAAAAACGCCCAAAAAAACGGACGGCGCCTATGGGGGACTTGGCGCCGTCCGTCGCATACGCAACCGGAACTCTACGCAACGAAGCCACGAAACAACGCAACCAGGAAACACTTTTACAAGCGAACTGCGGGAGAACGCCCCGGCGGCGAGGAGAGGTCGCCACAAACTCGTTATGTTATAGAGTTACGTCTAAATTGTGGCGAGCGCAAGCCAATTCGCCAGAAAAACGCGAACACAAAAACGGACCGCAGGCGATTGCACGCCGCGCGGCCCTGATGATCGCTTCAAGTCAGTAAATAGCCGGCGCGAGGGGCTACCGAGTTTCGGCTGCGGCCGGCAACGCTGGTTTCTTCTCAAGACGGCGGAATTCGCCGAGGCTGCAAGCGCCCTCAAAGATGCCGCTCTGATTATCGACGACGCGGAGGATCTCGCCTTGACACGCGCGAGGCCCGAATAGCGTCACTTCAATGCGGTTGAATGAGGACGACGCGCGCTCGCAACTGCCCCGCGTTTCATTGAGATAATAGCGCGAGCCGACTTTGAAGAGCAGACGGTTCTCGTCGATCGGGTCAATACTGGTCGACCGCATCGACACGCAATTCACGGTCTCGCCAGTTTCCGTGAAACGGGCGAGCTTGTCGGCTTCGTCGATTGCCGGTTCGCTCGCGAGGGCGGAGCCGGCCGCCAGCAAGGCGGCGCCAACACCACAAAGCATCCGAAACATACCTGATCCTTTCGCTGGGCGCCCTCGCCCGGGTAGAGAGTAGCGCCTCTCTGGTTCATCGCCAAGCCGCATCGCCATCACCAGCGCAGCGACAGGCAGGACAGGCCCGCATCGAGGCGCGCGATCTCATCCGTCTCCAACGGAACTAGCCGCGCTGCCACTTCGCCAAGACGCTGCGCGGTCCGGCGGTGCCGCTTACCGAGCAGGAGATCGCCATTGACGCGCAAGGCGTTGGCGGCGCCCGCTTCGTCCGCCGCCGCTTCGATGACGCGCATGCCGCGAAAAAATACGGCGCTTGCAAGGCGCGGCGATGACAGCACAGTTTCGTGATCGACGAGCGAGCAGTCGGACTTGAAGTGGAGAACGCCAGGCGGCGTCGCGACGATCTCGCTGCGCCGCGACTGTCTTGCGAGCAAAGCCGCAAGCCGTTCGGCGCCAATTTTATCGGTGCGCGCCGAAAGGCCAATCAAGACGCGGTCGCCAAGATCGAGAACATCGCCGCCGTCAACATACCCCTCATCGAGGGTCAGCACTGTATCGAAGCGCTCTGCCAGCGCCGGAGCGACCGTAGCAGCTTCGCCAAAGCGCGACGGGGCGCCGGGCCGGAGGAGGATTGCAAAGTCCGCAAAGACCAGCGCCGGGTCTTCGATGAAGACAGAATCCGGGAAAGCCTCAAGCGCCGGCAAGCGATCGACGATAACGCCTGCCGCTTTCAGCGCCGCAACATAGGCGGCATGCTCGCGTGCAACGCCGTCATGGGTTGGCCCCTCGCCTGTTTCCGCGCGCAGGCCCTGGGTGACGGACTGCGACGGTGTGCGGACGAGCGCGCGGGTGAATTCAAAGGTTGCTGTCATCGCGCGGCTCCGCCGGCAGCGCGTGCGCGCCATAGACGATCTCGTCGGTCGACGAATCGTTGACCTCGATCATGATCGTCACCGAGCTCGGCAGCAGCGCCATCGCGACCAGCGCGAGAAACCCGATCGCAATCAGCAGGGACGACAACGAGCGCGGCATGGACCCCTCCAGCTTTGTGGTATCCTACCCCTCCCGCCCCGCTCATCCAAGCCGGAAGGACACGCGTAACACTGTCATGAGCACCAGCGACAACGCCAAGAAGACCGCCAGCGGCGCCGGCCAGATCCTGATGGATCTCGGTCCCATCATCGCCTTTGTCGCCGCCTTCAACTGGTTCAACCGCAGCGATCCGGAAAACGCGATCTTTATCGCCACGGCGATTTTCATGGGCGCAACGGCGCTGGCGATCGGGCTTGCCTATGTGCGCACCCGCAAGGTGCCGCCTGTCCTGATCGTCACCGGCGTTCTGGTGCTGGCGTTCGGCGGCTTGACCCTCGTCCTCCACGATGACGCGCTGATCAAGATGAAGCCGACCTTCGTCTATCTCTTTTATTCCGCAGCGATCTTCGGCGCGATGGCGTTTGGCCATAATGTCTGGAAGCTCCTGTTCGGCCACGCCTTCGTTCTGCCCGACCGCGTGTGGAAAACGCTCGCCATTCGCTGGGGGCTTTTCTTTGTCCTGATGGCCGCAATCAACGAAGTCATCCGCCAGACGCAAACAACGGAATTCTGGGTGAACTCGCGCCTCTTCATTGGCTTCCCGCTGGTCGGCCTGTTCATGCTGCTCAATCTGCCGATTACGCTGAAGAATGTTGGCAAGACGGACGAGGTCGTAAAGACCTGAAGTCGCGGGCACACGCGCTGCGCGATCATTGAGGATTGGCAATCCGCACTGTGCGGATTCGGTGGACGTTGCGGCATCCGCGCACGAGCACAAAGCGTGAGTTTGCGCGGGGTTCAGCGTTTTTGTCCGTAGTGTCCGCACTCGCCTTTTTGGGGTGAGAGCGCAAAGACGGCGACGCGCGGGGCGCGAGAACAGAGATAAAGGAGCCCATGTCATACCGGCCCATCATAAACCCTCCACAAGGGGGTGGGACGGATTTTTGTTTCGTATAAGGATCAACGGCCTAGATGGTTAACGCCGAAATTGCGGCGACCCGTTCAGGGAACAATCGCGAGACGCGCCTTGTCGATGCGCCAGTCATTGCGGATCTTCTCGAAACGCGGGTCCTCGCACGACATGGATGAGACGAGCGACAGCGCGCGCTCGATGCCGAATACGACGATGCTGTTGTCAGCGCCGGGAAGCCCCGACGTATCGGAATAGCGCACGAACATGTCGAACCCGAACAGCGATTTATAAAGCCCCGCGTCATAATCGATGTAGTTGTCATTGAAGCGCGCATCGGCGAACCGGCTGACGCCAACCGCGCCGCGCGCCTCGAACCCGAACGGCAAGTCCGCGCGCACTTCGTTATTGACGTACCAGGCAGGGCCGGTACGCGCAAAACCGTCCGGCGTATAGAACGCGCGCACATGCACGCGCCCGCCCTCGAACTTCCGCCGGATGCCGCCTTGCGCCTCGAACAAACCCTTGCGGCCGCGATGATCGACATCGCCGTCATTGTCGAGATCGAAGGTGAAGTCGTTCGAATCCGGAAAGGCGTAATAGCGCCCGCCCGCCTCGAAATCGAACCCCGCAAACGACGGCTTCCACAGCGCATAGCCAAGCACCAGCGCATTGGTCTCGCCGGCAATCGACACCGGATTGGAGAAAAGCCCGAACAACCCTTCGCCATAGGTCATCTCGACATAGCCGTACACGGACGGATTGAGCTTGCGGCTTTTGACGCCTCGAAAGGCGCCGGTTGTCTCAAGCCCCAGCGCGGCGGTGACGTCGAAGTCGGCGGCACGCGCGGCCGCGCCAACGCAAAGCCCAACCGCCGCCGCAAACGCGCGCGCAAACCGCCAAAACACATGCACAGACGGCGTCCCCCCGGACATCGTCGCAGCCCCCTGCCCGCCCCGCACTTGGGCGAGGCCAATGTTATATCGTCACACGACTGGGTCAGTGGCGCAACAGCCTGCAATCAGGCTCGTCGAAACACCGTCGCCCGCAAGCGGGCGGAGCGGCAGGGGCGCTTTCTTTGCTCCCCCGTTCCTTAAACGGGGGAGCCGTCGCGCAGCGACTGAGGGCGCGCGCTGTCGCCGCAATGTGGAAATCGGTGTTCTTGTGTGGATACTCCGTAGGGCGGGTGGAGCGAAGCGATACC
>JBJXFO010000142.1:0-10486 GCA_046154725.1 Parvularculaceae bacterium | reverse complement strand
CGATCCCGAAAAAAAGGAGATTGTCTCGCGGCGCGCCGCGATCCTTGGCGGCGGATTCAGTCTTCTGCTTGTTGGCGTTGGCGCGCGGCTGTTTCAACTGCAAGTGCTCGAACACAAGAAATATTTGCGGCTTGCCGAAGAAAACCAGTTCAACACGCGCGTCATTACGCCCTTGCGCGGTGAAATCATCGACCGTTTCGGACAATCGCTCGCCTCGAACCGGCAGAATTTCCGCTTGCTGTTCATTCCGGATGAAGCAGGCGACGTTGATCCAGCGCTCGATCGCATCGCGCAGTTCGTTACCATCACGCCGGAAAAACGGGCAAAATTGCTACGGGAGATTCGCCGGACGCGTGGCTTTACGCCCGTCGAGATCGAGAACAATCTCGAATGGGATCAATTCTCCAAGATCAATTACGAGCTTCCCTATCTGCCGGGCGCGCACCCGGAAGTTGGCGAGACGCGCAATTATCCGCTCGGCAATGCGACAGCGTTCGTGATCGGTTATGTCGGCGCCGTCACCGACCGCGATCTCGGCGCCAAAGAAAACGAAGAACAGCAATTGCTGCTGCGCCAGCCCGGCTTCAAGGTCGGGCGTGAAGGGCTTGAGCGGACATATGAAACCGAGTTGCGCGGCGTCGCCGGCGCGATGGACGTTAAGGTCAACGCGCATGGCCGGGTGATCGCCGAGATCGCGGAAAGCGTAACGCCGCCGGCGCAAGGCGAGACGCTCGGCCTGACAATCGACGCCGAATTGCAACTCGCCGCGATGAAGGTGCTGGAAGGCGAGAGCGCCTCGGCGGTCGTCATCGATACCGAGACCGGCGATATTCTGGTGCTCGCCTCAACACCTGCGTTCGACCCGAACATTTTCACCAAGGGCATTCCGAACGCGCTTTGGAAAGAGCTGAACGAGAGTCCGTATAAGCCGCTCCTCAACAAGCCTTTGGGCGGCATCTATCCGCCGGGCTCCACCTTCAAGATGGTGAGCGCGATTGCCGCCTTGCGCTCAGGCATCAGCCCGTCGTTCAAAGTCCGCTGCGGCGGCAAGTTCTGGTACGGGGCCCGCTTCTTCCATTGCTGGAAGAAAGAGGGCCACGGAACGATCGACATGAAGGCGTCGCTGAAGCACTCCTGCGATACGTTCTACTATACCGTCGGCACACAGATCAGTATCGACGTCATCGCCGAAACCGCGCGCATGCTGGGGCTCGACCAGACATTTGAACTCGGCATTCCCGGCCAGAACGCCGGCACCGTTCCCGATCGCGCGTGGAAAAAACGCTATTACCGGAACTCGCCGGAAAACCAGACCTGGTTCCCCGGTGAAACGCTGTCGGCGATCATCGGTCAGGGATCGGTCTCGACAACGCCGCTGCAACTCGCCGTGATGTCGGCGCGCATCGCCACGGGGCGGGCAATCCGCCCCCGGATCGTCCGGCTGAAGGGCGATCTCATGCTGCCGCAAGCCGAAGCGCCGCGCCTCGATATCTCTGAGGAACACCTGGCGGTGGTGCGCGACGGCATGAACGCCGTCACCAATGAGCCGGGCGGCACCGCCTGGCGCTCGCGCCTTGAGGAGCCCGAATGGCAAATCGCCGGCAAGACGGGCACGAGCCAAGTCTACCGCATCACTGAAGAAGAACGACGCCGCGGCCTCACAAAACCTAAGGACCTTCCGTGGGATAGACGCGACCATGCGCTGTTTGTCTGCTACGGACCGTTCGGGTCGCCGCGCTACGCGTGCGCGGTCGTCGTCGAGCACGGCATTGGCGGCTCGACCACAGCTGGGCCGAAGGCGCGCGAGATCATGCGCGCCGTGATGACCAAAGACCCCGCGCGCCTGAAGCCGATCGGGCCAGACGCGATTGCCGGCCAACCCGACCCGTCGCGAAGAGGATAGGGCGATGGGCTCGATCATCCTGCAAGGACCCCGCCGCGGCCTTGGCGACCATATCGCGCGCCTGCACTGGCCGCTGATCATCATGCTGTCGCTGATTGCCGGCGCCGGCGTCGTGACGCTTTACTCCGTCGGCGGAGGGTCATGGAGCCCGTGGGCTGGCACGCACGCGTTCCGCTTTGCGGTGGCGCTCGTCGCCATGATCATCGTCGGGCTGATCGGCATGCGCTACTGGATGCTGCTGTCGATTCCAATTTATGTCGTCGCGCTGGTCGCGCTCGCGCTCGTGCCGTTTATCGGCGACGTCAACATGGGCGCGCGGCGCTGGATCGATCTCGGGCCGATGCAGTTTCAGCCGTCTGAGTTGATGAAAGTCGGCCTCGTGCTCGCGCTGGCGCGTTATTACCACGCGCTGCGGCCTGAACAGGTCTCGCACATTCTCTATCTCATCCCGCCGCTGGTGATGATCGGCGCGCCGGTCGGGCTTGTGTTCATGCAGCCGGACCTTGGCACCGCAATCATGATTGGCGCGACGGGCGTCGCCATCATGTTTCTCGCGGGGCTGTCGTGGCGGATCGGCTTTCTCGGCGGCGTCGGGGCAATTGGCGCGGGCTATGCCGCGTATCGCTTCGATATCCTGCACGATTACCAGATCGCGCGCCTGACGACATTTCTCAATCCGGAAAACGATCCGCTCGGCGCCGGCTATCATCTGCTGCAGTCGAAGATCGGCATCGGGTCCGGGGGGCTTGTGGGCAAGGGCTACATGCTCGGCACGCAACGGGAGTTGAATTTTCTGCCCGAGATGCAGACCGACTTCATCTTCACGATCTTCAGCGAGGAGTTCGGCTTCGTCGGCGCGATCGGGCTTTTGCTGTTGTATTTCTCCGTCATCGCGACATCAATGACGATTGCGCTGCGCGCCAAGACGCAGTTCTCGCGGCTGGTGACGCTCGGCGTCACGTCGACCTTCATGCTCTATATTCTCATCAATGCCGGTATGGTGATGGGGCTTGCGCCCGTTGTCGGCGTGCCGCTGCCGCTCGTTTCCTATGGCGGCACGGTGATGCTGACGATCATGGGGGGCTTTGGGCTCGTCATGAGCGCGCATCTCAGCCGCGACGCCGACGGGCCGGCGTTCTGACGTCGATTGAGACGTCGGTCGCGCGTTATGCGCAGGCTGCGAGGTGGTGCTCGAACGCTGCGCGCGTATCGCGATAAATTTCCGCGAGACGGACGATTGCCTCGCTGGCCGTTTTGAGGTCGTTATTTTTCACGCGGGTTTCAACTTCGCGCGCGGCCTCCGCGAGGCGCAGCGCGCCGACATTGGCCGCCGAGCCTTTAAGCGCATGCGCCGTCCGCGCCGCTTCAGTGAAATCGCTGACGCTGATGCGCCGGGCGAGATCAGCGGAGAGCTCATCCGTCGAACGCCAGAACGCCGCCATGATATCGTTGACACCGTCAATGCCTGCCACGTCGAGCAGACTGTCAATCTGCTCGCACTCGAGAAGCAATGCTTCCGCCGTCGATCGATTGGTCACTATCAGCACTCCCCCGGAAACGGCCGTCAGGACCGGTCCGGTTGTCTCCCGCCGGACAGCTTCGCGCATAAGTTCTAAAGATTTGAATAAAACCCGAACCCTGCCGCGCCGTTACTCGCGCAGGATCTAGGTAACAAAAGCTGCCGCAAACTTGCGGCGGCCAATAGCATTTTAACGATCGTGCTAATTCGCCACGATCATGCGCTGGCAAAGCGATTGTTGGCGCGAATGAGCGCGTCGATGATCCCCGGCTCGCTTGCTGCATGGCCCGCATCGCCGATCAGCTGAAACTCTGCTTCGGGCCATGCCCTGTGCAGGTCCCACGCGGTTTTCATCGGCGTACAGACGTCATAGCGGCCTTGGACGATTACCGCAGGGATGTGGCGGATGCGCCCGACATTCGCGATCAGGTGATCATCACGGTCGAAGAAGCCGCGATTGACGAAATAGTGGCACTCGATGCGCGCAAAAGCGATCGCGAAGGCATCGGCCGAAAAACTGTCAATGCGCTCCTGCGACGGGAGAAACGAAACAGTGCCGCCTTCCCAGGCGCTCCACGCGCGCGCCGCGCGCCGTTTCTCGGTCTCGTCGGCGCCTGTCAGGCGGCGGTGATAGGCGGCAATCAGATCGCCGCGCTCAGCCGCCGGGATCGGGGCCAGATAATTCTCCCACGCATCGGGGAAGATCCAGCTTGCGCCTTCCTGATAGAACCACGCGAGCTCCGCGCGGCGGAGCGTGAAAATGCCTCGCAGCACGAGTTCGCTTGCCCGGTCCGGATGCGACTGCGCATAGGCAAGCGCCAGCGTCGAGCCCCACGAACCGCCAAACACCAGCCCGCGCTCGATATCGAGCCGCTGGCGCAGTTTTTCCATATCGGCGACGAGGTCCCACGTCGTGTTTTCGGCAAGCTCGGCATAGGGCGTCGACTTCCCGCAACCGCGCTGATCGAAGAGGACAATCCTGTAGGCGGATGGATCGAAATAGCGCCGCATCGACGGCGTGATGCCGCCGCCCGGCCCGCCATGGCAGACGATCGCCGGCTTGCCAGCGGGATTGCCGCACACTTCGTAATAAATTTCGTGCCGGTCCGAAACTTTCAGCCGCCCTGTCTCGAACGGTTCAATTGCCGGATAAAGATCGAAACGCTCCGCCATAATTCTGCTGACTTTCAATCTTAAGGCCTGCTATTCCCTACCTAGGGCCGGGACAACTCTTCAAGCCGTTTTCTGCAAATAAGGTGCAGGCGCACACATTGCCAGCGCCGCAGCAACGGTTGCGGGGTCTCCCTGATGTGGCTGAATGATGCGGTTGAATAAGCCCAGCAGAGTTGCGTGAGGAGACAATTCGTAATGCCCGGTGTCAGCGTTAAGGCGGTTGTCGCTTTCCTTGTCGCGGTTGCAATTCCGGCCTGCTCGACCGTCATCCGCTCCGCCGACACCGGCGACGACGCCGTGATGACTGAGGAACGGGCCGCTTTGAAAGAGGCGGCGGCCGAGCTTGCGTGGTCTCCTTGGCCGCAGCCGCAGGACGCCTCGTTCGGCGCCCGCTTTGCCGGCAACAGCAACGATGATGGCATGACGCGCGCTCGGGCGGTGGAGGTTTATCTCGCGGCCCTGGCGGACGCGCCCGACGCAGCGCAGCGCATCGCCGCCGACGCCCGCCGTCACCTTGTTGCCGCCGCAGCGCTCGCCGATGCGGCCGAGCGCGCGGGCGAAGGGCCAAGCCCCCGGCTCGCCGATGTGTCGGTGATCGAAAGCTCTATCGCGGATTTGCGCGAAACGCGCGCGGTCTACATTGCCGCGCTAAAGAAGATCGACGCCGACGATGAGGCAATCGACGCGATCAAGGATCCGCTCGACGCCGCCGTAAAACGCCTCGGCCGCGCCGCGGACGACCTTGCCGAAAACGCGATGAAGCTGCGTTCATCAGGTTTTGCGGGCCCGGACGTCAGGACCGCCCGGACGGGCGCGCTTTAATCCTGCGCGGATTTCGTCACCAGCAACCCGTTGTTGCCGACCTCAAAGCCCGCGCTGTCGCGAATGGCTTCAAGCGCCTTCTCGCAGCCGGTTTCGATGAAGCTGAAATCGTCCATCAGGAATTGCACGGTGTCGGATTTTGATTCCGGCGCGCGGCTGCGCAGCGTGATTTCAACGCGGTCCGCGCTCTCGCTGAGGAAAAAGCCGCCGACCATCGTCCGCCAGCGGACGGTGTCTTGCGTCCACGCAAACCGGATTTTCACCGGCGCCAGTTTGCGGTCGCCGCGATAAGGCTGCAGCGTCGCAACGAAGCGCTCGCCTTCGCGCCCGCCAATCGGATGGATCGACAGCGCCGCCGCGCAAACCGGCGCTTCAAACGTGACATTCATCGGCCGCAGATAGTCGTCGCGATAGTGCGCGGCATAGGCGCCAGACGGCGGCGCGAGATAAGAGCACAACGTGTCGTAGCGGAAATAACGCTGGCCTTCTTCGCAGATCTGGCGCTTCACGCCCTTGCCGAAGCCGACGCCATACCGCTTGACATACTGGCCGCGGATTTTGTCGCCGTGAACGCCGGGCGGCGGTTCGAAAGAGATCACCCGGAACAGGTTATCAAGGCGCGCGTCCGCCGCGCCGATGCTCGCTAGAGCGTAAGTGCGCGTTGCCGGATTGCTGTCGCCGTCGGGATCGGGGCCGGTGCCGTTTTCATGGTCGACCCCGCTCTGAGCAAGCGCCGCCGACGCCAGAACGGACGCCGCAGCGCAGGCCGCAACAAAGGCCGTGCTAAAACCCGACAAGAACGGCGTTGCCATAAAATCCCCAAACCTACGACCTGCAATCTTAACCATATCCCGGCGCCCCGGCAAATCGCTTAAAAGACACAGCCAGCGCGGGGTCGTTCACCGGGCGGGACGGCTAAACTCCTCCCACATCCTCATCATCGGGGTCCGGGCGGCGTAATGCCCGTCCATCCAGGGGGCAGCGCCATTCAGGGGGCCAATGCTCGCATAATTGGAGATGATTGCCCCGGGGAAGGCCTCGATCAGCTGCGCGTTGATGGACCGGGCAACGCCCGCGCCCTCTTCGCCCCAGTGAAAGGGGCGCCACCACGCCATGAACTCGGGCGATGCCGCCAGCGGACCGGGAAGGTTCAAATGGCTGCCGCCTTCATACCCGCCGAGGAACGCCGATCCGGCTTCAAGGGCAATTTTCTGATGCTGGCGCCATTGCGCGGCAATCCACGGGCCGGTCGCTTTGGCGCTGGCGGGGCCGCGCGTCAGATGGCCGGCGACCTTTTCTTCGAGCGCCTTGGGGTCGGCCTTGATCGCGGCGAGCCAGCGGGCGAGCGCCGCGTCCTCGGGCGTTTTGCCAAACATCAGCGTCGTCAGGTCTTCGAACTTGCCGAAATAATTGGTGCCGGCAACGCCGGTCATGGCGAGATATTTTTTCGGATCCTCGCCCTCGCCAATGAGGAAAGCGGAAAAGCCCACGAACGCGTCGCGCGTGCGTGTCGGGTTCGCCGTATGGGTTGCCAGCACATAGATAATCCGTGGGCGGACTTTTCGCCGCGCGAACTCCCGCTCGAAGGCCAGGACCATGCGCGCGGAGAGGGCGCCGTAGCCGTGCCCGACCCGCCATTCCGGATCGAACGCCTTGCCGACGCCGCGCGCATAGGCGGTTGAGACGAAAAATCCGGCGGCGTTGTTCCACATTTCGTTGCCAAGCTCGACATAGAGCGGGCGATCAAGCGGATAGCCCGACGCCAGCAGCCGGTCAGCAACCGCGCGCGCGAACACGTCCCATTCTTCGCTCGCCAGCGTTTTTTTTGCATGCTTGCGCACCGTCTCGGTGAACAGCGCCCCATCAAGGCGGTCGGGGCGGTCTTTGCGGCGCAAGGACGGGTCCGCCCAGCTGATCGGCGCGCCGAGTTGCGGCGGTATGGTCAGCCAGATTTTTGATCCGGTCCTGACGCCGAGGTCGAAGAGGATCTCATAAGGCGCGCTGAAAAACGGCGGCTCCGGCCAGCTTGTTGTCGCGCGCTGGCCCCATGGCTCGCTCAAGGCCGCAATCTGGTCGAAGCGGCGCACCTGGATATTGTTCGTGGACTGAATATCCATAGTGCGGAGAATGTCGTAGCGGCGGGCATGGTCGAGAAAGACCGGGTTCCAGATTTCCCCGCGCGCGAGGCGCTCCGCGTTCTTCTTGCGGTAAAGACGAATGTCTGAGAGGCCTTCGCCAATTTGCGAAAAGCGCAGAAAGCCGTGCGAAAACGTGTCCGGCGTTAGCGAATAGGTGACGCTGTTGTCGGTGCGTTCGGGATTGCCGCGCCCGTCCCAGCGCTGCATGAACCCGCGCGCATCGCCTTTCCAGTCGATCACCCACTCGTCCGCCATGAACGCGCGATAGTCCCCGGATTTCGAAAAGAACTGCGCGACCGCGCCGAATTTGGCGCTGGCGGCTTTCTTCGTTGGCATCCAGGTTTCTGGGTCGAGCATGCCGTCAGCGAGCGCCTCGCTCGGTTCAATCCGGAGCTTGCCTGCGCCCTCGAACTCCCAGCCGGCGCCGCGCGTCTGCGCCATGTTGAGATAGGGCTCCTCAAGATTCCACGGCGCCGAAAACCCCAGTCCCAATTGCAGCTGATGCGCGCGGGTCTTTGCCGCTTCCTGCGCGAACGCCGGGTTCGTGAGGGCGGCAACAGACAAAGCAAAGGCCAGAATGCGCATGAGCATACTCCAAGGATGGCGCTACCAGGCGCCCGGTTTGCGGCCGAGTTTAGGCCGCGCCTTTGCGTTCGGCCAATGAGCGGCAACCCTTTATAGACGACGCTGACCGGCTATATACACGTTTTCGCCCGCGCCTCGCGCGCGATGAAAGGGGCGTTGATGCTGCTCACCGTGCTGAAGTCAAAAATCCACCGCGCCCGCCTGACTATGACGGACCTTCACTATGAAGGATCGATTGGCATTGACGAGGATATCCTCGACGCCGCCAACATTCTCTCGCACGAGAAAGTGGCGATCTGGAATGTGACCAACGGCGCGCGGCTGGAGACGTATGCGCTGGCCGCCGCGCGCGGCTCGCGCGAATTCATGCTGAACGGCGCCGCGGCGCGGTATGCGGCGGTGGGTGACATCGTCATTATCGCGGCTTTCGGCCAGCTGCCCGCCGATGAGGCGAGAGCCTACAAGCCAACGGTGCTCCTGATGGGGGAGGGCAACGCAATCGAGCGACGGCTTTAGTCCGCTCGCCGCAAAGTGCGCGAGCCGCGCTTGACGCGGCTGCGGGCGGCAGGGCCAACTGCGTTGTGGGCAGGTCGGGGCGTTCAATGAAAATTCTGAGAGGTCTGCTGGCGTCGCTTGGCGCGGCGCTGATCGCCGGCTGCGCGACATCGGGCCCAAGTCTGATCGCCCGCGGAGCAGCCGAGCGGATCAAGGCTGACATGGCCTATCTTGCCGATGACGCACGCGAGGGCCGCGAAGCCGGAACGCGCGGGTACAATGCCGCCGCCGATTATGTCATGCGCGAGTTCGAGGCGGCCGGCCTTCAACCCGGCAACGGCGGCGCATGGCGCCAGAGCGTGCCGTTGCGGTCGTCAACACGCGATCTTGCCGCCGCGACGTTCACCTTGAACAGCGCCGGCAACGCCGAAACGCTGGTTCACCTCACCGATTACCTTATCGGCCGCTCGATGGCGCAGACGCGCGTCGAGGCCGAGGGGCCGCTGGTCTACGCCGGTTACGGCGTTGCCGCGCCGGCGCAAGGTTATGACGACTACGCAGGGCTCGACGTCGCGGGCAAGATTGTCGTTGCGTTTCGCGGCGCGCCGCGCCGCTTCGTGAGTGAAGTTGGCGCCTATTATTCCGATACGGACGTGAAGATCGCCGCCGCGGCGGAGCGCGGCGCCATCGGCTTCATCAGTATTCAGAGCGTCTCGTCGAATTTTCCATGGGACCGCGCCGTCAAAGGCGCCGGGATCGCGGCGATGACGTGGATTGGCAAAGATCGCGAAACCGGCGGGGCCGCGCCGGCGGTCCTCGCAACCGCCACTATGAACCAGTCAGGCGCGCAAAAGCTTTTCGCCGGCGAGGCGTACGACTATTTCGCGCTGCGTACGGCAGAGGCCGCATCCGGCGCGCCGAAGGGTTTTGCGCTTTCCAAACGCGCCCGCATCGCTGGCGCCGAGACGTTCAGCGATCTTGCCAGCGACAATATTATCGGCGTCATCGAAGGATCGGACCCCGTCCTGCGCGATGAAGTCGTGCTCCTCACAGCGCATCTCGACCATGTCGGCGTCAATGCTCCAAAGACCCCCGGCGAAGACGTCATCAACAACGGCGCGATGGACAACGCCTCGGGGATTGCCGTGCTGATCGAGGCGGCGTCAATGTTCAAGCGGTCCGGCAAGGCCCCGAGGCGCACCATCGCCTTTGCCGCCGTCACCGCCGAGGAAAAGGGCCTGATCGGCTCCGATTATCTGGCGCAGAACCCCGCCTTTGGCAGCAGGCGCATCGTCGCCAATGTCAACCTTGACATGCCTGTGCTGCTTTATCCGTTCACGGATGTTGTTGCGTTTGGAGCGGAGCGTTCGTCGATCGGCCCCGTCGTCGCGGCGGCAGCGTCCTCGATGGGCGTGAAGCTTTCGCCAGACCCCATTCCGGAAGAAAACATCTTCGTCCGGTCGGACCACTACAGCTTTGTCAAGGAAGGCGTGCCGTCGGTGTTTCTCATCATCGGTTTCGAGAACGGCGGGGCCGAAATCTTCAATGACTTTCTTGCCAAGCATTATCACAAGCCGTCGGACGACCTGACTTTGCCAATTCTCTACGATCAGGCCGCGCGCTTCACGGAGCTGAACTACCGCATCGCCCGCGCGCTTGGCGACAGCGCCGGGGCGCCGGCGTGGAACGATGGCGACTTTTTCGGCGAGCTGTTCGGGGAGTAGGGGGGGCGTTTCCCCCATTATTCCGTCATCCCGGGGCTCGCGCAAAGCGCGAGAGCCCGGGATCCATCTTCCTTGTACGGATTAACCATTGCCTCGACTCCGGGCGCGCGAAGTCGCGCGCCCGGAG
>JBJXFO010000139.1:0-17447 GCA_046154725.1 Parvularculaceae bacterium | reverse complement strand
CAATGCTGCCTCGCGCGGCTGCGCGGCCCTCCCCGCGAGGAAGGCGGCGATCGCGATCGCAGCCCCGGCGCCGATCCATGTCACTGTCTTGTCGGCGTCAATGGTTTGCCGCGATGGCGCGGCTGCGCTCTGGTATACCGGGCCGTATTGGGACGATGGCGCGGCAGCGGCTTGCGTCGCAACAGCTTGCACCGGCGCTTCCGCCAACTCGGCGCGCGTTGCAAGCGCCGGCACCGGCGTTGGCAGTTGCGCCGACGGCGGAACAAATCCGGCTTCGCGCTTATAGGCGCGCGCGAACTCATCGCCGCTGAGTCCCAGAAACTGCGCGTAGGCTTTAACGAAGCCGGCGGTGAAGGGCGTTGCGGGCAAAAACGCGCGCTCACCCGCTTCAATCGCGACGATATGAACGATTTTGATTTTGGTGCCGGCGTGAACGTCGAGATGGGTAAGGCCCTTGGCCTTGCGCGCCGTGGCGAGCTTCAGGCCAACCGGCGCGTCGTTTTCGGGGTCAGGTTCGGCGTCAGGCATGTCGCTGGCTGGCGCGAGGAAGTCCGTTTCGTCGGCCCTGGTCTGCAAGACGAGAATATCAGCGATGTTCTGATGCGGCGCGGCCATGCGTTAACCCCTCGCGAAACGGTGTCCCGTTGAGAGAGAAAGCATTTATCGCGCCAGTTGAGATTTTCGCGCCCGTGCGTGCGCCGTACCAACCCTTGACGGTCGCGGCGCCGCAGAAAGCCGCAAAGCCGTCAAGGGCGCGTCTGGCGAACCGCCAGCGCGTCTATTTTTTCAGCGATTGATACGCCGTCCGTGTCAGGGTCTCGCCATTGATGAAGCCCTTGCCCCAGGTCTCATTGAGATCCTTCAACGGGTCCGCCTTCACAACCTGCTCTTCGGTCATGCCGTCCGCGATAAGGGCTTTGATCCGGGCGCGGACATCTCTCAGCATCGCCGTATAAGGCCCGAGGATAGCCTTCGACGACAAGGGCCCGTGGCCGGGGATGATCTTTGTCTGGTCATTGCACAAAGCGAGAATCGCCTCTTGCGCGGCAATCGCGCCGTCAAACGTGCCGCCGGAGGCGATATCGATAAACGGATAGCCGCCATTGAAATAGATATCGCCGGTGTGAATGACATTCGCGTCGCGGAAATGGATGATGGCGTCGCCATCGGTGTGGGCGTCTTTCAGGTGGATGACGCGGATGTCGCGGCCATTCCAGTAGAATGAAACCTCTTCGCTGAACGTGATAACGGGCAAGGCGCCGGCCGGCGCGGGCGGCGTCTCGCTCGTCTCGCGTTTCAGGCCCTGCATCAGCCGTGTGCGCACATTGTCATGCGCGACGATCCGCGCGCCGGCCTTGCCGAGCGCCTCATTGCCGCCGGTGTGATCGCCGTGCCAATGCGTATTGATGACGAATTCGAGCGGACGCGCGTCAATCTTCCTGATCGCGTCGAGGATCTTGCCCGCCAGCGGCGCGAACTGGTCATCGATCACAAACGCGCCGTCAGCCCCGACTGACACGCCGATATTCCCGCCGGCCCCTTCGAGCATGTAAATGCCGGGCACAACCTCCGAGGCTTTGATCTCGACAGTCGAAAAATCGCGCTGGGCAAGGGCTGGCGCGCTGAGCATCGTAGCAGCAGTGAGGGCAGCGAGGAGACGCATCGGGGGGTCCTTCGATTGATTTGACAAGCTCCTTAACCCATCTCGGGCGAAAGTGTGAGGCTGCGGCGTCCGGCTTTGTTGCGGCGCACCGGCGCGCGCGATAGGACTGGCGCAAACAGGACTTCAAGGACAGGCGGGCATCGTGCCGGATTTTGGCGATCATCAGACGTGGACACCGGCGAGCTGGCGTGGGTTTCCCGCGCGGCATATGCCGGCTGACTATCCCGACGCCGCAGCGCTCGCCGAAGTCCTGACCGAACTGACCAATTATCCCCCGCTGGTGTTTGCGGGCGAGGTGCGCACGCTGCGCGCGGAACTTGCGCGCATTGCCGAGGGGCGGGCGTTTCTCTTGCAGGGCGGCGACTGCGCCGAGAGCTTCAAGGAATTTCACCCGAACAATATCCGCGACACGTTCCGGCTCTTGCTGCAGATGTCGGTCGTCCTGACCTTCGGGGCGGCGATGCCGGTCCTGAAGATCGGCCGCATTGCAGGGCAGTTTGCCAAGCCGCGTTCGGCCCCGACCGAGACGATCGGCGGCGTCACGCTGCCGAGCTATCGCGGCGACAATATTAACGGCATGGAATTCACGCCCAAGGCGCGCATTCCCGATCCACAGCGCCTGTTGAAGTCTTACGGACAATCGGCGGCAACGCTGAACCTGATCCGCGCGTTCGCCAATGGCGGCTATGCCGACCTCCACAACGTCCACCGTTGGAACCTTGAATTCGTCTCCGATAATCCGCAGGCGGACCGGTATGCGGAACTTGCGGGCAAGATCTCAGAGGCGCTGACCTTCATGGAGGCGTGCGGGGTTACATCGAGCGAGGTGCGCTCGATCCGCGAGGTCGATTTCTATACGAGCCACGAGGCGCTGCTGCTCGGCTATGAAGAGGCGATGACGCGTGTCGATTCGACCACCGGTCGCTGGTACGACACCTCGGCGCACATGATCTGGATCGGCGACCGCACGCGCCAGGCGGACGGCGCGCATGTCGAGTTCTGCCGCGGCGTTGAAAATCCGATCGGCATCAAATGCGGGCCGACCTTGTCGCCCGACGATCTGATGCGCCTTCTCGATATCTTGAACCCCGGCAATGTCGCGGGCCGCATCGTGCTGATTGCGCGCTACGGCGCTGCGGCGATCGGGGCCGGGCTCGGCCAGCTCGTCCGGCGTGTCGTCGCGGAGGGACGCGCTGTCGTGTGGTCGTCAGATCCGATGCACGGCAACACGATCATGGCGGAGAACGGCTTCAAGACGCGCCGCCTTGAGGATTTGAAAACCGAACTTGCGAGCTTTTTCTCGATCTGCCGGGCGGAAGGCGCCTATCCCGGCGGCGTTCATCTGGAAATGACCGGCCAGAACGTCACCGAATGCCTCGGCGGCTTGCAGGCGATATCGGAGACGGATCTCTCGTCGCGCTATCAGACGCATTGCGATCCGCGCCTGAACGCGACACAGGCGCTTGAGCTGGCCTTTGTCCTCGCCGACCAGCTCAAGACGAGCCGCGAGCGCCGCAAGAATTAAAATTGGCAATAGCGCCCCGGAAACAGGCGGCAACATAGTTTGAAGCGCATTGCGCGCACGGCCATATTCCCGCCCTGAGGGCGTCGCTATGGTCGGCGCGTTGGTTCAGTCGCTCTTGGTTTGAGAGTGTGGGGAGAGCGCAGTGGCGCAGAAGCTGAAAAGCGGCGTCGTTGATCGCGGCGTCCTGAAAACCGGGGTCATCGGTGCGGGTGTTTTCGGCGCGTTTCATGCCCGCAAGAATGCCGCTTTGCCGCGCGCCGATTTCGTCGGCGTCTATGATGCGGACGCAGGCCGCGCATCGATGCTCGCCGCTGAATGCGACACGAGGTCGTTTGCATCGGCTGACGCGCTTTTTGAAGCTGTCGAGGCGGTGACGATTGCCGCGCCGGCGCCGTTGCATTTCCCGCTTGCGCAAAGCGCGCTCCTTGCCGGTCTTCATGTCTATGTCGAAAAGCCGCTCGCTTTGACGCTGGCCGAAGCGGACGCGCTGATCGCGCTTGCTGGCCGCAAGGGTCTCGTTCTGCAGGTCGGTCATCAGGAGCGCTTTGTCCTTGCCGCGATGGGCTTGCCGCGCGGGCAAGACTTGCCGCGGTCGCTGGAATTCGGGCGGGCGGGTCCGCCGACGGGGCGCGGCGAAGACGTGCCGGCCGCGCTCGATTTGATGATTCACGATCTTGATCTGGCGCGCCTGTTCGGATTTTCGGCGCCGGTCAAAGTCGATGCTTGCGGCAGCTATGACGAAACGATCGCGACGCTGACCTTTGACGGCGGGCGGACCGCGTCGTTTATCGTGAGCCGCAGGGCGTCCGCGCGGCGGCGCGCGATGAAAGCGGTCTATGACGACGGCGCGATCGAGATCGATTTTCTCGCGCGAACGATTCTGAACGATACGCGGGCAAGCCTTGCCGCCAACGACTTCGCCGCGGGGCCTGCCGCGCTAAACGATCCTTTGGGCGCAAGCATTGACGCCTTTATCGCCGCGATCCTTGACGGCGGCGGCGCGATCGTTGACGGCAGGGCGGGGCGCGGCGCGCTGGAATGGGCGCTGATGGTCGAGGACGCGCGCACGGCGCTGGCGCAAAGCGCCGGCGAAACGAGGAAGTCCGCATGAACGGCGTCGCCAATCTCTCGCTTGCCGGCAAGACCCAGGTCGGCGAGATCGCGTTCATCGACCTGAAAGCGCAGCAGCGCCGGATCAGGCCGCGCATCGAGGCGCGCCTCAAGGCCGTGCTCGACCATGGGCGCTATATCGCCGGGCCCGAAATCGAGGAACTGGAAGCGCTGCTCGCAGAGCGCACGGGCGCCGCGGCGGCGGTCGCTTGCGCCAGCGGCACGGCGGCGCTCATCATTCCGCTGCTCGCGGCAGGCGTCGATACGGGCGATGCGGTCTTCATCCCGGCGTTTTCCTACAACGCCACCGCGAATGCGGTTTTGTTGACGGGTGCAACGCCGGTCTTCGTCGATATCGATCCGGCGACCTTCAACATGGACGCTGGCGACCTTGAAGCGCGCATCAGCGACATCCGGCGCGAGGGCAAATTGCGCCCGGCCGCCGTCATTCCGGTTGATCTCTTTGGCTCGCCCGCCGATTACCGCGCGATCGGCAAGATTTCGGCGCGCGAAGGCCTCTTCATGCTGGCGGACGGCGCGCAAGGATTTGGCGGACGCCTCGACGGCAGATGGGTCGGAGACCTTGCGCCCGCGACCGCGACCAGCTTTTTCCCCGGCAAGGCGCTCGGCGCTTACGGCGACGCTGGCGCAATCCTCGCAAAAGACCTTGGCGTCATCGAACAATGGATGTCGATCCGCTGGCACGGCACCGACAGCGCGCGCAAAAACTCCGTGTGCGTCGGATTCAACGGCCGCATGGATACATTTCAGGCGGCGGTGCTGCTCGAAAAGCTCGCCATCTTCGACGAGGAGCTTGAAGCGCGCGAAGGCGTCGCCGCTATCTATAACCGGCGCCTGTCACAGATCGCCCGGCCACAGCACCATATTCCCGGCGCGCAGTCGGGCTATGGCTATTATTCGCTGCGCCTTCCCCGCCGCGACGAGGCCGCGAAGGAATTAAAGTCGCGCGGCGTTCCGACAGCGATTTACTATGCAACGCCGCTGCACAAGATGCCGGCGTTCGAGCGTTACGCGCCGCTGCGGCCGCTGCCGGCGACGGAAGACGTTTGCGCCGATATCCTCTCGCTGCCGATGCACCCCTATCTGACGCCCGATCAGACGCATTACATCTGCGATTGCGTTGAGGCGGCGGTGCGGTAAGTTTCGCCGGACGTCTGGCTGGAATTGATCCTTCCACAGACCAAAATCGCCGGCAGACTTGCGCCGCCTTCTTCACCTATTCCGGCCGCGCTCCCGCCCGAGCGCGCCGAGAGCGATTGCCGGCAGGACGCCAAGTCCGATGAGGGCGAGCGCGGCGGGCGCCGCTTCGGCAAGACGCTCGTCGCCGGCGAGGCGGTAGACGCGCGTCGCCAGCGTCTCGAAGTTGAACGACCTCAGAATCAAGGTCGCCGGCAGTTCCTTGACGATATCGACAAAGACAATGATCGCCGCCGCGGCAAGCGAAGGCGCGACAAGCGGCGCATGGATGACGAGCGCGAGCCTTGCGCCTTTTGCGCCGAGGAGCCGTGCGGCTTCGTCGGCGGCGGGCGCGAGCCCGGCAAGACCGCCAGCGATCAGCGTCACGCCGACGGTCATGAAGCGGGCAGCGTAAGCGTAAAGCAGCGCGCCAAGCCCCGTCGCGATGACCGGCGATCCGGTCAGCGCACCGGCGGCGAGAACGCCGATCGCAATGACCGCGCCTGGAACCGCATAGCCGATCGTCGCGATCCGCAGGAGCGCGGGGACGACAATCCCGCCGGCCGCGCGCGCGCCATAGGCGAGAAGCCCGGCCGCAGCGACGACGATCGCGGCGCCAGCGGACGCGACGAGCGCCGAATTCTGCAATGCCTCGAAAAGCCCGCGCTGGCCGGCGCTGGCATCCATCTTTGCAACGAGGACACAGACCGGGATGACCGCGCCGAGAATGATGGGCGCGGCGCACAAGGCCGCAAGGCCAACACTCGCAAATCCCTGTGTTTCAAGGCGCGGGGCGCGCCGTGCGACGCGCGCGCCTTCATGCGCCCTTCCCTGCCTGCTTGCGGCCTCGAGCGTGACGAGGATGATCGCCATCAGGACAAGGAGCGAGGAGAGCTGCGCCGCAGCGGCAAGATCGCCAAACGCGTTCCAGGTGCGAAAGACGCCGACGCTGAGCGTTTGCACGCCGAAATGGTCGGCAACGCCGAAATCGGCGGCGGTCTCCATCATCACGAGAGCGCCGGCGCCAGCGATGGCGGGTCTTGCGGCTGGCGCGAGGACGCGGATTGCCGCCTTCAAGGGCGAGGCTCCGGCAAGGCGCGCGGTTTCGAGATAGGCGCCAAAGCGGCCCGTGAACGCCGCGCGCGCGGCGAGATAAACATAAGGATAGAGCGTCATCGTCAGCACAAAGACGGCGCCCCCGAAGCTTCGGATATCGACGATCGCGCCAGTTGCCGCGGCAAAGGCGCCAAAGGGCCCGAAGAAATCGCCATAGGCGTAAGCGGCGATATAGGCGGGCAAGGCAAGCGGCGCCGCCAGCGCCAGACTGAAGAAACGCCGGCCGGGAAAGTCCGCAAGGGCAACAGCAAGCGCGGTTGCAACGCCGATGACGCTTGCCCCGGCGCCAACCGCCAGCACGAGCGCTATCGTGCCTTGCAGATAGGCGGGACCCGTGGTCGCTGCGACATGGGCGATTGTCTCGCCAAAGGGCGAGGCGAGGCTGAAGAGGATGGCGGCAAGGGGCGCCGCGATGAAAAGCGCAACGCCGAGCGCTGCAACGCCGGCGGCGCCTGGCGGTCGCGCGCGCGGAGAAAAAGTCCGATATGACGCCGTTGACTTCACCGCGGGAGCCCTATCATTCACCAACCGTTGATGCGAGAGCGCCATTCCGATGAGCCTTGTCCTGCGCGATATCCGGTTCGGCTACGGCCCGGCCCTTGTTCTTGACGGCGTCAGCATGAGCGTCGCCGCTGGCGAGATCGTCTGCCTGTTCGGTCCGTCGGGCTGCGGCAAGACGACCGCGCTGCGTGTGGCGGCCGGGCTTGAACGCCTGACCGGCGGCAACGTCGAACTTGACGGCAAGACCTTGTCGTCGCGGCAGGCGCATGTCGCGCCGGAAGACCGCGAGATCGGCTTCGTTTTTCAGGATTATGTGCTGTTCCAACACATGACGGTCGCGGAGAATGTCGCGTTCGGTCTCAATGGTCTGTCTGGCAAGGAAAGGCGCGTGCGCATCGAGGCCGAGCTGGCTGGCGTCGGGCTGTCTGACCTTGCCAATCGGCGTCCGGCGGAACTGTCCGGGGGTCAGCAGCAGCGCGCCGCGCTCGCGCGCGCGTTTGCGCGCCGGCCGCGCGCCATGCTGCTCGATGAACCCTTTGCCAGCATCGACGCCGCGTTGCGACGGCGCTTGCGCGCCGAGTTGCGCCGTATGCTGAAGGAACGCGGGACGCCCGCAATCGTCGTCACGCATGACGTCGAGGAGGCCGTCGAACTTGGCGACCGCATCGCCATCATGGCCCGCGGGCGGATCCTCGAAGACGCCTCGCCCGAAAAACTGTGGACGGCCGCCGCAACGCCGCAAGGCGCGCTTGTCTTTGCCGGCGCGCAGCGTCTTGCAGTGACGCCGGCGGCGGACGGGGTTTCGACTCCGTTCGGCCCTATCGCCGTTGGCCCGCGCGCCGAGGCCGCGCTCGCGGTCATTCTGCCGGGCGGCGCCAGCGCCAGTGCCGACGAAGCGGGCCGCGCGCGCGTTGTCGATTGCCGGTTCGCCGGACCGGATTTTCTGGCGACGCTGGAAGCGATCGATCATCCGGGCCTTCTGTTGCGCGCGACCAGCATCGAGGCCCTGCCTGCGGGCGCGCGCGCCCGCGTCACGTTCGAACCCGGCCGCGCGCGTATGATTAACGGGCAGGCCGATGACGCTTGAAACTGATAATTAGTCGCATTATGAAAGGAGTGTCGTCAACAAGGAAACCGCCGCTTTGATCCGCCCCGTCACGCCCGCGCTAACCCCCGCGCTAACCGCCGCGTTCATCGCCGCCGCGTTTCTTATCGCAGGTTGCGGCCGCCAGGCCCCAACCGATGGAGCGGCCGAGGCGCCGGTTGCCGCCGCCGGGAACGGGGACGCCGCCGCTGGCGTCGGCAGCGGCGAGATCAACGTCTATTCCGGCCGTCATTATGACAGCGACCTTGCAATCTTCGACGCGTTCACCGCGGAAACCGGCATCAAGGTCAATGTGATCGAAGCGGCGGGCGATGCGCTGATCGAGCGCCTCGCGCTCGAAGGCGAGGCAAGCCCCGCCGATCTCTACATCACTGCCGACGCTGGCATGCTGTGGCGCGCGAAAGAGCGCGGCGTGTTGCGCGCGATCGAAGACGACGCCGTCCTCGCACGGACGCCTGCGCAGTTTCGCGATCCGGAAGGCGAGTGGGCCGGGCTTTCAAAGCGCGCGCGGGTTATCATCTACAACCGCGAGGCCGGCGCGCCGGAAGGGCTCGATACGTACGACGATCTGGCCGATCCGTCTTTACGCGGAATGATTTGCGTGCGTTCCTCAACCAATGTCTACAACCAGTCGCTGCTCGCCTCGATTATTGCGCATCAGGGACGCGACGCTGGCCTTCAATGGGCCAAGGGCGTCGCTGGCAATTTCGCGCGGGCCCCGGAAGGCAACGACACCGCGCAGATCGAGGCCGTCGCGGCCGGGTTGTGCCGGGTCGGCATCGTCAACAGCTATTACATCGCGCGCTATGCCGGCGTTGAAGATGCGGACGCCGCGGCCATCGGCGCAAAGATCGGCGTCATTTTCCCGAACCAGGAAACGACGGGAACGCACGTCAACGTTTCCGGCGCCGGCGTTGCGCGCCATGCGCCAAATGCCGCGAACGCGGAAATGCTGATTGCGTACCTGCTCCGGGATGAGGTGCAGGGCGCGTTCGCGCTGGGGAATAACGAATATCCGGTCGTTGCGGGCGTCGCGGCCGCCGGCCCCGTTGCAGAGCTTGGCGCGTTCCGCGAAGACGGGCTCGACATGGCGTTGCTCGGCGAGAACCAGACCGAAGCCGTCAAGGTTTTTGACGAGGCGGGCTGGCAGTAAGGCAGCGCCCGGTGATATTCTTCCCGGCGTGGCCGCACCGCTGACAATTGATGACCTGAAGGCGCCAGCCGGCGCCGGCGATGTTCATGCACAATACGCGCTGGCAGCATTGCTCGCGCGCGCGGGCCAGCGCGCGGAAGCTGACCGCTGGCTAAAATCGGCGGCGGCGGGCGGTGAGCCCGAAGCGCTCTATACTCTGGCGACTCGGGCCATGCATACGCGCGCTGGCGCTATCGGCGTTGCAAACGACCTTGTGTCGGCGGCAAGCAAAGGGTCGGCCTCGGCGGCGCGCCTCGTTGCTGTGTTGCGCGCGCTCGGCCTTGGGCTTGCGCGCGACGATGCGGCGGCGCTTGCCGCCATTGTCGATCTTGCAAAGGCGGGCGCGGCCGCGGCGATGCGCGAGCTTGCGGGATGTCTCATCCTGCAGGATGCAGAAGATCGCGACGCTGCGGCGCTCCTCGATGCGGCGGCGGCCGAAGACCCCGTTGCCGCCGCGCTCGTTCTGTCGCGGGCCGGCGCCCGCCGGCGCGCTGGATCTGCGGACGGGGTAGAGCGCGCCGGCGCAGCATTGAAGGCGGTCGGATATCCGCGTACGGAGCAATTGTCAGCGGCAGCATCCGGCATGTCCTTCGCGGAATTGCCAGGGTCGAGCGACTGGTCCGCCCTCTCGCTGCGACTGTTGCCGCGACCGGCGCTGGCGCTGCCCGCGCCGGAACGCCTGTGCGCCTCGCCGGATGTCGTTCTGTTCCGGAGCATGGTCGCGCCCGAAATCTGCGACTATGTGATCGCGCATGCCGCCTCGCGCCTTGGCCCCTCGCTCGTCTATGACCCGCAAAGCGCTCGCATGATGCGCGATCCGTTCCGCACCTCCGCGACAGCGAGCCTTGCGCCGGTCGATCTCGACCTCACGCTCATTGCCGTCAACCGGCTCCTGTCCCGATGTGCTCAGCATGCGGAGGAAAAAGGAGAATTCCTCAGCGTTCTGCGCTATGGCCCCGGCGACCAGTACCGCCCGCATTTCGACTGCCTGCCGCCGGGGCCCGAACTCGACCGCAACGGCCAGCGCGTCAAAACCGCGCTCCTTTATCTCAACGAGGATTATGAAGGCGGGGAAACGGCCTTTCTTGGCCCCGATATCAAGATCAAAGGCAGGCGCGGCGACGTACTGTTGTTTTCAAACGTGACCTCGGACGGCGCCGCGGACCCGGCCTCTCGCCATGCCGGCTTGCCGGTCCGGTCTGGGGAAAAATGGCTCGCGTCGAAATGGTTCCGGGACAAGAATTTCGACTTTTAGGCTTTTTTCTGATATAACATTGCTATAACAAGCAAATTGAAGCCGCCGGGGGGCAAGACGATGCCCATGTCGAAGAAAAACGCGAACGGCCATTACCACGGCATTGATCGCCACGAACACGACCACGCCGAATGCCGTCACCCTGCGGGCCTGACGCGCAATGAAAGTCTCGTCTGGGACGCGTTGAATGAAACCGTCGATGCGCTCAAAGCGTATGAAATTCTCGACAAGTTGAAAGAGCGCGGCGTGCGCGCGCCCATGACGGTCTATCGCGCGCTCGACGGGCTTGAGGAAAAGGGCTTCATCCACAAGCTTGAAGGTCTGAACTCCTTCGTCCTGTGCAAGCACGAAGGGCCGCACGACGTGCAGGTTTTTCTGGTGTGCGAAACGTGCGCGTCCGCGACCGAGGTCGAGATTGACGGCGTCGAAGCGGCGCTGCGGCCCGTTATCCGGCGCGCGGCGTTCCAATTAAAGACAGCGCGTCTCGAAGCGCGCGGCCTCTGCCTTGAGTGCGCATCGCCGGCAGCCCAGCCGTAATTTGTCAGGCGACTCGATTGACTACACGCTGACGCGCTTTATGGTCGGAAGTGACCGGAGCGCTATGCGCCCCGGCGCCGCGTCTGCGGGAGAGACTGGCCAAGGCCTCATAAGGCTGCGGCCGGCGCCGAAGGAGCAACCGCCCCGGAAACTCTCAGGCAAACGGACCGCGCGCGGCTTTAAGGCTGGAAAGTGATTGAGCGGTTCGCCGCTCTCTCCACCGACGGAGTAAGCTAGGGGGGGCTCCCTCGGCGAAATCTCTCAGGTTCCGTGACAGCCGGGGTCCGCCGCAATCCAGCGGCGCCCGTTCATGGAACCGTTATGGCCGACGCCGCCGAAGCTCTAAAGCGCACGCCCCTTTACGATCTGCACCGTTCGCTCGGCGCAAAAATGGTTGGCTTTGCCGGCTACGACATGCCTGTTCAGTATGCGGACGGCGTGTTGAAGGAACACCTTCATACGCGCGCAAAAGCGGGCCTTTTCGATGTCTCCCACATGGGGCAGGCGTGGCTGCGGACGAAAGAAGCGCCGCGTGGAACGCCGGAAGCGCATGCGGCGATTGCGGCCGCGATCGAGACGCTGGTTCCCGGCGAAGTCGCCAAACTCAAGCATGGCGCGATCCGCTACAGCGTTCTTCTCAATGAAGGCGGCGGCATCCTTGACGATTTGATGATCACGCGCCCCGCATTCGCGTCGGGCGACGGCACGCTGTTCCTCGTTGTCAATGCCGCGTGCAAGGATCAGGACTTCGCGCTGATCGGGGATAGCCTCGCGGGCGTTGCAGACCTTGAAATTGCTGGCGACCGCGCGCTGATTGCGCTTCAAGGGCCGCGCGCCGCTGCCGTGATCGACGGTCTCTTTCCGGGTGCGGCGAGCCAGCCCTTCATGTCGATGCGCCCTGCCCAGTGGTCGGGAACGTATGCGCTGCTCTCGCGCTGCGGCTATACCGGCGAAGACGGATTTGAAATTTCAATTCCCAACGACGACGCTGAGCGCTTTGCGCGCGTTCTGCTCGCCCATCCGGACGTTGCGCCAATCGGTCTTGGCGCGCGCGATTCGCTGCGGCTGGAAGCAGGGCTTTGCCTTTACGGGCACGATCTTGATGCGACGACATCGCCGGTCGAAGGCAATATCGCGTTCGTGCTCGGCAAGCGCCGGCGCGACGAGGCGCTGTTTCCGGGCGCGGCGCGGATCATCAGCGAACTGACAAACGGACCAAAGCGCTTGCGCGTTGGCATCAAGCCTGAAGGCCGCGCGCCCGCCCGCGAAGGGACCGAAATCGTTGACGCAAACGGCGCAAGGATCGGCATTGTAACGTCCGGCGGCTTCGGGCCGACGCTCGGCGGGCCGCTTGCCATGGGGTATATCGATCCTGCGCACGCGGCGACCGGAACTTCCGTTCACCTCATGGTTCGCGGCAAGCCTTTGCCGGCAACCATCGCCGGCATGCCTTTCGTCCCTCATTCATATTATCGCGGCTAGGAGAGCAACATGACTGTCAGATACACCAAAGACCACGAATGGGTGCGGATGGAAGGCGGCGTCGCCACCATCGGCATCAGCGCGCATGCGGCCGAGCAGCTTGGCGATGTTGTGTTCGTCGAGCTTCCCGCCGTCGGCAAGACGTTTAAAAAAGGCGACGACATGGCGGTTGTAGAATCCGTCAAGGCCGCCTCCGACGTCTACGCGCCGATTTCCGGCGTCATTGTTGAAGTCAATCAGGCGATCGTCGATGCGCCGGCCAAGGTCAACGAAGACGCTGCGGGCGCCGCGTGGTTTGTCAAGTTGAAGCCGTCGGATGCGGCCGAAGCTGACGCGCTGATGGATGACGCCGCCTATCGGAAATTTTTGGAGACATTGTAATCCATGCGTTACCTGCCGCTGTCCGGCGCTGACCGGCAACACATGCTGAGCGTCATCGGCGCCGTGTCGATCGATGATTTGTACAGGGATGTTCCGGCCTCGGCGCTGAACCCCGCGATCGATCTGCCGCCCCACAAAGGCGAGATGGAGGTCGAACGCGCGCTAGGGCTCATGGCGGCGAAGAACCGCGCGGCCAGCGCCGGGCCGTTCTTTGTCGGCTGCGGCGCGTATAAGCATCACGTGCCGGCGAGCGTCGATCACATCATCCAGCGCTCCGAGTTTTTAACGTCCTACACACCCTATCAGCCCGAGATCGCGCAAGGCACGCTGCAATATCTTTTCGAATTCCAGACGCAGGTCGCCGCCTTGACCGGCATGGAGGTTGCCAACGCCTCCATGTATGACGGCTCGACCGGGTGTGCCGAGGCCGCCTTGATGGCGCGGCGGATCACGCGGCGCGGAAATGTCGTGCTGTCGGGTGCGCTCCATCCGCACTACGCCGCGGTGACGCGCACCAACAGCGAACTCCACGGTGACACTGTCGTTCAACTGCCCGTCGATATTCTCGGCGTTGAGGACCTCGCCGCGGCGGTCGATGCCGAGACCTCGTGCGTGATCGTTCAGAACCCGGACGTATTCGGCAATTTGCGCGACCTTTCGCCCATCGCCAGCGCTTGCCGCGAAAAGGGCGCGCTGCTGATCGCGGTCGTCACCGAAGTCATGTCGCTTGGTGCGATCAAAAGCCCCGGCGAGATGGGCGCCGACATCGTCGTCGGCGAGGGCCAGTCGATCGGCAATGGCCTCAATTTTGGCGGGCCTTATGTCGGGCTGTTCGCGACGCGCGAGAAATACATGCGGCAAATGCCAGGTCGCCTGTGCGGGCAGACGATCGACGCCGACGGCAAGCGTGGCTTTGTCCTCACGCTGTCAACGCGCGAGCAGCACATCCGCCGCGACAAGGCGACGTCGAACATTTGCACCAATTCGGGCCTCTGCGCGCTCGCTTTCACCGCCCACATGACGCTGCTGGGCGAAACAGGCTTGCGCGGCGTCGCGATGCTCAATCACGAAGCGGCGTGCAAGACTGCGGATGTTTTATCGAAAGTGAAGGGCGTCAGTGTGCTGACGAAGACGTTCTTTAACGAATTGACCATCCGCTTGCCGAAAAACGCCAATGACATTGTCGAGGCGCTGGCGAAGAAAGGCGTCCTCGGCGGCGTCCCCGGCGAGCGGCTGTGGCCCTTCGACAAGGAAACCCACAACCTCCTTATCGTGGCTGCGACGGAGTGCGTCACGAATGACGGTATAGAAGCTCTTCGAGCGAATTTAAGCGAGCTGCTCTAGTGCTTATCGCGCCACTGATTGCGACAGTGATTTGGTCCCCGCTTTTGTTGGAAGCAGCACAGCCGCTTGTGATGCAGTCGCGAAGTCCGAGCGCAGTCAGCCGCTCGTACGCGGTTAATTGCGGAGAGGTTGAATACACAATTGAATTGCACGCCAGATACTCTGGAAAGGGCGTAATGGTGCAAAAGTTCGATCGGCGGCCGACGCCAATCAACGATTGGACTGCGCAAACAATCGCAGCGACGTTCGACACTTTTTCCGACGTTTTCCGAGCAAAATTCCAATGCGGGACGGAACGCGAAGGGAAGTCCGCAGAATTTCTGATCATGGATATCGCCGGTTATCCTCGGGATGGCGTCGCGGACGCTGCCGAAAAGTGCCGCCAGAAAAGCGGGTTTTTTGGTTTCGATACTTATCGGTTCATCGAAGTTGCAGAGGATTACGCTGCCGTATCCGGAAGCGAAATCGGCACATGCACGACTGAAGAAAGCATTCGTCAAAACAGACGATTGAATGAAGGTCCTGAGTTATGACCATGAACACCCAAGGCCGCCCGACTCGCAGCGATGCAGCGCCCACGCAATCGGCCGTCACTTTTACCGGCAACAAGGCGCTGCAGATCGAGGAATCGCTGATCTTCGAGAAAGACGCGTTTGCCTCAACCGGCGTCGATTTCGCCGAGCCGAAAACGGCGAGCCGTCTTGGCGCGCATGCGCGCGTCAATGCGATCGGCCTGCCCGGGCTTTCAGAGCCGGAGACCATGCGCCATTTTGTGCGCCTGAGCCAAAAGAACTACGCGATCGACGTGGGGCCGTTTCCGCTCGGCTCGTGCACGATGAAGCACAATCCGCGCCTCAACGAGAAAATGGCGCGCCTGCCGGGCTTTGGCGACATTCACCCCTTGCAGCCGCAGTCGACCGTGCAGGGCGCGCTTGAGCTCATTCACACGCTCGCGAACTGGCTGACGACGATGACGGCGATGCCTGCGGTCGCGATGTCGCCGAAAGCCGGCGCACATGGCGAATTGTGCGGCATGATGACGATCAAGGCGGCAATCGTTGCGAGGGGAGAGGCGGGCGTCAGAACGCGCGTGCTCGCGCCGGAATCCGCCCACGGAACAAACCCGGCAACCGCCGCGCAATGCGGCTTCACGGTGGACGATATTCCGGCGGACGCAACAGGCCGCGTCGATCTCGCCGCCTTCCGCGCCAAGCTCGGGCCGGACATCGCCGCGATTATGGTGACGAACCCCAACACATGCGGCCTCTTTGAGCGCGACATCCGTGCGCTTGCCGATGCGGTGCACGAGGCGGGCGGTTATTTTTATTGCGACGGCGCGAATTTCAATGCAATTGCCGGGAAAGTGCGCCCCGGCGATCTCGGCATCGACGCCATGCACATCAACCTGCACAAGACCTTTTCAACGCCGCATGGCGGCGGCGGCCCGGGCTCCGGGCCGACAGTGTTGTCAGCAGCGCTCGCCCCGTTCGCGCCGGTCCCTTATGTCGTCGAGGAGCACGGCGCCTATCACCTGGTTGAAACGCGGCGCGCCGCAAAGGCAGAGGGCGAGGCAACAGCCGGCGGGCGCATCACGGCGTTCCATGGCCAGATGGGCATGTTCGTCCGCGCACTCTCCTACATGATGAGCCATGGCGGCAACGGCATTCGTCAGGCGTCGGAGGATGCGGTCCTCAACGCCAATTATGTGCTGGCGCGTCTGAAAGCGGAGATGACGCCGGCCTTTGACGGCTTTTGCATGCACGAATGCCTCTTCAACGACGATTTTCTGAAGGATACCGGCGTTGAAACGATCGACTTTGCCAAAGCGATGATCGACGAGGGCTATCATCCGATGACGATGTATTTCCCGCTGGTCGTTCACGGCGCCATGCTGATCGAACCGACGGAGTCGGAATCAAAGCAGGAACTCGATCTGTTCTGCGACACGTTGCTGAGCCTTGCGCGGCGCGCAAAGAGCGGCGATGCGGCGCCGTTCAAGGCCGCGCCCGTGCACGCGCCGCGCCGCCGGCTTGACGAGACGGCCGCTGCGAGGAAGCCGGTGCTGCGCTGGACACCGGCCGCGGCGCCGAAAGCGGCGGAGTAAGGCGGCGGCTTGAGGCGACGGGAAGAATACTCTCTCTGAACAAACGTTCTGCATACAGATTAAATAGCAAGGACGTTACAGCAGTTCGCCGTCCCGCCAACACATACGACGCCGTCATTCCGGGGCCGCCGCTTGGCGGAGCCCGGAATCCATGGCGAGGCAGGCGCCGTGTCGCGACGTGGACCGCGGGTTTGCGCGCCAGGTCGCGCCCCCCGGGGGTGACGGCTCCGACTGGGGTTTTCATCAATGCAATTTGGTATTGCTCCCCGGCCGCGCGGGAAATAACCGTTAACCAACGATCCTGTTGAAATTGCAGGAAAACAAAAATCCGTCCCACCCCTTTCCGGCGGCCTTAGACTGCGGCCATGAAACGCACCCGCAAAAACCCCGCCCGCCCGGATATAAAATCCGCAATCGAAGCAAAAAAAACGCGCCGGCGCGCGCGCCGCAAACGCGAGCCGAGCCGTTCAAAGTTGGGACAGCTGGCGGGCCTCGACTTTTCATACGCCACCCGCTTCTGGCGCGACAAAGGGCCTGTGACCGAGGCGTTGGTCCATTGCGCTGACGGGTCCCGCCGCAATTCGCGCCGCGTCATCAGGCTCGGCGCCCGGATCTACAATCCGTTTGCAGACGATGAGGCGGCGAGGGTTCGCCAGCGCGCCCGGCGCTCGCGCCGCCGCACCGCGCTGCTTGCGCAGGAAGCGCGCCGGCGCGGGGTCTTCCGATTGGAAGCCAAAGATTTCCGGCCCTGATGAGAATCCGTATAAAGATTAAAGTGAGTTGTGCGCTGTGCGCTGTGCCGACAGGAGATCGCGGCGACTGCGCCTCATACGCCGCCGTCACCCCCAGGGCTATCGCATATGAAGCTGAACCCTCTCCCGCTTGCGGGAGAGGGCAGGGTGAGGGGGCGTCAACACGCACCGATCTCTCAGTAT
>JBJXFO010000131.1:0-6750 GCA_046154725.1 Parvularculaceae bacterium | reverse complement strand
GCCTGCAAAAAATCCGGAACCAAAAATCAAATCGCGGCGCCGGGCACGCAAAGCAGACGCGCGCGCCGCGAAACAACTTCCAGCAATCGGGTCATTACGCTATCCTACGGTGAATAAGACGGGTTAGCCGGTTTTGCCGCCGACTTTGCTTCAAGCGGGGTTCCCGCAAGGTTACGCCAATTCGTCGCAGATGGCGATGGAGTGCGCGAATACGAGCTCCCCAACGAATACCGATTGGGAACACGAGGCAGTCTTAACAATCGTGGTGAGGCTGCGGCTGTCTTTTCGAACACGACAAACCTCGACACCGTCGGCGTGCTTTCGCCGGACGGATTTCAAGTCGTAGCAACTCTCGATGGCGGAGACCAGCTTTTTGTATCCGCGCGCAATAATAATGTGGGAGATGTTGTGTTCACCGCATCTCCAACAGATCTCTCAACTGATGAGAATCGAAGAATTGGTGTCTTCCGCGGTGGAGAAGTCGCCTATTTGCCTATTGTTCTTGACGACGCCTTTATAGGGAGCGCGCTTGCGATCAACGATCTCGGAGCAATTTTGTTTAGCGCCGTTAATTCGGATATCGCAGGGCTGGCATCGATAAACGTTTGGATCGATGACGGCTTCACAACGATTGCAAAAGTAGGGAACACGCTGGACGACAAGATTATATTGTCACTTTTTGCCGGTCCCAACAGTCTGAGCAATCAAAGCGAAGTCGCCTTCTGGGTGCAGTTCGCTGATTTAACAACGGCCATCTACACGTCGCGGTTCGGCGTTTTGCAAGAAATTCCCATCCCGCCTGCGATTGCGTTATTCGGCGTCGGCATTGCCGCAATCGGCGCTGCCTCTCGGCGCAAGAAGAACGTGGTCTGAGCGGCGCTTAAGAAAACGCGGTCAGCGCCCACCTCAACGCCGCCTTCGTCAGCGGGCTGAACCCTTGCGCCAGCGCCTGCGGGCAGAAGCGGCGCTGAAATGCGACAACGGCAGCCGCATGCGCCTTGTCCGGCGCGTCGTAGCCGATGGCGCGGAGCATCGACAGCGCGTCGTCATAGGCGATTGTCGGATCGGGTTCGCCTTCATAGGGGCCGATCGCCAGGCCTTCCGCCGCAAGGCGCTTCCACGGGAACAATTCGCCCGGGTCTTCCTTCCTTTGCGGCGCAACGTCGGAATGGCCAAGAATGTTCGTAAGCGGAATATCGTGGCGCGTGCGGATGTCCTTGATAAGCGCGCAGACCATGTCGATCTGCCGCGCCGGAAATTCGCGATAGCCCCATTCGTGCCCCGGATTGACAATCTCGACGCCGATCGAGCGCGCGTTCGTCGCGGTGTCGCCCTTCCAGCTTGAAACGCCGGCATGAAAGGCCCGCTTGCTTTCGGCCACGAGGCCGAAAATCGTGCCGTCTTCTTCGACGAGATAATGACTGGAAACTTTCGACGCGGCGTCGGTCAGGCGCGCCAGCGCGCCGGCGCCCGAGAGCATGCCGGTATAGTGCAGCACGATCATATCGACGGCGCGGCCGCGTTCGTCGAAGTTCGGCGACGGCTTTTCCATGATGTGAACCTTGGTCAAGGCTTGTCCTCCGCTTTGACGACAACCGCTTCAGGGGCGCCCGCCTGCGGCGGCGTTGCCGGCGCGCGCACCACAACGACGCCAACGCCGATCAGCGTCAGGACGCCGCCAATCGCGAAAGCGACCGTGAACGCTTCACCCAGAAACGCCATCGAGAACGCGACCGCCAGAATGGTTGTCAGCAGCGTTGACGACGCGACCTCGGACACGGGGCGGCGCTGGATCAGCCAGTAATAGGTCGTATGGCCAAAGATCGACGCGACAAGCGCGGAATAAAGGATCGCGCCGATCACCAATTTCTTGTCGCTCGCCTCGAACGCCGCAAGCTGGCCGCGCTCGAGCATGAATGTCAGGCCCCACAATAATGGACCGCCAACCGCGCCGAACCACGCCAGCAATTCCCACGGTTTAAAGCCGGTTATCTTTTTGATCAGGATCGCGCCGAACGCTTCGATCAGCGTTGCCGCTGCAACGAGCCCGACGCCTATGCCGATGCGCACCTCGTCGCCGCCCTGATCGCGGCTGAGCGCGATGATCGCGACGCCAAGGAAGGCAAGGCTGATGCCGGTTATGCGCCGCCAGTGAATGACTTCCTTGAGGATCAGGACTGACAACACGGTTGCAAACGGGACGTATAACTGGTTGGCGATTGCCGCGGCGGAGGCGGTCGCGAATTTTACGCCCGTGAGCAGGAACGCATAATTGAATGCGCCAAAGCAAAGCGCGGCCGTGAGGACATATTTCATCTTCCCCGGGCGCCAGCGCAGAAAAGGCGCGAGCAGCACACCGACCAAAGTCATGCGCATGGCCGCGTAAAAGACAGGCGGGATCTCGGCGACCGCGACCTTGATGACAACATAGTGGAAGCCCCACGTCACGCAGAGGACGACGAGGACCAGAAGTTCGCGCGCGCTCACGGCGCCCCCCGAGGGATCACAATGGGATTACAATCGAGGCGAGCCTTACGCTGCGCCGCCAGCCGCAACAATTGATCTGAGGATTTTTACAGCGCCGAGCTCACGCGGGGGTCGCTTCCTGCCAGCCGCCCCGACGCTTTGCGCCGGCAAAAAGCGCCGATGCTGCGCCCGCGATCGCCGAAATCGCAATGGCAAGCGGCGCAGCAAGCGCCAGCGCCAGCAGCGCTATCGAAGAAAATCCAAGCACCGCAATGAACAAGATTGCGTCGTAAAGCTCTGAAAAAGCGCCTCTTTCGACATTCTGCGACATCTTTGGGACGGATCCTTCCCGATCTTCCGGCATACGCACCACCACACCCAACACAGACCCTTCGCAGCATAGGCGCCTTTAAACGCCACCGTCTAGCCAACGCCGCCACGCGCCATTCCCGCGTGTCGCAAAAACCGCGCCGAAAGCCAGAGGATACGCTTTATCGCTTAAGCGGAAATAAGGGCGAAAACGCGATTGGTTAACAGCGGTGATCAAGGCGTGTGTTGAGGAGCGCGCTCCGCCAGGATCGCCTCATAGGCCGCGTTAATCGCCGCGGCGCGCCCGTCGGCGATCTTCACGAGCGAAGCAGGCACCCCGCGTGCGATCAGAGCGTCCGGGTGATGCTCGCGCATCAGCGCGCGATAGCGCGTCTGCACCGCTGCCGGGTCCGCGCCGGGCTCAAGCCCGAGCACCGCATAAGGATCGTCGCCCGACAATCCGAAATGCGCCGCTTTGATCCGGTGCCAGCAGGCGGGCTTGATACCGAACGTGACGGCGGCAGCTTCGATCAACGACAACTCTTGCGGATGAGCGGCGCCGTCAGCGAGCGCGACATAAAGAAGGCAATCGACCACGTCTTCGAGGATCGCCGCATCGTCGTCAAACATCCGTGCGACTTGCGCCACATAGTGCGAGAACCCTGCGACATCCTGTTTGGCAAGATCGTAAATCATCCGAACCTTGCCGGCTTCATTGTCGGGGAACTCGAAAAATTTTCGAAACGCGGCAAACTCCGCATCGGTTGCGACGCCGTCAGCCTTGGCGATTTTCGCCGACAGCGCGATCAGCGCAATCGAAAACGATTCCTGTTCGCGGCGCGCTTTCATGCCGGCCAGCGCCGCCAGCGCCGCGCCGAGCGTGCGTTTTTGGGCGATATCGATCGCCTCGGAAAGCCGGTTTGAGAAATTCATGAGCATCGGTCCTGACTCGGTTCTAAACACCGGCGCCGTCCAAAGCGAGTGCGGCCAATGCGCAGGATTGACGCAAATAGTGCGCATTAATGGATCTGGATGCAGAATGGGGAAAAATTTAATTGCTCAATGCAATCGATGGTTTGGCAGGGCATAAGCGCAACCGTTGCCTATTTTTGCTGACGCCGCAGGTTTCGTTCCGGTCCTCGTCGCGCGACACCTGATTGCCCGGAGTGCGGGCGCTGACAAGGGGGGCTTCCATGACAACGCTCTTTGATCAGTTGCGTATCGTTGGCAGCGGCTTTGCGTGCGGCGCCGCGTTTATGATCATCGCTTTGGCGCTTGCCGGGGTTTATTCGAGTTAGGTCCTGCGCACAGCGCTTGCACTGACCGTCATTGCACCGCCTCGGGATCATACCCGAGGATTGGCGCTAACCAGCGTTCCATTTCCCCCAGCGGCATTTTCTTCCGGCGCGCGTAATCCTCAACTTGGTCCTTGGCAATGTTGCCGACGCCAAAATAAAGCGCTTCCGGATGGCTGAAATAAAGCCCCGAGACCGACGCTGGCGGCGTCATTGCATAACTTTCGGTCAGCGCCATGCCGGCGTTGGCTTCAGCGTTCAGCAGGCGGAACAAAGTCGCCTTTTCGGTGTGATCGGGCTGTGCGGGATAACCGGGCGCCGGGCGGATGCCCTGATATTTCTCAGTGATCATCTCGTCGATCGAGATCGCCTCATCCGCCGCGTAGCCCCACAATTCACGCCGCACGCGCGCGTGGAGATGTTCGGCAAAGGCTTCCGCGAGACGGTCGGCCAGCGCCTTGGCCATGATGGCCGAATAATTGTCGTTCGCGCGGTCGAACGACGCGGCGAACGCTTCTTCGCCGACGCCGGCTGTCACCGCGAAAGCCCCGATATAGTCGCGCTCGCCGCTGGACTTCGGCGCGATGAAATCGGCAAGGCAGTAATTCGGTGCGCCGGTTTCCCGCTTGGCAATCTGCTGCCTGAGGCCGTGCATGACCGCGATCGGGGCCTCTCGTTGTTCATCCGCATACAGCTCAATATCGTCGCCAACGGCATTGGCTGGCCAGAACCCCGCAACGCCGTTCGCCGTCAAGCGCTTGTTGGCCACGATATCGGCAAGCAAAGCCTTGGCGTCGTCAAAGAGCCCGCGCGCGGCCTCGCCGACAATGTCGTCTTCAAGAATGCGCGGATAGCGCCCGGCGAGTTCCCACGACGCAAAGAACGGCGTCCAGTCGATATGCTCCACAAGCGTTGCGAGGTCATAGCTTGGAAACGTACGCACGCCGATGAAAGTCGGCGCCGGCGGCGTATAGGACGTCCAGTCGATTATCGGCGCCTTGGCGCGCGCAGCGCTGAGGTCTATGCGCGGATTGCGTTCGCGCCCTTTGGCGTGCTCCTCGCGGATCCGGTCGTAGTCTGACTTTATGTCGGCAAGATAAGCAGGTTTTCGCGCCGGCGAGACGAGCGCGCCCGCCACCCCGACCGCGCGGCTAGCGTCGGTGACATAAACGACGCCGTGGTCATAGTTCGGCGCGATCTTGACCGCCGTATGCGCGCGGCTGGTTGTCGCCCCTCCGATGAGCAGCGGTATTTCGAAATCCTGACGCTTCATCTCGGCGGCAAGATGGCGCATTTCATCGAGGCTTGGCGTGATCAGTCCAGAAAGCCCGATGATATCGACCTGAAGGCGGCGCGCTTCAGAAAGGATCTTGTCGGCGGGAACCATGACGCCGAGGTCGATCACTTCATAATTGTTACACTGAAGAACGACGCCGACGATGTTCTTGCCGATATCGTGGACGTCTCCCTTCACAGTCGCCATCAGGATTTTGCCGTTCGCTTTTCCCTGTTCAAGCCCCTGCTCTTTCTTCTCCTGCTCCATGAAGGGCGTCAGATACGCAACCGCCTGCTTCATGACGCGCGCCGATTTGACGACTTGCGGCAAGAACATCTTGCCAGACCCGAAGAGGTCGCCAACTGTGTTCATCCCGTCCATCAGCGGGCCTTCGATAACGAAAAGCGGCCGGCCGAGTTTGGCGCGCGCTTCTTCCGTGTCCTGAACGATGAATTCAGTAAGACCCTTGACGAGCGCGTGTTTCAACCGCTCTTCGACACTCGCCTCGCGCCACGCGAGGTCGGCTTCGACCTTTTTTCCGGCTTCGCCCTTGTAGTGCACGGCGGCGTCGAGAAGGCGTTCCGTCGCGTCGGCGCGGCGGTTGAGGATCACGTCCTCGACGGGCTCGCGCAAATTTGGCGGGATTTCATCGTAGATCGCCAATTGGCCGGCATTGACGATGCCCATGTCCATGCCTGCCTTGATGGCATGGTAGAGGAACACCGAATGCATCGCCTCGCGCACCGGATCATTGCCGCGAAAGGAGAAGGAGATGTTGGAGACCCCGCCCGAGACGCGCGCGCCCGGTAAAGTTTCCTTGATCGCGCGCGTCGCTTCGATGAAATCCTGGGCGTAATTGTTGTGCTCTTCAATGCCGGTCGCAACAGCAAAAATATTCGGGTCGAAGATGATATCGTCAGCCGGAAAGCCCAGCCTGTCGACGAGCAGTCGATAGGAGCGCGTGCAGATCTCGATCTTGCGCGCCGCCGTGTCCGCTTGTCCCTTTTCGTCGAAGGCCATCACAACGACGGCGGCCCCATAGCGCATGACTTTTCGAGCATGCCTGAAGAATGCCTCCTCGCCTTCCTTCAGCGAGATTGAATTGACGATTGCCTTGCCTTGAACGTTCTTCAGGCCTTCTTCGATCACTTCCCATTTCGACGAATCGATCATCACCGGCACGCGGCAGATGTCGGGCTCGGAAGCGATCAGGCGCAGGAAACGGCGCATCGCGGCGACGCCGTCAAGCATCCCCTCGTCCATGTTGACGTCGATGACTTGCGCGCCGGCTTCAACCTGCTGGCGCGCGACGGCGAGGGCTTCCTCGTAGCGTTCGTCCTGAATGAGTTTGCGGAATTTCGCCGAGCCGGTGACGTTCGTGCGCTCGCCGATGTTGACGAAGGT
>JBJXFO010000114.1:0-18530 GCA_046154725.1 Parvularculaceae bacterium | reverse complement strand
CAATTCCTGCGCGACAATTATCTGTCGAACCGCGTCTTCGCCTCATACGAGGCTATCGTCGATATCTGCGAGCGCGCATGGAACCGCCTTATCGAACAACCCTGGCGCATCATGTCCATCGGCTTGCACGATTGGGCCCATCAATGGTGATCAATGCAGGTTGGTATTAGACGCTCGCGGGAGTTCCCGGAGATCGGCGTCGAGTCGCGGTGCGCTTCGCGGGCGGTGCCAGACCCTGTGGAAAAATCGACGCGCGCTTCAGTGCTGACACCGTGTTGACCCGGCTCTTCCATTCTCCATACCCGAAAACGCTAGGCCTACAAACCATTGATTTAATTCACAAAAATGGCGCACCCGAAGGGATTCGAACCCCTGGCCTCTGCCTTCGGAGGGCAGCGCTCTATCCAGCTGAGCTACGGGTGCAAGCCGAGAGCGCTTTAGCCCACCCGCCTGTCAGCGGCAATGTCGAGGATGCGCTGCCCACCCTCGAAAATCCGGTTTGGTGCAAGCCTTGCCCCTTTCCGGTCGCATTGGGCGACCATACGGTAGCCGTCGAACTACGCTTTCGGCTGGAGTTTGCTGAGTATGAAAATTTCGCTTTTCTGCGCTTTTATTGTGTCTGCGGTCGCGCTGACGCCGGCTTTTGCGCATGCGGCCGGGGTCGCGGGTGAAGCTCCTCGGCCTGCTTTATGGCGCATCAGCGATGCGGACAGTGAAATCTACTTGTTCGCCGCTGCGCCTTTTCTTCCTGAGGGGAAGGCATGGCGCTCGCGCGAGGTTGCTCGCGCGATCGACAAGGCAGAATCGATCTGGTTCGAGGCGCCGAGCGCCGACGCTGGCGCGCGGGCGGCCGCTGCGGACGTCTTCCAGAAGGCCGGCCGGTATGGCGCCGGCGCGACCCTGCCGGCGGCGCTTGGCGAGGACGGCTCGGCTTTGCTCGCCGCGGCAACCCAATCGCTGGAAGCGCCGCCAGCGTCATTCGATGCGTTGCGTCCTTGGGCGGCCTTCGTCGTCATGTCAGCCGAGCTAGACCGCAAGCGCGGCGCGAACCCTGCTGGCGGCGTTGAGAGCGGCGTGCTCAAGGAAGCAGTCGGGCGCCAGCGTCCGGTTCAATTTCTTGATTCCGTCGAGGGCGCGCTCCGTGTGCTGACGGATATGCCTGAAAAGGACCAGGCGGCGCTGCTTGGCTTTCTTCTCGCCGACTGGACCCGCCGGCAAGAAAACGCGGACGCACTGTTTGACTTTTGGCGCACTGGCGCAGTCGATGACCTTGGAGCGCGCCTGAAAACTCCATTGAAAGAAGCGGCCCCCGCCGCTTACGAGCGCTTTGTATCGGCGCGGGCGGCGTTGCTTGCCAACCGCATTTCGCCCTTGCTCGAAGGCGAGGATGAGGCGTTTGTCTGTCTCGGCTCCATGCTTGTTATCGGCGAGGACGGCGTCGCGGCGGCGCTGGAGGCACTGGGGTTTACGGTCGAGCGAATTGACCTTGCCTCATGAGGCGTCCTTTAGCAGCACTGAGAAATTCTGGCGCTACCCGCGCTCGCGGCCGCTTGACACTCGCCCGATCCGGGCGCTCAACCGCTGTCGCGATCGAATAGAGGATCAACATGGAATTCAACGTCGCCGTCGTTGGCGCGACCGGCAATGTCGGTCAGGAAATGCTTTCAATCCTTGATGAGCGGCTGTTCCCGGTCCACGAGGCTTTCGCTATCGCGTCGCGCCAGTCGATCGGCCGGGAGGTCTCGTTCGGCGACAAGACGCTGAAATGCCGCGACCTTGAGACGTTCGATTTTTCAAAGGTCGATATTGCACTTTTTGCCGCGGGCGGCGCCGTCTCGAAAGAATGGGCGCCAAAAGCGGCGCGCGCCGGCGCGGTTGTCATCGATAATTCCTCGCATTTCCGCATGGACCCCGACGTCCCGCTCATCGTTCCTGAAGTGAACGCCGACGCCGTGCGCGGGTTTTCCAAGAAGAACATCATCGCCAACCCGAACTGCTCGACTGCGCAGCTTGTCGTGGCGTTGAAGCCCCTGCACGATGCCGCAAAGATTTTGCGCGTCGTCGTTTCGACCTATCAGTCCACATCCGGCAAAGGAAAAGCCGGAATGGATGAACTTTTTACACAGACGAAAGGCATTTACGTCAACGATTCACCGACACCTTCGGAGTTCACCAAGCAAATCGCCTTCAACGTCATTCCGCACATCGACGCTTTCATGGAGGACGGGTACACGAAGGAGGAATGGAAGATGATGGCGGAGACGAAAAAGATTCTCGATCCGAAAATCAAGCTGACTGCGACCTGCGTGCGCGTGCCGGTGTTTGTCGGCCATTCTGAAGCCGTGCACGTCGAATTTGAACGCCCGATATCGGACGATGAAGCACGCGAGATTTTGCGCGAGGCGCCAGGCGTCCTTGTCATCGACAAGCGGGAGGACGGCGGCTATGTGACGCCGGTTGAATGCGTTGGCGATTTCGCGACATTTGTCAGCCGCATCCGCGTTGACCCGACGGTCGAAAACGGGCTGGCCTTCTGGGTTGTCTCTGACAATCTGCGGAAGGGAGCCGCGCTCAACGCCGTACAGATTGCTGAGACGCTCATCAATCGCGGCCTCATCAAGAAGGCGGCGTGATGCGGTCGCCAGCGCTGGAGAACATGATGAAAGCCTTGGTGCGCGGCGCAATCGCATTGATTGCCCTCACTGCGCCAGCGTTTGCACAGCCTTGGATCGGTCACGAGGTTATTTATGACGCCCCGACGCGAGTGAACCTCGCCGGAAGACCCGTCACAGCGGACATCGCCTTGCACGCCGACATGAATGCGGCAGCCAAACGCATTTTGCGTGTTGCGTTGGTCACCGACGTGACCACGTTCATTGATCAGACTGAGGCCGATCTCGAAAACTGGATTGCGACCAAGCAGGCGGCATGCGGCGAGCGCTGGAGCGCCGGCGAGCCCCTTATCGATTTTCCGCAAGGCGCAATCCGCTTCGCGCTTGAGTTGGAGTTTCAATATTGGACTTGCGGCGTCGATGGCAAGGCGAAGCCTTCGCGCGTTGCGCGCGAAACCGGCCGCGTGGACGTAACGCTGATCCCCTATGTCGAGGCGGGAAAGCTGCAAGCTCGTCTCGGCAACTTTTCGATCGACAACAGAACTGGCGTCTCGAAATACCTGCCGCTTGAAACGGTTGCGCGCGCGGCGCTCGACCAGGAACTTGTCAAACTCAACAAGAACCGTAAATTTTTCCGCGCACCGAAACCTTTTGCCGATCTTGGCTATGCGTATGAATCGATGAAGGGCGAGAAAAAGCCGGACGGGCGCGTCATCATCACGGCGCGCTATCGCGCTGCGGGCAAGGCGGATCGCTATCCAGTTCTTGCGGCGGCTATGCGCGAGGCGGGCATAAGCCAGTGACCGGCGTCGCGGCGACGGCCGCCGGCGCCGATCGCGAATTGCGGCTCGGTCTTGTTTGCGGGTTCGTCGCCTATGCGATCTGGGGACTGTTTCCGCTTTACCTGAAGCAGCTCGATCCCGCCGGCGCGCTTGAAATCGTGGCGCAGCGCGTCGCGTGGTCAGTGCCGTTCGGCGCGCTTATTCTCACCTTGCGCGGCCAGTGGCGCGAAACGCTGGCGGCGTTGAGGAACTCGCGAATCGTCGCGCTGCTGTGTCTTTCAGCGGTTCTCATTTCAGTGAACTGGCTTGTCTATGTTTGGGCCGTCGCGAACGATCGCGTGCTGCAGGCGAGCCTTGGTTATTACATCAATCCGCTGATCTTCATCGCCACTGGCGTGTTCGTTCTGAAGGAGACGCTAAGCCGTTTGCAGGTGACTGCCGTGGCGCTCGCGGCTGCCGGTGTTCTGGCTCTGATCGTCGGCGCCGGCGTTTTCCCGTGGCCTTCCTTCGTGCTCGCCGCTTCGTTCACGGCTTATGGCTATGTCCGAAAGACGACGCCGGTCGGCGCCATGCCAGGGCTTTTCATTGAAACGGTCGTGCTTGCGCCTTTCGCGATTGCCGCGCTCGCGTTTCTCGGCGAGACAGGAGCGCTTGCGTTCGGGCATCACGGCTTGTCGCTCGATCTGTTGCTTGTCGCAGCGGGGCCGATGACGGTCGGACCGCTCGTGCTATTTGCGCTTGCCGCGCGCCGCCTTTCGCTGACGACGCTCGGATTTCTTCAGTATATTGGCCCGACCGGCCAATTTTTTCTTGGCCTCTACTACGGAGAGGCGTTTACGCCAGCGCACGCCGTTTGCTTTTTCCTGATCTGGTCAGCGCTCGGCCTGATCACCTTCGACGCCATTCGGCGGGGCCGCGCACTTGCCAAAGAAGGCCTCACGAGAGCCGTTTGAGCGACCCGGAGAATGTCAGCAGGATGTCGCTGCCGCGGCGAATGTCGCCGCGGGCAAAGAGGATCGACTTGCCAATTCTTGTCGCTTCGCCGCTGGCGATGATGAACCGCCCAATCGGCCCTGGAGCGAGAAATTCCGCATTGAGCGTGAGGGTCACCGCGTTGAACGGACCCGCAGCGCGCCGGCAGATATCCCACAACGAGATGTCGGCCAGCATCAAGAGCGCACCGCCATGGATAATGCCGCCGACATTTGCGTGGCGTGGGTTCGACATCAGCCCGACCCCTGAGCGCCTGTCAGCGAAGTCTCGAAAATAAACCGGTCCCGCCTCGCCGCTGAAGGTGTCGCGATGCGACTGCAGCACCCAGCCGGGCGGCACAGAATCGGTGGTTTCATCGGCGCTTGTCATGCGCAGTCGTCTAACGCGAAAAAGCCGATCCGCAAGCCGTTGCTGCAGGGAAATCTTGCGCAACGCCCGCAGGCGCGGGCACTCTCGATCGATGAACGAATTCCCTGAGGCGCAGAGCGTCGATATCGGCGCGGCGATCTTGTCGGTCCACGAGGCAGGCAAGGGGCCGGCGATTGTTCTCGTGCACGGCTGGCCCGAGATCGCCTATTCATGGAAAAACCAGATCGGCGCCTTGGCCAGCGCAGGCTACCGCGTCATTGCTCCCGACCTTAAAGGCTTTGGGCGGTCAAGCGCGCCAAAGGACAAGGCGCTTTACGATATTCGTCACCTTACAGATGATCTCGCTCGGCTGCTCGATGCGCTTGGGCTCGACCGTGCGATTTTCTGCGGTCACGATTGGGGCGGCGCAATCGTCTGGCCGATGGCGCAGTTGCACCCGTCGCGCGTTGCCGGCGTCATTGGCGTGTGTACGCCGCACCGCGCGCCGCCGCCCGTTCCTCCGCTTACAATCATACGCAACCGTTTCGGTGAGAAACATTACTTCATCCAGTTTCAGGAAGACGCCGCCGTCGAAGCGCTTTTTGCGAGCGACGTCGAGCGCTTCTTCCGCATCATGTTTCGCGGGCCGCCCTCCGTCCCTGACATGGAAAAACTCGGGCGCCGCATTTTCGATCTGCCCGGCCGCTTTCGCGATGGCCCGGCGCCAGACGCTTCGACGACGATTGTCAGCGACGCCGACCTTGCCGTTTACATCGACGCCTATCACCGTTCGGGATTTCACGGCGGCGTCAATCTTTATCGAAACATTGACCAGAACTTTGCGATCATGCGCGGCGTCGATCCTGTCATCCGCGCGCCCGCGCTATGGATTGGCGCGGAGGACGACGTATTTCTGCCGCCGGCTGGCGCGGATGGCATGGAAAAGATTGTTCCCGACTTGCAAACGGCGATTATCAGGGATTGCGGGCATTGGGTGATGTGGGAGCGGCCGCGCCAGTTGAACGAAATCCTGCTGCGATGGCTGACGGCTCGTTTCCCGACAAAACCGACGACGCCATGATTTGCGCGACGGGAGGGCCAGTCGCGCCTGCCCCTTACAAGCGATCCATCGTCGGCTTTTCTTTGCCGAGCCAAGCAGCCTTCATCAGGCTTCCAGCGTATTTTTTCGCTGCCTTGTCGCGTTGCGCTCCGTAAGCTTCCGCGAGCCCATAAAAGGCCCAGCCATTGTTCGGAATTTCCGCCAGCGACTCGACGAACAGCTGTTCGGCGCGTTCGGCGTCACCGTGCTTCAGCACCATTGCTGCGAGCGTTTGCTTGGCCGGATAATACCAATAAGGCGGTTCGGTGTAATTGAGCCCTTCCTGCAGCGCGACGGCCTCTTCCATCGCTGCAATTGCCGAGGCGAGATCGCCTTCAGCGGCGGCAGCGCGAGCGACGATCGTGCGGTGCTGGATTTTAAGTATGTCAGGCGCCGGAATAAGGTTCTCGACAAGAAACGAAAAATCCTCCTTCACGAGCAAAGTCGAAATTGCCTCTGCTTCAGCGCGTGCTTTTGCGGCCTCGCCCTGACGCGCAAAAGCCTCCCCGCGCGCGTAATGCCAGGCCGCGCGCAGGAACGGCGCGTCCTCGCCCGGATCAGCCAGCGCCAGAATTTCGGCGGGCGCGGAAAACTGCGCCATCGCATAGTAAGGCGCCGCCTTGATTGGCGACGCCAGCGGCACCTCGATCGCCATCGCGACCGGGATTTTCGCGTCGAGCTTTTTTGCCATCGCCAGCGCCGTTGGGCCGTCGCCGCCCATTTGCGCCGACGTCATCACAAAGTGGACATTATGAACGTAATACCCGAACTCGAACATCGGGCTTTGGGGGCCCTGCGCGAGCGTTGCCTCATCCGCTTTGATCGCTTCGATATTGAGGTCCATCGACTCCTTATAGCGGCCAATGCGCGCGTAAGTGTGCGAAGGCATATGGATTAGATGACCAAGGCCCGGCGTCAGGCTGGCGAGACGATCTGCATACGGAACGGCGCGGAAAGGGTTCGTGGTCGCTTCCGTCGCATGGATATAAAGGTGGATCGCCGGCTGATAGCCGGGATTGCGCGCCAGCACCGCTTCGAGGAGCGACATCGTGCGCCCTGCCCGGCCCTTCGGGGTGCGGCCGTCGGCTTCCCAATAGTCCCACGGCTGGGTGTCCATATTCGCTTCCGCGGCGGTGGCAGCGATGAAGTCGTCATCGGGAAACGCCAGCACAACCTTGTCCATGGCGTCAGCGAATGCTGCATCAAGCGGGGCGCGATTTGCCGGCGCTTTCTTTGCGTACCGCGCCTGAATGGCGTCGATCAGGGCGCGTTCTTTGTCGCTGGCACTCGCCTTGCGATCGAACGCCGCCCGTGCGGCGGCATAGGCTGGCGCGGTTGCTTCGTCCGCCATCGGCAGATTGATGTTGGGGCCATAAGCAAAAGCTTCAGCCCAATGGCACATGGCGCAGTCGGGGTCGGCAGACTGCGCCGCCCTGAAAGCGTTGATCGCCTCGCCGTGGTTGAAGTTCCAAAGATGCGCAAGGCCGGCGTTGAACAGGGATTGTGCTTTGGGACTTGCCGTCGTGACCGGGTAGCCGATGCCGGCGACCGGCAATTGCAGCGCGTTCGAAGTCGAGGCAGGCGCGGCTTGCGATGCTCGCGCCGCGCCGATTGACGCGAAAATCTGGCGGCGCTTCTGGCCGGCATCCGGATTGGCGCCGCACATCGCGCGCGCGGTGACGAGCGGATCGATGAATGGCGCGCCGGTGCGCGGCGAAAGGTCAATCGTTGAAAATCCGATGGCGCCAGCGATGCCGGCAGCACCAAGCAAATAAATCCGCTTCATATTTCTCTCCCATGGATCGACCAGATGGCCCCCCGCGCACCGTCCGCGCAAGTGGGACCAAAAACGGGCGCAGCCTCGCGAAGGCACCTTCAATTGATCAACAATTTCGTGCTTAAAGCATTGGGTGACCGCCCATTCAACCCATAACATTCACGAATATTCGGTGTCGGAACTCGCTGGCGCGGTGAAGCGCGTGATCGAGGACGGCTTTGGCTTCGTGCGCGTCAAGGGCGAGCTTGGACGCGTGACGCGCGCCGCCTCCGGGCACCTTTATCTCGATCTGAAAGACGAAAACGCGACGATTTCCGGCGTTGTCTGGAAAGGCAACGCCCAGCACCTCCGGGTCGAGCCAGAGCAGGGCATGGAAGTTGTGGCGACCGGCAAGCTCACAACTTTCCCCGGCCAGTCCAAATATCAGATCGTCATCGACAGCCTTGAGCCAGCGGGCGCCGGCGCGCTGATGGCAATCCTCGAGGAGCGGCGCAGAAAGCTTGCCGCCGAAGGCCTCTTCGATCCGGACCGTAAAAAGCCGATCCCGTTCCTGCCCGACGTCATCGGCGTCGTCACTTCGCCGTCGGGCGCTGTCATTCGCGATATCCTTCACCGACTGCGCGAGCGCTTTCCGCGCCATGTCATCGTCTGGCCAACGCTCGTCCAAGGCAAAGGCGCGGAGCATGGGATCGCCGCGGCGATCCGCGGCTTCAATGCGCTGACGGCCGGCGGTGATGTTGCGCGCCCGGATGTCCTGATCGTCGCGCGTGGCGGCGGCAGCCTTGAAGATTTGTGGTGCTTCAACGAGGAAATCGTCGTGCGCGCCGCAGCGGAGAGCGTCATTCCGCTGATCTCGGCGGTCGGGCACGAAACCGATACGACGCTCATCGACTTTGCCGCCGATCTGCGCGCGCCGACGCCCTCTGCTGCGGCGGAAAAAGCCGTGCCGATGCGCACAGAACTGATCGCCGAAGTGTTGAACAAGCATCGCCGCATGATCGCCGCCGAAAGCCGCCGTCTTGAAGAGCGCCGCACACGAATGATCGCCGCAACCCGCGGGCTCGGCCGCCCGGACGACATTGTAGGAGCGCCAGCGCAAAGGCTTGACCGCGCCTCGGACCGTCTTGCCGCTGGGCTCGCGGCGCGGCGCGCAGCGGCCGAGACAAAGCTGACACGCGTCGCCGCAAGGTTTGGCCCGCGTGCGCTGGCGCTAGGGCGCGCGCGCCGCGAGGGCCTGCTTCAAAGCCTTGGCAAGCGAATGAACGCAGAGCGCCTCAGACAACGCGCTGGCGATTTTTCGCGCGGATTGGCGCGCGACAGCGCGCGCCTCATGGGCGCGGGCGAGCGTTTATTGACCCGTCCGGCCGACCGCCTCGCCTCGCTCGCAAGCCTTCTCAATTCGCTCTCCTACCGCGGTGTCCTCGAGCGCGGCTTCGCCCTCGTGAAGAAAGACGATGGCGCCGTCGCCCGCCGCGCCGGCGACTTGCCGGCGTCGGGCGCCGTTACACTCGTCTTCGCGGACGGCGAACGCGGCGCGCATTTGGGCGGTGCGCCGGAGAAAAGATCAGCAGGAACAAGGAAACCGACGCAAAAGGGTCTGTTCGACTAGCGTCAGCCTTTGACCCCAACGCCGCATCCGCGATAAAAGCCGACATTATGAACCCGTTCGATGGAACAACTCAGGGCCGCGACGGCGAAGCCGTGCTCGACTATCTCGACGCCGAGTTCGAGGTCGTTCGCCCCGGGCGCTATGTGCGCTGCGCGGTGACCGGCGCGAAAATTCCGTTGGAAGCTTTGAAATACTGGAATGTCGACCGGCAGGAAGCTTACGCGACGCCTGAGGCGGCAATGATCGGCTTTGGCTACAAGGCAATATCTTGAGTTGCTGCAAACGGGGACCGTTAGAATGAAAAGAGCAAGCTTCATTGCAGCGGCGGTCGCCGCCATTGCCGGGTGCGCGTCGGCGGAACAAGGCGACCGCTCCGAAGAGCAGGGCGCGGTTCAGGTGATTGACGGCGACGACGTGACGGCGTCAGAGGCATCGCCCGCTAAAAAGACGAGCTTTGATGCGGCGATCAGGAGCGTCGAGGAACGCCAGAAGGTGTTCGACGATCCCGCAACCTCGGTGATCCTCACCGGCGGCTTCACGCAAGGCGGCCTCGTCATGGGGCAGACTCTGCCGGGGGCAAGCGCCGTTCTCGACGGCGAGCCTGTGCCGGTCAGTCCCGACGGCAAATTCCTGTTGGGCTTTGGCCGCGATCATGGGACGAGCGCTCTGCTCGTTGTGACGCTCGATGACGGCAGCGTCATGCGCCGCGCGATCGAGATCGCCGACCGGGAGTTCAAGATCGAAAAAATCGACGGCCTCGATCAGTCGAAGGTCTCTGGCTTTACCGCGGAACAGCTCGCCAAGATCGCCCTCGACAAGGAGAAGAAAAACGCCGCGCGCGCCGTCCGCGCTACCGACGCTTTCTGGGCGAATGGCTTTGCCTGGCCGGTGACGGGCCGCGTCAGCGGCTTTTTCGGCTCACAGCGCATTCTGAACGGCGAGCCGCAGAACATGCATTCGGGCGTCGATGTCGCGGCGCCCGCAGGGACGCCGATCCTCGCGCCGGCGGCGGGCGTCGTGCGCCTTGCAGAGCCGGACATGTATTTCGAAGGCGGGCTGATTTTCCTCGATCACGGTCAGAATCTGGAAAGCGCCTTGATGCATATGTCGCGGATTGATGTGAAAGTCGGCGACTCCATTGAAAAGGGTCAGGTGCTTGGCGCAGTCGGCGCAACCGGGCGAGCCACGGGCCCGCACATGCATTGGAGCCTGAGATGGGCAGACCGTCTGGTCGATCCGCAACGGGTCGCCGGTGAAATGCCGATGGCGGAATCCGAGACGGCAAGCGGCGAATAGTCAAAACCCCCGCACTTGACAATCATTCGCAATCTAGGCAATTTGGAAAGGTCGGGCGATCGTGCCCTGCGGTTCGGGCCAGTCCATGTACATCTGCATCTGCAATGCTCTCAAAGATCGCCAGATCAAAGCGGAAGCGAGTGGCGCAAAATCCGTCGGCGAGGTTTTTCGCCGCTGCGGGACGCGCCCCCAATGTGGCAAATGCCTGCCCGACATCGCCAAGATGATTGAAGAGGCTCGCGGCTGCGAGACCTCCCGGATCGCGGCGGAATAGCCAAACCTTCGCATATTGAAGCCGCCGCCGTTAAAGCGTTGATGCCGATCGCGGCGTGATGCGGAGAGACGGCATGGCCACCGACAGCGCTGAAGTTGCCGCCGCCGGGATTTTGTCCGCCAGGAGTTTGCACGACGTGGAGGTCTTCGCCAATTTATTCTGGGCGGATGCAACCTCCGTGAACCGCGGCGGACCGCTCCGCGAGGGGCGGGCATCCTCCGCGAGCGTCGCGCATGAAACCATGCCTCGCAGCACAAAACGAGCATGCTGCTGAACACAGTCGAACGCATGCGGACGATCGGCGACACGGTCGCTGCCGCAAGTGGCCGAAGCGCCCGAAGAAGTCGTCTGCACGCGCCTTGCCAGTCTGCTGGAAATTGGCGGCGACGCTTGGCGCATCGCTGCCGCCCATGGATGCGACGCTCGCCGGCGACGCCAATTAGCGCCACTCATTCTCAATCGCTAGGAAAATGCGCGAACGATTGTCGGTTGCACCGATTGTCGTTGCTCTGTTGCGCGGTTTTTCTATGTTCCGGCAACGGCCATACAGGAGAACGGCAAAGTGAAGGGCGATCCGAAAGTCATTGAGTACCTGAACAAGGCGCTGCGTCTCGAACTGACGACCGTCAACCAGTATTTCCTGCATGCGCGCATGTTCCGGAACTGGGGCTTCGAGCGTCTCGCCAAGATCGAGTATAAGGAATCGATCGACGAGATGAAGCACGCCGACAAGTTGATCGAGCGCATCTTGTTTCTCGATGGCCTGCCGAACGTGCAGGACCTCGACAAGGTCTACATCGGCGAACATGTGAAGGAATGTCTTGAGCTTGACCTCATGGCCGAGCATCGCGCGCACCCGCTTTACAAGGAGGCGATCGCCTATTTTGAAACGGTACGAGATTTTGTCAGCCGCGAGATCATGACACACATTCTGGAATCGGAGGAGGAGCACATCGACTTCCTCGAGACCCAATTGCAGTTGATCGACAAACTTGGCGTCCAGATTTACCTGCAGGTGCAGGTCAAGAAAGAGGACGACTGATATGCGACTTAGCCTCGCCGCTTTGGCCGCTGCGCTGTTCGCCGCTTGCGCCCCGTTGCAGGGAACGCCCCCGGTTGAGCCGCAAAATATCGCGGCGGCGCTGCCCAAGGCGGGCGCGCCGGCGTTGCCCGCCACTGAATTTCCGATCGGCGCGAGCGGCGGCATGTGCGGCGGCATCGCCGGATTTCAGTGCAAAACCGAGGGCGAGTATTGCGCCATGCCGGCAAAGGCCTGCATCGAAATTTCTGACAGCGCTGGCGTTTGCACACAAAAACCGGCGGTCTGCACGATGGACTATCGCCCCGTCTGCGGCTGCGACGGCGTGACGTATTCGAATGCGTGCGCGGCCGCTGGCGCAGGCATCAACATCGCCGTGGATGGCGAGTGTCCGCCTGCGGAATAGGGGCAAGTGCGGCGCTTATGCAGCCTTGATGCGAGAGCCGGCCAGGTCGACGACTTGATCTGTCAGCAGACGCATTTCAGCAGCGGCGGCGCCGCCGGGGTCAGTTTCACCGGCAGTCCGGCCAGTCGCAAGGCTCTCTGCAAATGCGGCGCGGCTGCCAAGCTCGGCTTTGGCGACTGGCAGTCGGCATTCCGCAATTTTGGTGCGGATCAGATCTGCGATTCGCGCGCGCGGCGGGGCGCGATTGATGACAAACAAGCCCGGCTTCGTCGAGGCGCCGATCATCCGGGCGGTTGGCAGGCTTGCATCCAGATCGAGCGGCGACAATTGCATCGGTGCAAGGATAAGATCGGCCTCGCGCATGGCGCCCTGAACCATCCGGTCGGCGGCGGGCGGCGTATCGATAATGACCACGCCCGCGCGCCCTTTGAACTTCGACAGACGATATCCAAGACTGAGCGTTGAAGCCTCGGCGAGTTCGACAGGCGCCGCGCCATCCATTTTCATGCGGCGGCGCGCCCAATTTGTGAGGCTCTGCTGATCGTCGAGATCAATTGCGGCAACATCGAACCCGCGCGCCGCGAGCGCCGCCGCCAGATGCGCGGCCAGCGTCGTCTTTCCAGCTCCGCCCTTGCGCTGCGCTATAGTGATGACGAATGCCATCGCTCCCTTGATCCGTGACTGGCCTCGAGGCTGTTGCAGGATTCGCAGTCAGGCGTCAGCCCGCATTTCGTGCGCACGGGCATCGCCGCGCGGCGCGACGCAAGACCATGGCGCAAGTTGCATCTGCGTGTGCGGCGCATCACAGCGGCGCGTCACGCGCTTCCCACTTCAATCAAGCGAGGGAAAAAGCCCCGCAAGGAAACAACAGCCAAAGGAGTTCGCCATGTGGACCAAAACCGTGATCGCCGCCGTCGCCATTGCAACCGTCGCAACAGCCGCGCCGGCGTCTGCCGAGAGTTATAAGTTCCGCTACCGCGCGCATGAATTGCAGACAGACGGCGGGCGCGCCGCCCTGATGGCGCGCCTCGACGCGCAAGTCGGCCGCTACTGCGCGGTAGACGATGCGCGCGGCCTGCACACCAAGCGCGCGGCCAACGCGTGCAAGGATGAGGTGAAGTCGGAAATCGTGGCGAAAATCAAGAACGCCGCTTTCGCCAGCCTGCAATAGGCGCGTGCTCTTGTTGCGTAACACCGGCGGGCGGTTTGCTGCCCGCCGGCGGTCTTGCTAGGCCGCGCGCCGGACAATGACCGAGCCTGCCGAATAGCCGGCGCCGAAGCCCGAGATGACACCGAGGTTGCCGACTTTGAGATCGCCGCGATGCTTGTGGAAGGCGATAATCGAGCCTGCCGACGAGGTGTTCGCATACTCGTCAAGAATGATGGGCGCTTCGCCTCTTGTCGCGTCGCGGCCGAGGACGCGCTTGGCTATCAGTTCGTTCATCGACAGGTTCGCTTGATGCAGCCATAGCCGCTTCACGTCGGCGACGGCGACAGAATTGTCCGCCAGGTGGCCAGCGATCATATCGCCGACCATCGGCACCACATCCTTGAAGACCTTGCGGCCCTGTTGCACGAACAGCTTGTCGGTATCATGCGTGCACTGAGCGTCTGCGGCTTCGCCTTCCCCGCGCCCGGCGTGATTGAGAAAGCCAAAATTATTGCGGATGTTGTTCGAAAAGACGGTCTTCAGCCGCGTCGAAACGATATCCCACGCCTCACCTGCAGGCGCGCCGTCGATGCGCTCCAGTACGACGGCGGTGGCAACATCGCCGAAGATAAAATGGCTGTCGCGGTTCCTGAAATTCAGATGCGCGGTGCAGATCTCAGGATTGACCATCAGGATGCGCCGTGCGCCAGCGCGAATGAGGCCGAGCCCTGTCTCAATGCCAAACGCGGCGGACGCACAAGCTACGTTCATGTCGAACGCATACCCCTCAATACCGAGCGCAGCCTGCACCTCGACCGCCATCGCCGGGTAGGCGCGCTGCATGTTCGAAGCGGCGCAGATGACGCCGTCAATATCGGCGGCATCGAGATCGGCCGCCTTCAACGCATCTTGCGCCGCCGCGACTGCCATCTCGGCGAGCACCGAAATCTCGTCATTGGCGCGGTTTTTGATCGCTGGCGCCATACGTCGCGGATCGAGAATCCCCGCTTTATCGACGACAAAGCGCGACTTGATGCCAGACGCCTTTTCGATGAACTCCGGCGATGACGGTTGCAAGGGCTCGATGGCGCCAGCGGCGATCTGTGCGGCGTTGTCACTGTTGTAGAGCGCGACATAGGCGTTAAACGCAACGACAAGCTCGTCATTTGTGATGCGCTGCGGCGGCGTATAAAGACCGGTCGCGATGATGCGGACGTCTGGGGAGGTCATGAGGGTTCTCGTCGAGGCACGCCCACTCTGCGGCGCCCGTTTTCGCCGTGCAAGGAGATCGGAGGGATCGGGACCGAGGGAGCCGGCCCCCTGCAATGAATCGCTAGTTTCCTGTCCGCAATCGCGCTTTCTGCACCGCTTTCCACCGGTCACAGGCGATCTCGTGATCGTTGACCATCCCCGTTGCCTGCATAAAGGCATAGACGATGACCGGGCCGCAAAATTTGAATCCGAGGGATTTCAGCTGTTTGGCCATGGCTTCTGATTCCTTCGTCTTTGGTGCGACGCCCTTATAATTTTCGACACGGTTGACGATGGGCTTGCCCCCGACAAATCCCCACAGAAGACCAGAGAACCCGTCATTGCGGGTCTGCATCACATCTATAAAGGCTTTTGCATTGCCAACCGCCGCTTCGATTTTCGCGCGCGACCGGATGATGCCTTCGTCGGTCAGCAATTTGTCGATCTTTTTCGGCGTGTAGCGAGCGATTTTTTCGGGATCGAAGCCGTCGAAAGCACGCCGGAAATTATTGCGTTTGTAGAGGATCGTCCGCCAGGAGAGCCCGGCCTGAAACCCGTCGAGGATCAGCTTTTCAAACAGCGCGCGATCATCGTATTCCGCCACGCCCCATTCTTCGTCATGGTACTGTCGATAGACCGGATCGTCAGCAGGCGCCCATGCGCAGGGGATAGCCCCATGCATCAAAGCACGTGCGCGAGGCCGAGGATCCAATAGACGAGGATCGCGTTTTGCGCGATGAAGAGCGCGAAGCGCACCGTCACCATGAACGGCGCAGTCGAGACAAGATGCACAACGGATTGCGCGAGGCGCAGGCCGATAAATATCAGCGCAAGCTCGTCGGTAATCGCCGACTGCGACGTTGCAATCGCATAGAGCAGCACGGCCGCCGCAACCGGCAGGTTCTCATAGCAGTTGGCGTGAACGCGCGTCACGCGATAGCCGAATGAGCCGAGATCCTCGCCGGTCGCGCGAAAGTCGTTCGCCTTCTTCTTGCCTGCAAACACAAGGCCGGTTCGCGTGAACCCCAGCAAGACGACCATCAAAATGGTCCACAAGGCAAAACCCAAAAGCGCTACGGCGGTCGGCGTCATGAAACGGTCTCCGGAAATGGCCCCGAGCAGTTCTTACTCCGCTTCGAGATAGCCGGGAACCTCGATTTGCACTGGCGCGTCGGCAACCGTGATCGCCCGGCCCTCAGCCTTGGCGCTGACAAGTCGATCGAGGCGAATGAGCGCGAGGCCCGTCTCGCCGGAGGCCGACAGCACCTCGCCAAGCGTGCTTTCGCCCGCCATGACGGCGGCGCCCTTCGTGAGCGCGGCGCCTTTGACGATCAGCGTGCGCTTGCGGATTTCGCCTTTTCGCTTCATGCGGCTTGTGACTTCTTGGCCGACGAAACACCCCTTTTTATAGCTGACGCCGCGCAGCCCGTCATAATTGACGTCGAGCAGAAACATTTCATCGCCAGCAAAATCACGCCCGAATTCCGGGACGCCGAGCGATAGGCGCAAGCTGTCAAAGGCATCGTCCGCCGATAGCGCCTCCTTACGAGGCGCAATTGTCCGCACCGGGAGGGATGACAAGCGCGGATCGGCGAAGGCGGTGAGCGCAAGCGGCTGAGCGCCAACAAAAACGCCAAGATCGTCGCGTGCGGCAAGCATCACTTTCGCGCGCAGTTTGTACATGGTCAACCGCTTCAAGAGCGCGGGCAACGCTGCAGCATCGCAGTCGATCAGAAAGCCGCTTTCAGCCGGAAAGAGGAAAAAGTCGAACAGGATCTTTCCTTGTGGCGTTAACAGCGCCGTAAACATCGGCGCGCCGCCCGTAACATCCTGGGTGACAATCCCCTGCAGGAACGACACCGCATCCTCGCCCTTGAGCGAGAGGACCGCGCGCGAGGTGAGAAGCCCTTGCATACCGTGTTATAGCCTGATGCGAGCAGCGCCAGAGGTCATCTCGCCGATGATCGCCGCGTCATGACCGTGCCGGCGGAATAGCGCCAGAACCGCCTCCGCCGCCTCCGGCGCGCAGGCGACGAGGAGGCCGCCGCTGGTTTGGGGGTCGCAGAAGAGGTCGCGCTCGGCATCGGTCAGCGAGGCGTCAACGATTGCCGACACGCTTGCCCAATTGCGCGTCGAAGCGCCGGTGCGCACGCCGGCTTCAGCAAGCCGCCGCGCGCCCGCAAAGACCGGAACAGCGCCGCGATTGAGGCGCGCCCCTAGTCCGGCGCCGCGGCACATTTCAGCGAGGTGACCGAGCAGGCCAAAGCCTGTCACATCGGTTGCCGCATGAACGCCGGCAACCGCCGGAAGCTCTGCCCCCGGACGATTGAGCCGTGTCGTCGACGCGATCATCACGGCGTAGTCGTCAGCAGCCAGTATCCCTTTTTTCAGCGCCGCGCTGAAAATCCCGACCCCGAGCGGCTTGCCGAGGATAAGGACGTCGCCCGCGCATGCGGTTGAATTGCGCAGGAGCTTGTCCGGGTGCGCAAGGCCGAGCGCGACAAGGCCGTAGATCGGCTCAACGCTGTCAATCGAATGACCGCCGGCGACAGGCGCTCCCGCCTCCTCCGCGACGCGCCGGCCGCCATCGAGAATTTTCCGGATCGTTCCCGTGCTGATTTTTGCGACCGGCATGCCGACAATCGCCAGCGAAAAAATCGGCGTCGCGCCCATGGCATAGATGTCCGAGAGCGCATTGGTCGCGGCAATGCGCCCGAACTCATACGGGTCGTCGACAACGGGCATAAAAAAATCGGTCGTTGCGACAATCGCCGTCTCGGCATTCACGCGCCAGACGGCGGCGTCATCGCTCGTTGCCGCATCGACGATCAGGTCCTTTGGCGCAGACGACGAGAGCCCGGCAAGGAGTTCCGCCAGCACGCCTGGCGCAAGTTTGCACCCGCAGCCGCCGCCATGGGCAAGCGAGGTCAGGCGCGGCTCGTCGTCAGGATTCGTCATGCGCCGGATATGGGGCAAGCCTATGGACGCCGCAAGCGCCGCGAGGCTATCCCCTGCCCATGATTGAAGCGGTCGCCGATCTCAGTTCTCAAGCCCTTGCGCTTTACGATTGCGTGATTGACGTGCGATCGCCTGCTGAATTTGCCGAAGACCGCCTGCCGGACGCGATCAACCTCCCCGTTCTCACTAATGAGGAGCGCGCCGAGGTCGGTGCGATCTATGTGCAGCAATCCCGGTTCCTCGCGCGGCGCCTTGGCGCGGCCTATGTTGCGCGCAATGTTGCCGCGCATCTTCAGGCCGCGCTCGCCGATAAACGGCCAAAGTTTCGCCCGCTGATCTATTGCTGGCGCGGCGGCATGCGGTCGAACGCGATGGCGACGATCCTGTCGCAGATCGGCTGGCGCGTTGGCGTTGTCGAAGGGGGCTATCGAACCTGGCGGCGCCTCGTAGTCGGAACGCTGTTGACGAGCGATGAGCCGATCAATCTCGTGCGCATCGACGGCGAAACGGGAACGGCGAAGACGGCTTTGCTGCATTATCTTGGCGGGCTCGGCGTCCAGGCGATCGATCTTGAAGCTCTGGCGCAGCACAAGGGGTCTGTGTTCGGAGAAACGCCGGACGCCGCGCAACCCTCGCAGAAATTGTTCGAATCCCGTCTCTATGACGCTCTGCGCCAATTCGATCCGGCGCGCGCAATCGTCGTCGAGGCGGAATCAGCGCATATCGGGCGCATTGCCGTGCCCCGGCGTTTCTGGAAAGAGATGGTGAAAAGCCCGCGCATTTCACTCGCCGCCGATGTTGATGCGCGCGCGGATTATATTCTCGCCGCCTATCGCAATTTTATCGCGGCGCCCGGCCTGATCGAGGCGGCAATCGACAAGCTGAGGGCCTTTCATCCAAAAGAGCGCATTGAAGATTGGCTGAAGTTGGCCGCTG
>JBJXFO010000094.1:0-16618 GCA_046154725.1 Parvularculaceae bacterium | reverse complement strand
CGCTCAAGACTGTCGGCGCCGGGACTTGCCCGGCGTCCGCGGCGGCGTAGAGCGCGTGACGCCGCCAGCGTCCGTTCACCCACTCGCCGAGCGCTCGGCGAAGCATATCGGCGAGGATGATCGGCATCGGAAGTGCGCTTTGAGCAGGCGCTCCCCAAGCCTCTTTGGCGAACACGGCCGTCGCGACAGGCCCGATTACGGCGTCGCGGCGCGCCCGATCATAATTGGCGAAAAAAGTTCCGACGAACGGCAGCGCCCGATTTGCGGGCGTATTCGCGAGCGCGGTATTGCAACATGCGGCATACCACCGGTTAAGTCCGCTCGGGGACACAACGACGCGCGCGATGTGCGAGAGGCCTTCGCGAATTTCAAGTCGCGAGGCTGCGGTCTGGTAGATGTCAGTTCCGCCATGCGCATCGAGCATGCCGTTCTCGCGCCCCAGAAAAAAAGCGAAAGCTTGACAATCGCCGCAATAACAGATCGCGCGGACGCCGGCGCGCGGGCCGGCGTTCCGGACGACGCCTTCGACCGCCCCGCACTGGCATTGGAAGTGAAGATCAGTTCCCATCAGTCCTTCAGCCTTACGCCGCCGATCCGGCAGTGAAGAACCCCGTGATCGCGCCGCTGACGCCTGCCCTCGCAAAATCCAGCTTCGAGAGGGCGACGCAGGTCGCCAGCGGATCGCCTTTGCGTAGTAAATTGATCAATCTTGCGGCGAGATTCGCGATGACCGCGCTTTCCATCGCCAAGTGACGGCTGTTCAACACGGCCGGCAGCCGCCGCGCATCGACCATCAACTGGTCACAACCCTTGAGCATCCGGTCGATCACTCTGCGCAGCGCGGGACTGGCGGACCCGCCGTCGATATCGGCGAGGCTCCCGCCTTCTTCGCTGAGCCATGGTCCGATCACATAGATCCGGTCGAGATTGCGCTTGTCGTCCTTCATGTCCTGCAGGTGATTGACGATCTGCAACACCGTGCACAGCGCATCGGAATAGCGATAGCCGCGCGTGTCCTCGCCGTGCAGGTCCAGCAAATAGCGCCCCACCGGGTTCGCCGATTTTTCGCAATAGCCGATCAATTCGTCCCACGACTGATAGCGCCGCTTCTCGCAGTCCTGCACGAACGCGGCGATGAGATCTGAGCCATGCACGATGCTGACGCCGGTCGCGGCCATGCTGTCGCGCAGCGCGTGAGCTTTTGCGAATTCCGGCCCGTACCCTGTCGCGCCTCGCAATGCCGCGTCGAACGCCTTCAGCCGGCGGACCTTCTCGGCGTCAGGCAGGGCAGGGTCGTCGGCAATGTCGTCGATTGCGCGCGCGAACGCGTAAAATGCGGCGACGTGCGGCCGCAGAGCCTTCGGCAACAGGAATGAACCGACGGGAAAATTCTCGTCAGCCGCACCCTTGCCCGAAGGGGTTTCAAGGGCGCCATCGCCGCCCGCAATTTTTGACATGCCGGTCATATCGGGTTCGCTTGCATCGCCGGGTGGTTTACGGGGTTTTCAGGCGGCTGCAAGCAAGCCCGGCAAGCGCCGCAGGGTTTCGCGGAAAAGGGCGTGACAAAGCAATGATCCCTTTCGCAATTTCCGCTTTCGCTTGTCCTGGCGGGGATGCATGGTTTTAGCATTCCCGGCCGCCGGTAATGCCATGAGGGTCGATGATGTCGGTTGAGAATACGATTGCCGCCGCGAGCCCCCCGCGGGTCGCGCTGGTTGGCGCTGGCGCCATGGGCGGGGCTCTTTTCAAAGGGTGGCTGGCGCGGGGCGCAATCGATCTGCAGCGGTCCGCCGTTTTTGACCCGCAGCCGTCGCTGGCGGTCGCCGCGCTCGCCAACGAAAGCGGGGTCCCGCTCAATCCGTATGACCCAGTCGAGTTCGACGTTCTGATCTTGGCGATCAAGCCGCAAGCGCTGGAGCAGGCCGGCGTTTATTCGGCGATTGCCGCCCGTGCGCTGGTTGTCTCGATCCTTGCCGGCAAAAGCGCCGCGGCGGTTTCGGCAGCACTCGGCGGCGCGGCGCGCGTCGTGCGGGCGATGCCTAATCTGCCGTCGATGGCCGGGGCTGGCGTTGCCGGGCTTTATGCGCCCGCCGGTCTCAGTGAGTTCGACCGCGCCCTGGCGCGCGTCCTTATGGAGGCGGTCGGGGCGGCGGTTTTTGTCGAGAGTGAAGCGGCCCTCGACGCTGTCACGGCAATCTCGGGTTCGGGCCCGGCCTATTTCTTTTTGATGGCGGAAGCCCTCGAAGAAGCGGCGCTCGATCTTGGACTTCCCGCCGGCGCCGCGGCGCTTCTTGCGCGTCAGACGCTTGCCGGCGCCGGGGCGATCGTCAGTGCCGATCAGCGGAGCAGCGCGGCTCTGCGCATGTCGGTCACCTCGCCCGGCGGCACAACCGAAGCGGCGATCAAGGTTCTCGACGGGGATGCTCACACACTTCGCACACTGATGAAAGCGGCGGCCAGGGCCGCGTTCCGGCGCGCGCAAGAGTTGATGTCCTGACCGGCTAAACATGACGGTTCATGCCGGGACGCGGAATGTTGCGCGCAAGCCGCCCGCTGGCGATTTTGCAAGCGTTGCATCGCCGCCATGGCTGCGCGCCACGTCGCGCACAACCGAAAGGCCAAGGCCGACGCCGGCAACCTGCTGGTTGCGCGCTTCGTCAAGGCGAAAGAACGGCTTGAAAACGTCAGCGTGTTTGTCCTCGGGTATGCCCGGCCCGTCGTCATCGACGACGACCTCAATATAACCGCCCGCGAGGCGCAGCGACACGACAACACTATTCGCATATTTGAGGCCGTTGCCGACAAGGTTGGAGAGGGCGCGTTTCATCGCGTCGCGCCGCGCCTCGATCATCACGCCTGCTGGCGCATCAATCGTTATGCGGGCGCCGGCCGGGTCAGCGCCGCCAGCAACTTCGCGCACGAGCGCGCCCGCATCGAATGTGACCGCTTCTTCGGTCGCGGCAAGGTCCGACGCGAATTCAAGATAAGACTGCACCATTTTTTCCATCTCATCGACATCGCGGCGCAATTCTTCGACATCCTCGCTCGGCGGCAACAGCTCCAGCGAAAGTTTCATGCGCGTCAGCGGCGTTCTGAGGTCGTGACTGACGCCGGCGAGCATCGTCGTGCGCTGACCGAGATAGCGCTTGATGCGCTCGCGCATGGCGATGAAGGCGCGCCCCGCCCGGCGCACTTCCGTTGCGCCAGAGGGGCGGAACTCCGGAATGTCGCGGCCGCGTCCGAACGCTTCGGCGGCGGTTGCGAGCTTGAGGATTGAACGCACCTGATTGCGCAGGAAAACGATCGCGATCGATCCAAGCAGCAGCGATGTGCCGATCAGCCACAGCACAAAAACCGGGCCGGTCGTTGCAAAGACGCGATCGCGCAGCGGCAGAAACACGAGATAGCCATCGCCAAACTGTACGCGGATCTCGACATAGCCAGGCCAGCTCTTGGTATCGAACCAGAAGTCGCGCTGCAGCTCTTCGCTCAATTGCCGGTTCAACGTCGCGTTATAGAGGTTGAAGGGCGACAGCTTGTTGCGTTGGGGCAGCGCCTTGCCCGGCTGATAGCGCGTCGAGACGTCGAGGTCTTCATACGCCATGGTTTCAACCGCGCGTCGCTCTTCCGGTGTTTTTGCCTGTTCATAAAGCCGCGTCAGCAGCCTGATTTCTCCCGCCACATTGGCGGACTGGTTTGCCGTCACCGTGTCCCAATGGCGGTCGAAGAAAACATAGGTGATGACGGACTGCATCAAAAAGATCGGCAGAATGACGATCAGGGCGACGCGGCCGTATAGGCTCTTGGGCAGGAGGCGCTTGAACATTGCTCAGTCGGGGATCAGCATGTAGCCGATCCCGCGAACAGTCTGCAGATAGATCGGCGTGCGCGGATCGTCTTCGATCTTTTTGCGGATGCGCGTGATCTGCACGTCGATCGAGCGTTCCATTGGCGTTGCGGTCTGCTCGGAAAGCGCGGTGCGCGAAACCGCTTCGCCGGGCTTGGCGGCCAGCACCCGAAGAAGCGCTAGCTCGCCCGCGGTCAGCTTCACGAGCTCGCCGCCGCGGCGCAATTCGCCCCGGCCGGGCTCGAACGTCGCGGCGCCGAACTGCAACACCTGACGGTCGCGCTTGACCGGCTGCGCGCGGCGCAACAGCGCGGCAATGCGCAGCAACAATTCGCGCGGCTCGAAGGGTTTGGAGAGGTAATCATCGGCGCCGCGTTCAAAACCGGTGATGCGATCTTCCGGCAGACCGCGCGCGGTCAGGAGGAGGATCGGGACGTTCGACGCGGCGCGAATTTTTTCGGTTAGGTCAAACCCTGACAATCCCGGCATCATGACATCGAGGATGAGGAGATCGAACTCGACCGAGCCTAACAGCTCGCGCGCCTCGGCGCCGTCCCGGGCTACGGAGGTGCGGTAGCCATTCTCGGTCAGGTACCGCTTCAACAGGGCGCGGATCCGGTCGTCATCGTCGACGACGAGAATGTGGGCGGCTTTCTCCTGAACTTTCGGGGCATTCTTCATGACAGCCGGCCGACTTTCCCGTCTTTCGCGCGCGCGTCGGCGCGCAGCAACGCGAACGCCTGCCGAGCGTAATGCGCGCCGGTCCAGAAGGTAAGGATCGTCGCCAGCCAGAAGACGCCGGACGCCAATGGCCGCGCCGCCTCGCCGATCAGTCCGCCAAGGGCGCCCCCGGGGGCGGCCCCGAGCAGGAGCCCGACGGCAATCAATTGCGCGGCGGTCTTGCCTTTGGCGAGCTGGGTCACCGGCAACGCGCCGCCCGCCTGCGCGACCGCTTCCCGGAGGCCGCCAACCATCAACTCGCGCAGGATGATGGTCAGCGCGGCAACAACGCCCGCGCCCGCGATGACGCCGTTGCGGATGAGGAGGACAAGCGCGGCCGCTACGAGCAGCTTGTCCGCCAGCGGATCAAGCGCCGCGCCAAGCGCCGAAACTTCTCCGCGGGCGCGGGCGATATAGCCATCGAGAAAATCGGTCGATGCGGCGATCAGGAAAATGACGAGCGCCGCCGTCATCGCCCATGGCGCGGCGATGAAGAACATCGCCGTGAAAGGAATGATCAGCGCGATGCGCGACAAGGTGATGAGATTGGCCATAGAATTCCTGTCTACACGCGCCGCGCGCATGCGTCTAAGTCCGCTGGAGACAGACGCTGTCGCGCCGCGCGTTTGGCGGCGTCGCGGATGGAAAACGCGATCAAGATGCCTTCGCTTCTGATGCGCGAGCGGCGCAACTTGGGGTTAAAACGGCGCCGGCAAGAGTGCGGACACTGCGGACGCGGCGGACAAAGCGGCGTTGCGCGCTCAGCACAAAGCGGGGATTGACGCGGGGTCCAGCGTTTTTTTCCGCACTCTCCGCACTCGCCTCTTGCGCGAAAAGTCCGCGCCGCTGGCCGGTATTCGCTTCAACTTTCATGTCCATCCAGTTGGCTCCCGTGCAAAATGCCAGCGCACCACCATAAAGCCTCGCGCAAGGGGTGGGATAAGGTGGGGGATGAGGTGGGGGATAACTCGTGGGACCCGCGCATTAACCATCTAGGGCGCTGAAGGGGTTGGTGTTTTCGGCTCGTGTTTTTGGGATGCGCGATGGCGTTGTTCAATTTGGGGGCAAGTTCGCAGACCGCGCGCAAAATTATTTCAGCATTTTTCGCGCCAACCCGCCCCCACCGTCGTCCACGGGCTCGTCCCGTGGACCCCAAGCCCCAAGGCGCCGGCGCCCTTTACCTGAGATCCACAGGACGAGCCCGTGGATGACGCCTTTTTTGTTGGGACCAAGTTCCCCATCGGCGACCTCGCCCTGGCAACTGCAATCTCCAAAAAAGGTATCCGCATGCAGAGCTTTCCGGTCGCGCCCCGCTTCAGGCAAGCTCCACCCACACCGGAACATGGTCTGACGGCTTTTCCCGGCCGCGCTCGCCCCGGTCTACGCCAGCATCCTTCAACCGGTCGGCGGCTTGCGGCGACAGCAGCAAGTGATCGATGCGGATGCCGTTGTCTTTTTCCCACGCGCCGGCCTGGTAGTCCCAGAACGTGTAGAGTGTTTTCGCCGGATTGACCTGCCGGATCGCGTCGGTGAACCCGAGATTGACGATCTCGCGATAGGCCGCGCGCGAGGACGGGAGGAAAAGCGCGTCATTGGCCCATGCGGCGGGGTTGTGAACATCCTCCGCCTGCGGAATGACATTGAAATCGCCGGCGAGCACAAGCGCCTCTTCGTGAGAAAGGAGCTCGATCGCGTGCGCCTTCAGCCGTTTCAGCCAGCCCAGTTTATAGTCATATTTCGGCCCCGGCGCCGGATTGCCGTTCGGCGCATAAAGGCCGGCGACGCGAACCGGGGCGGCGCCTGCCGGCGTCACAAACGCTTCGATGTACCGCGCCTGTTCGTCGCCCTCGCCGCCAGGCAAGCCCCGGCGCAGGTCATCGACCGGCCATTTCGACAGTAGCGCGACGCCGTTATAGGTTTTCTGCCCATGCACATGAACAGTGTAGCCGCGGTCCTCGAATTCGGCGGACGGGAATTTCTCGTCGACGCATTTGATCTCCTGCAACACGCAGACGTCCGGCCTCGCGCGGTCGAACCAGTCGGTGATGCGCGGCAGACGCGCATTGATCGAATTGACATTGAAGCTGGCGATTTTCATGCGCGCTCGATGGCTGGTTTGAGGCGCGAGAGCGCCGCGTCCATGAACCCGTTCCACTGACTGTCGACGAGAAATGACAAGATCGCCGCCGCCATCGCGCCCTTGGGGGTAAACGCATAGGTCCATGTCAGCGTCGAGCCGCCGGCATGGGCTGCAACATCAAAGCGGGCATTCGCTTCAGCGACAATGAAGCGGAATAGCCCAGAAAATTTTGCAATCCGGTAGCTATACCCGTCCGCGTGCAGAGCGACGAGAGTTTCCTCGACCGTAGAGCCGTCGGTGAGGGTCAGCGTCCGCGTCTGCCCAGGCGATGACCAAGGCCCGGTCTGGCCTTTAACGGACCGCACGCCGGGTATGATCCCGCGCGTCAGGACGGTCGATACCGGATCAATCGCCAGCGCCGCCGCCAGCGTTGTGGCGGGTAAGGCGGCAACGGTGATGCTGGCAGTGGCGGCGATTGGCGTCTGCATGGGCTCCGCAAGGCTTTGAAGGCTTTGCATATCAGCGTTCGAAAGCGCTGACGAGAGGCGCTTACTCTGTATGAAAGACGACAAATTCCTCCAGCGGCGCGCGTTCGGAGCGCAATCCGTTTACTGGCGCTTGCGGGTCGGCATAGCCGATCGCCATGCCGCAATACAGCTGTTCCGTAGGCGGAATGCCGAGCAGCGCCGAGACCGTCTTTGCGCGCGTTGCCCACGCCTCCTGCATGCAACTGGCAAGGCCGCGATCCTCGGCGACGATCGCGATTGACTGCATCAACATGCCGAGATGGGCCCATTGCCCTTTGTCGAAGCGCCGGTCGAGCGTAAAGAAAAGTCCGACGGGCGCGCCGAAGAAGTCGAAGTTTTTTTGCAGCCACAACAAGCGCGCCATCTTGTCCTCGCGCGGCACGCCAAGGCGGGCATACATCGCTTCGCCAATCGCGAACCGGCGCGACCGGTGCGGCTCCCAAAGCGCCTCGGGATAGATTTTTAACTCGGCTTCATCGGCGAATGGATTGGCGTTGATTGCCTCCTTTACCGATTGAACGAGCCTGTCGCGGGCGGCGCCGGTCACGACATGCATTTTCCACGGCTGCAAATTGCCGCCAGACGGCGCAAATCGCGCAATGTCGAGAATAGCGCGGATTTCCGCGTCCGGCACAGGGTCGGGCAGAAAGGCGCGCGTCGAAATCCTCGATTTGATGAGGTCGGAGGCCGTTTTTTTCATGCCGCCATCTTTCGCAACGCGCCGCGTCCGGTCAATCATCGCGCGCATATGAACGGGGACCTTAAAAATCGTGCGCGCTTTGCGCTGACGCTGGCGCTCTTTGCCGCGCTTGGCTTTTTCGCGTGGCGAAGCGGGCGGCAAATCTATGAACAGGGGTCGGCGCTGGAGTTAACGGAGGAGGAGGGCGCCGTAGTCCTTGCGTGGACCGAAGCTGTCGAAGCGCCAATGGCGCATCGCTTCCGGGAGGCGTTTGAGGCGTCGAAGGAAAAGACCGGCCGCATCGTCATCGACCTTCACTCGCCGGGCGGCGCGCTCACCGAAGGGCGCGCTGTTATCGATGAAATCGAGCGCATGAAGCGGACGCATCAGGTTGACACGCGCGTTGCGGCGGGCGCGACTTGCGCGTCCATGTGCGTGCCAATCTTTCTCGCCGGCGAGAAACGGCTTGCCGCGGCGGACGCGCAATTCATGTTTCACGAGCCCGCAAGTGTCGATTTTTTCACCGATGAAAAAGCGAAGACGCCCGCCTTCGAGCAGCGCATGGACGCCGAGCGGTACTTCGAGCGCTATTTCGGCCGGTCGGCGATGGATCCCGCCTGGCGCGAGAAATTGCGCGAGAACTGGAAAGGCCGCGATATCTGGAAAACCGGCGCCGAGCTTGTCGCGGAAGGGTCGAACGTCGTGACGGCGCTCGACTGAGGCCCCCTAAACCGAAAAGCTTGTCCCGCACCCGCATGACGCGGTTGCATTCGGGTTCTTGATTTTGAACGCTGCGCCGATCAATTCATCGGCGTAGTCGATTTCCGAGCCCGCCAGAAATCCGAGCGATACCTCGTCAATGAGAACAGCGACGCCGGACTTTTCGATCGCAAGATCGTCGGCGTTGCGCGTTTGGGTGATCGCGAACTCGTACTGGAAACCCGAGCAGCCGCCGCCGTTGACAGCGACGCGCAGCATGGCGCCGGCCGGCTCCTTGGCGAGCACCTGCGCGATCCGGCGCGCGGCGCGGTCGGAAAGGATAACGGGCAGGGCTTCGAGCGTTTCTGACATTTCCCCTAAATAGGCATAGCCGGGCGCTTCGGGAAGGCCTTCAAGGCCTTGCGATTTCCGCGGGGCTGGGCGCGGGTGCGACCTGACCGGCGAGGGACCGGGTTGGGCGCCGGCGCACGCCTTTGCCGATCATGCGCGAGAGGTGGCGCGCGCGCCCGAACTCGTCAGGGCGCTCGCCGCATCGGGGTCGGCCGCGTTCAACACGATCGAGGACCTGCCCAGGCAATGGGCGCGACAAAAGCCGGCGACCGGTGATAAGCCGCAAGGCTATGACACCCTCGCTCGCCTTTCCGGCGCCGCTCGCGCCCTATGCCGCCAGGGCCGAACGCTCGCGCGGGCGGCTTCACCCGGAGGCCGAGAGCATAACGCGCACGGCCTTTCAGCGGGACCGCGACCGCGTCATCCATTCGGTCGCGTTCCGGCGCCTGAAGCACAAGACGCAGGTTTTCATTTATCACGAGGGCGACCACTACCGCACGCGCCTCAGCCATAGCCTTGAAGTCGCGCAAATCTCGCGCTCGATTGCGCGCACGTTGAGGCTCGACGAAGACCTCGCAGAATGCGTCGCGCTCGCGCACGATCTTGGCCATCCGCCGTTCGGGCACACGGGCGAGGACGTGCTGAAAGAGTGCATGGCCCCGTTCGGCGGCTTCGACCATAACGCGCAAACGCTCCGTCTCCTGACGAAACTCGAGCGCCGCCACGCCGCCTTCGACGGTCTCAATCTCGCCTGGGAGACGCTGGAGGGCGCGGTCAAGCATAATGGCCCGTTAACGGGGCCAAATGCGCGCAAAAAAGAGGCGCTGCCGGCGGCAATTGCCGAATATGCGAAGGCGCACGACCTCTGGCTGGGCACGCATGCGGGGCTGGAAGCGCAAGTCGCGGCGATTGCTGACGATATCGCCTACAATAATCACGACGTCGATGACGGCTTGCGCGCCGGGCTGTTCCCGTTCGAGGCGGCGCGCGATCTGCCGCTGGTCGGCCCGGCCCTCCACCGTGTCGCCAAGGAATACCCGAACGCGCCGCGCGAGATTCTGATCGCCGAAGCCGTTTCGGACCTGATCGGCGCGATGGTCGAGGATGTGATGCGCGATACGGCGGCGCGCCTCATCGATCTTGCGCCGAAGGACGCCGATGCGGTGCGCCATGCCGGGCGCCAGACTGTTGATTTTTCGGAGCCGATGCAGACGCAAGTGACAGCCTTGCGCGCCTTCTTGTTCGAGAACGTCTACCGCCATTACAAGGTCAACCGCGCGCGCAGCGGCGCCAAACGCATCGTCCGCGCGCTGTTCGATGTCTTTCTGGAGGAGCCTGAAACGCTCCCCCCCCAATGGCGGGTCGATACCGATCGCGCGGCGAACGATCGCGCGGTTTTGGCGCGCAGCGTTTGCGACTACATCGCCGGCATGACCGACCGCTATGCAATCCGGGAGCATGAGCGCCTGTTCGGCGCAGGGCCGCTGCTCAGCTAAATCGCCGCGCCAGCATGAATTCTGCCTAATTTTCCCCAGAATCAGCCCTTATCAGGTGCATACGTGTTCAATCTTCAGGGTCGCGAGTGGTAAGGTCTCAGGCCAGAGTTGATTCGCTGCAGACCCGCGCCATCGGCGCAGCGGCCACCCGCGCAGAACAGCGCGCAAGGCCCGCTCAAGGAGACGTCCCATGACCGCCCAGATTAGTGCAACTTCGGCCGCCGCGTTTAACGACGAGATCGACGACCTTGAAGATTTTGACGAGGACGGCGGCGAAGACGAGCGCGGCTTGTCAGGGCTCGTGGTTCTGCTGATGGGCATCGTCATGCTGGGCGCGCTCGCCTCGGTCGTGTGGATTGCCTATCAATACGGCGTCAGGACCGGCGAGGAGCGTTCCGGCGCGCCTTACGTGACGGCCGATCCCGAGCCCCTCAAGGTCGAAAATCAAATTGCCGATGCTGCGAACGGGGCAGCGCCCGGCGTTGGACGCGAGGTCTATGACAGCCTCGGCGGCGCGGCAAGCGATCCGGTTGAGGTCATCGCGGCGGTTCCGGAAGAGCCCGTCGTGCGTGACAGCGCCGATCCGATTGGCGCTATTGCTGCGGGCGAAGGTGTCGCCGACGATGCGGTCGCTGACCGGATTGCCGCGCTCGCCAAAGCCGATGCTGCGCTGGCAAAGGAGCCTGTTGTCGCGGCGGCAACGCCGAAACCGGCCGAAAAGATCGAGCAGAAGCCAGCGACGGCGCCGACGCAGGCCAGCATTTCAAAGCCCGCGCCCGTTGCTGCCGCGCCCGTTGCTGCCGGCTCCGACAATGCGCTCTCCGGCTCGCATCTCGTACAGGTTGGCGCGTTCCGCAGCGCGGCTGAGGCCGATGGCGTCTGGTCGTCGATGGGGGGCAAGTATGGCGCCTATCTGGATGGCAAAGCCAAGGATGTCGAGGTTGCCGATCTCGGCGCGAAGGGCGTTTACTACCGCTTGCGCGTCGGGCCGTTTGCGTCGGCGGATCAGGCCAAGACTTATTGCGCGGGCCTCAAAGAACGCGGGACCGACTGCCTGATCAAGGCGAAATAGGACCGCGATGCCGGCCGCGCTCATCCTGGACTGCGAAAGCGCGCGGCCGACGTCGGATGAGCGCGCGCTGTTTCGTGACGCCGATCCGTGGGGCTTCATCCTCTTTGCGCGCCATTGTCAGAGCGCGGAGGATGTGCGCGCGCTGTGCTCGGAGCTACGCGAGACAGTTGGCCGCAACGCGCCAGTGTTTATCGACCAGGAAGGCGGACGCGTGGCGCGCATGAAGACGCCAACCTTTCCCGCGCACCCGCCAATGGCCGTATTCGGCGCGCTATGGCGAGTGAACCCCGAGCAAGCGATAGCCGCCGCGCGGCTGAACGCTTTCCTCCTTGGCCGGCTTGTTTCCGACCTCGGCGTCGATGTCGATTGCGTGCCGATGCTCGATGTGCGCCAGCCCGACGCCGACAAGGCCGTTATTGGCGACCGTGCGCTTGCCGACGAAACTGAGATCGTGACCGCGCTTGGCCGCGCTGTGATTGAAGGCTTGATAGACGGCGGGGCGTTGCCCGTCATCAAGCATATGCCGGGCCATGGGCGCGCCACGGTTGACAGTCATCACGATCTGCCGCGCGTTGCCACATCAAGAGAAGCGCTGCGCGCGGTGGATTTCGCGCCGTTCCGCACGCTTCGCCATGCGCCAATCGGCATGACCGCGCATGTCGTCTACGAGGCCTATGACAAGGAGCGGTGCGGCACCATGTCGAAAACGATTATTGACGGCGTTATCCGCGGCGAGATCGGTTTTGACGGCCTTCTCGTCTCGGACGATCTGAAGATGAAGGCGCTTGGCGGCCCGGTTGGCGAACGGGTGTCGCGATGCCTTGCCGCGGGCGTTGATATTGCCTGCGCGTGCAATTTCTCGTTCGAGGAAAAGATCGAGGCGGCAAACGCGGCAGGTCAGCTTGCTGGCGCGGCGCAGGCGAGGGCGGACGCAGCGCTGGCGCGGCGGCGAGGCCCGGTCTTGCGCGCGGAAACCTCCCGCGACTATGAGCGGCTCGCGGCAATGATCGCCCCGGCGCTGGTCGCGTGATGTCCACAAGAGGCGAGAATCGCCCTCTAGGAATGTGGTGATGGCAGTTCAAACGCACAGTCAGTCTGGGGTTCGCCCAACCTGCCCGCAAGGGGCAGGGCTATCGCAGATCAACCTGCGCCTTCTCCCCTTTCCCGCTCGCGGGAGAGGGGCCGGGGGTGAGAGGGCGTATACTGAGAGATCGGTACATGTTGACGCCCCCTCACCCTGCCCTCTCCCGCAAGCGGGAGAGGGTTCAGTTTCATCTGCTCTAGCCCTGCCGCAAGCGGGAGGTGGGACTCGCCTCTTTTGGGCTCAACCGTCATGACAAACGCGGTCCCGCCGACAGCACCCGCCGAAGACGCCTTCGACGCGCCAATCCGATTCGCGCCAACCGTGGATATGGACGCGCTGATCGTCAATCTTGACGGATATGCGGGCCCGCTCGATGTGCTGCTCGATCTCGCGCGGACGCAGCGCGTCGATATCCGCAAGATTTCGATGATCCGCCTTGTCGATCAATATCTCGATTTCATTGCGGCGGCGCGCGCCAAGAGCCTTGAACTGGCCGCCGACTATCTCGTGATGGCGTCGTGGCTGACATATCTGAAATCCAAATTGCTGATCCCGGCGCCCAGCGACAGCGCGGGCGAGCCGACGGCGGACGAGATGGCCGCGCGCCTTGCCTTTCAGCTGCAACGCCTCGAGGCGATGCGCAAAGCGTCGATGAGCTTGTTGAACCTGCCGCAGTTCGGGGTCGATTTTCACGGGCGGGGCGCGCCCGAAGGCGTGCGCGTCTTGCGCTCGCCCTTGTGGCAGGCGGAATTGTTCGAGCTTTTGCAAGCTTATGCGCGCCAACGCGTTGCGGCAGTCGATCGCACCTACAAGATCGAAACGCCGCGCGTCTACTCGATCGAGGACGCGCGGGCGCGCATTGCCCGTCTCCTTGGGTCAATTCCAGAATGGACATTGCTGGGTGCGCTTGCCCCCGACGCGAGGATCGACGCGCCGCCGGCGTCCGTCGTTGCAAGTTCGTTTAATGCGGCGCTTGAATTCGCCAAGAACGGCGCGCTTGAAATCCGCCAGCTTGGCATGTTTGAGCCGATTTATGTCCGTCAGCGCAAGGACGGACCCAATGCCAGACCAAATGCCGGAACTCGGGACACAGGAGACCGCCATGGCGCCGATGGATGACACGCCGTTCGAGGATGCTGTCGATGGTCCCGCCCCGCCGGAGCGCGCGCGCGGTCTTGAAACGCTGTCGGCGCGGGAAGCGCAGGACGCGCTCGCCGGGGAATTGGCCGCCATGACCGATCAACCCATGACCGATCAAACGGCGGACGATCAGGACGCCGATGCCGCGCCGTTGACGTCGCAGCCGACCGCGCGGGAAATGGCCGAGCATCTGAGGATGGCCGAGGCGCTGCTTTTCGCCGCCGCCGAACCGCTTGACGAAGAAGCGATCGCCGCGCGCCTGCCGGCGCATGCCGAGGTCGCAACCTTGATCGAAACGCTGCGCCAGCAATATGAAAACCGCGGCGTCATTTTGTCCAAAGCCTCGGGCAAATACCGCTTCATCACGGCGCCCGATGTGGCGCATGTCCTCGAGAAGGAAAAGATCGAGCCGCGCAAACTGACCAGAGCGGCGCTCGAGACGCTGGCGATCATCGCCTATCATCAACCCTCAACGCGCGCCGACATTGAAGACGTGCGCGGCGTTGCGGTGTCGCCGGGATCGCTCGACCAATTGATGGAGATCGGCTGGGTGCGAATGCGCGGCCGCCGGAAATCGGCGCCGGGCCGGCCGATCCTTTACGGGACGACAGAAGCGTTTCTTCAGCATTTTAACCTTGAAAGCGTCAGTGATTTGCCGGGCATGGCTGACCTCAAGGCGGCGGGCCTCCTCGATGCGCGCCTGCCGGCGGGCTTTATCGTGCCGAGCCCGGCCGACAATGGCGATGACGATGATATCGTTAATATCGACAGCGAGGTTGAATTCGTAACCGATTTCCAGCCAGAAGAGCCGGTGTGACGTCGCTTCAAGGGTTTGCGCTATCGCGGCGCCAGCCCTAGATAGATGCTAACGTTGAAGGAGGCCGCTTATGGCCGTCGGACCCTGGCAGATTCTGATCATTGTCGTACTGGCGCTGTTGCTCTTTGGCGGCGGCGGGAAGATCTCGCAGTTGATGGGTGACTTCGCGAAGGGAATCAAAGCCTTCCGCAAGGGTCTTAGCGAAGAGGATCCGAAAGTTGAGGATCACTCCAAGACCACTGTCGACGCCGCAGCCAAGACCAAAGACGGCGTTCATTAAGCGGGCGGCGGCGGCGCTGCTGCAGGAGTGAGGGCGCCATGAACCTGACCCCTCAGGTCGGTTTTTTTGAAATCGTCGTAATCGCCGTGGTCGCGCTGCTCGTTGTTGGCCCGAAGGAGTTGCCGCGCCTGATGCGCATGGCGGGCCAGTTCGCGGCGCAGGCCCGGCGCATGGCGGGCGAGTTTACCGCCGCCTTCAACCAGATGGCGCGCGAAAGCGAGCTTGACGACATGCGCCGTGAGATCGAGGCGCTCAAGCGCAACAATCCGGTCGCTGAAGTCAGGCGCGAGGTCGATGCCGCGCTAAAGCCCGTGGAGGCGACCGTGCGCGAGGCGGCGGACGAGGCCAGCCGGCCGTGACCCTGCCGGCGAAAAACCCCAATCCCGCGCCGGAAGAAGAGCCCGACGAAGTTGCCGCATCGTCGGCGCCGTTGCTCGACCATCTGACCGAATTGCGCACGCGCCTCATCATTTGCCTCGCCGCGATAGCGATTGCGTTTGCGGGATGTTTCTTTTTCTCCAAGCAGATCTTCAACCTGCTCGTCATTCCGTTTGTCGAAGCGGTGAAGACCGTCAGCGACGGCAAGGAGCCGACGCTCTATTTCGCGCCGCTCGAATTCTTCTTCACGCAAGTGCGCCTCGCGGTGTTCGCCGCGATCGTCGTCGCGTTTCCGGTGATTGCCTGGCAGGTCTACGGGTTCATCGCGCCGGGTCTCTACAAGCGTGAGAAAAAGGCGGCGGCGCCGTTCCTGATCGCCATGCCGGTGCTTTTTATACTCGGCGCGAGCCTCGTTTATTTCGTCATGATGCCGTTCATCATGAGCTTTGCGGTGGGCTTTGAGGCGCAAGGGCCGCAAACCGGCGACCCGGCGCGATTTGAACTCTTGACCCGCGTCGGCGATTACCTGTCGCTGATCACGACGCTGATCTTGACGTTCGGCTTCTCGTTCCAGCTTCCCGTCGTGTTGACCTTGCTGGCGCGCGCAGGTGTCGTCACCTCGGCGATGCTGGTGACGTATCGGCGCTATGCGATCGTTGGCATCTTCATTGTCGCAGCGGTCCTCACCCCGCCGGACCCGTTCAGCCAGATCGTGCTCGGGCTGTGCATCATCGCGCTCTACGAGATTTCGGTGATTTCGGTGCGCATGGCGGAGAAGAAGGCCCGGCCTGTGAGTGAGGAAGCGGCGGCCTAGAGCGCCATTGCGCGCCCGCAAACTCTGACTATACGTCGCGTCCATGCACGATATCCGCTTCATCCGTGAGACCCCCGACGCCTTCGACAAGGGCCTTGCCCGCCGGGGCCTCGCGCCCCGTTCGGCCGAAATTCTGGCGCTTGACGAGCGGGTGCGGGGCCTGACGACGCAGCTTCAGGAGCTACAGACGCGGCGCAATGCGGCGTCAAAAGCAATCGGCGCCGCCAAGGGCCGAAAAGACGAGGCGGAAGCCGCGCGTCTGATGGCCGAGGTCGAGGCGATCAAGGCGGACATGCCGCGCCTTGAGGCCGAGGAAGCGGCGGAGAAAAAGCGGCTCGACGATATCCTCGCGGCAATTCCCAACCTTCCCGCCGACGATGTTCCGGACGGCAAGGACGAGCACGGCAATGTCGAGGCGCGCCGATGGGGTGAGCCGCGCCGCCTCAACACCGCGCGCGAGCATTTCGACATCGGCGAAGCGCTGGGCCTTATGGATTTCGAGACCGCCGCGAAAATGTCCGGCGCGCGCTTCGTGCTGCTCTCCGGCGCGCTCGCGCGAATGGAGCGCGCGCTCGGCAATCTGATGCTCGACACGCATACGGAGGAATTCGGGTATACGGAATGCTCGCCGCCG